>JBGPBS010000036.1:0-13778 GCA_041481365.1 Bathyarchaeia archaeon
AGCCTATTCTTGAAACTGAACGGTCAACAATGGGAAAAGCCAAAAACCAATGTAACTCAGAAATTCCCTTTCATACCGCAAGAATCAGAGATAGACTCGCTAATATCTGGTTCCGGCAAGAAAGTAGCTACGTTTCTTCAAACGCTCAAAGAAACTGCGATGCGATGCGGTGAAGCCAAAAGGCTTGAATGGATCAACATAGACGCGGAAAAGAACATTATAGTCTTGAACACACCAGAAAAAGGTTCAAAGCCTAGAATGTGGAAAATCAGCCAAAAGCTTATAGATATGCTCAATGCGCTGCCAAAGGATAGCCAGAAAGTCTTTGGTGAATCCTCAATAAACTCCATGAAAACCACTTTCACCAAAGCTCGAAAGCGTCTAGCCGCTAAGCTTCAAAACCCTAGACTACTACAAATATCCTTTCACACATTGCGACACTGAAAGGCTACAATGCTCTATCACAAAACTAGAGATCCTTACTACGTCAAAGATTTCTAAGGGCATAAAGAGTTACGGAACACGGAGATATACATAAACATTGAACGCACGATATTTGAACCGACAAGCGAAGAGTGGACAGTCAAAGTTGTTCAGCAACCTGACGAAGTTAAATCACTGTTGGAAGTAGGCTTTGAATACGTTTGCCAGAAGGATGAGTTAATATTTCTGAGGAAACGTAAATGAGTTGGCTGCCACAGAAAAAGCAACCGGAGTCATCCAAAAAGTGGCCGGGGTGAGGTAGCTTGGTAGCCTATAGGCCTGTGGAGCCTAGCGCCCGGGTTCAAATCCCGGTCCCGGCCCTCACCAAACCCTTTTGGAAAAAGGCTTTACAGAGAATTTCGGAACTGGTTTGATTTTGAGGTTGCATGTAGTCTATGATTGATTCTAGGGCTTGTTCACATATTCTAGAGATATTGAGGTTACGGTTTCCCGCTTTCCCTCAGAGATAAGGACTAATGGTCAATCCGACTGTGGTTTAGGCTTGTTTTCAGTGGGATTTGACTCGAGTGGCTTGTTCACTTTCACTCGAATGATTTTGCATACCGTCTCTTCATTCATGGTTCAACACCTTTGTTTTTCCCATATAGAAAAGCGGCAAGTTGGCATTTCTTGCACCGCCAGGCAGAAAGATCACGCATTTGCGAAGGCCAATACTGCGAGATCAGTTTCTCTTCAATATCCTCCGCGTTCCAAAAAATAATGTCACTGCCGCGTAGAGATAACTGAATAACACCCTTCTCAAGCTCTCCACCGCATTTTGGACACCTCTTAACTTCGCTCATTGTCCATTCCTCCACAGTTGAATAGAACGAGTTTGGATTTCCTGCATCGATAAGCTTCCACATTGCAATTGAAGTGAAGCTTCCCTTTGCTATTATTTCTACTCCCTCGGTGAAGACATGCCAAGGCCATAAGCAGCAATGTTATCATGAGGCTCCGCACTCCAGAAGAACAAACGAGCGATCAAGAACCCCTTTTCCATCTCAGAACCACACTCGGGGCACTTCTTAACTTCAATCATGGCTTATCTTTTTTTCGTGGTCGAATATTGAGCTGTGACATTTCCAGCAACGCAATGCCACCTTGAAGCCCAAAACGTGCATGAGAGGTTCATGCTGAAAGCAAAAAACTGGCGGGTAGGTCAGCTATTCGCGCTTTTCACCGTTAATAGATTTGGGTCAACTCGCCAAGATTTCTTGCCGTGCGCTAGAGATAAGTTGCACGATCGGGTAAAAACTAATAGGCAAAACATGACTGCTACTACTGAACAAGAGTTGCAGAAACCTTGGCAAGGAAGAGATTGGTCTTTCCGTTCTCCGCCATAGTTGGGCTGGACAAACTTAAGCTGGCAATCCTGATCAACGCAATAAACCCCAAGATAGGCGGAGTACTCATAAGGGGACCGAAGGGTTCAGGAAAGAGCTCCATCGTCCGCGCGTTGGCAGACATTCTGCCCAAGATAAGAGTCATCAAAGACTGCCCATTCAACTGCAGTCCAGACGACCCGTCAAACATGTGCCCAGTCTGCAGCGAGAAAAACCGAAAGGGCCAGAACCAGCAAGTTGAAGAAAGGGACATGACCATCGTCGAACTGCCCCTGGGCGCAACTGAAGACCGCCTGATCGGAAGCCTGAACGTGGAGAAGGCAATAAAGCAGGGTATACTGGCCCTTGAGCCAGGAATACTCGCCGCAGCAAACCAGAACGTTCTCTACGTGGACGAAGTCAACCTTCTGCCAGACCACATCGCCGACGATCTGCTGGATGCAGCAGCCACGGGGTGGAACGTAGTGGAGAGGGAAGGCATCTCCGTCAGCCACCCATCAAGGTTCATATTCATAGGCACCATGAACCCCGAAGAAGGAGAGCTGAGACCACAGCTCCTCGACCGGTTCCCCCTGTCGATCAACGCTGAAAGCATAACCTCGATCGATGACAGGGTGGAAATAATCAAGAGAAACATGGAATTCGAAGCCCAACCAGAAAGCTTCTACGTAAAATACAAGCCGATGCAAGAAGAAATTCGAAAGAGAATACAGCAGGCAAGAGAGACCCTGCCGAAAGTCGCCCTCTCACAAGATGTGCTGACTAGCATTTCGAAAGCTTGCCTTGACCTAAAAGTCGACGGACTGCGACCTGACATAGTCATCGCAAAGTCAGCGTCCACGCTTGCCGCGTTCGAGAACAGGACCGCGGTGACATTCAACGACGTTCTAGTGGCCGCGGAGTTGGCGCTTGGCCACAGGACGAGGCAAGGCGGATTCGTGGAGCCAGCGACGACGCAGGAGATAGCTGAAGTATTCTCAACCTCCGCGAAGAACCTCTTCAAGTTTGAGAAAAGTGGAGAGAAAACGAAGGAGGAAATGCAGAAAAAGAGCTCATTGAAGGGAAAGGGCATGTTTTGGGTCAAGAAAGACGCCTCGAATGAAGAAGAAGAGAAAGCAGGAAAAGAAGGAAAATTCGATAAGCTGCAAAGAGCGAAGCTAAGGCTGAACTTTTTTCTGGGCCGATTCACGGGCGGAGTCTGGGGAATAGGGAAAAGACTGAAGAAAAGTCCAAAGGATGCGCCTGTGACCGACTCCCTACAAGTTGGCAGCAATAAACTTCGTGGCGAAACGTACGAGGAACAAGTGGACAGCAGGAAGGGCGAAAAAAAGGCGTATCCAACAGTCAGTCAAGTGGCAAGCTCTATCGGGGTAACCCAGGGCTACACTTTGCTTAGCAGTCTCAGAGAAAGAGTCACATCGCCATCAAAGTTTCTCTTGGCCATGACAAAGACCAAGCTCCCTCAGAAGAGAAGCGCACTGACCGGCAGGCGTCCTCAACTAGTCATAACTCTCGGTCGAGGAAGACCATACGGCTGGGAGATTCCACATGGAAAACCAGCTGACATTCATTTTTCAGCCACAATCCGAGAAGCAGCACGTCGGCAAAAAGATCGAGACAAACCATCGGGCATGGCGCTGAACGTTTCCTTCGAAGACATAAGGGAGAACCTGAGATCAGGCAGAGCCTCGCTGACCATGATTTTCGTCATCGACCTCAGCGGATCCATGCTATACAACGTCGAAGCCGTCAAAGAGGCGCTCCTCAGACTCCACAGCGATGCTTATCGAGGCAGAGATCGCGTCGGAATAGTTGCCTTGAAAGGTCTAGACGCAGAGGTCGTGCAGCATCCAATTACGAACCTAAGGGTTGTAGCAAACAAACTCGTGAATATGCGCATCAGCGGCTTCACCCCTCTGGCAGCTGGAATGCAAAAAGGGTTGGAAGTACTGAAGGAGGCCAAACAGAGAAATCCCTCAACCATACCCGTCATGGTGATAGTGACTGATGGCAGCGCCAACATCCCGTTGAAAAGAAGCATCGAAGCCGGCCAGATTCGCCAGATAGACGAGTCATTGGCCGCTGTCAGAGAGTACGAGGACTTGGCAGTTAAGGATGTATTCTCAATGTCAAGAATCGTCAAACGCGAAGGAATCCACGTGATAGTGGTAAACACGAACCCTCACATCTGGGGTCGAGAATCGTACGGCCTTTCGGTTACAGAGCAAATGGCCCTGCTGACAGGCGGAACACATCATGCAATCGGCGCCCTCAGGTCCGAGAAGGAAGTAACCGCGAGCATGATCGAACACTTGAAAGAAGACGAAAGAAAAATCGGTGCAAACAGAACTGCAGGCTAAGAGCAGCCTGCACCCTGATGAATTGCCTGATCCTACAGTGGCGGTCTCAAACGCTGTCTTGCTTCTATGCTCTTCTTCATCCATTTTTCGAACTCTGCGGACGGGGGTTGTTCGTTGAAAAGTCTTCTTCTCGACGACTCCAAAAACCTGTTTTGCTGCCCTAGAAATTCAGCTGCCGTTACAACCGTATGTTCAGAGGCGTGGGCTTGGTAGAGAACGTCTACTGATCGCTCCTTCCAATTCTCATCCCTCAATAAATGATGCTCCAAGATCGTAACAGGAACCCGCTCAACGATTCTCTGCAAGTTGCCCATCGCAGTCTGTGTTTGTTTTTCGTCAGTCTTGAAACCGATTAGGTAGGACGGTGGCCCTCCGAGCAGAAGCAACTGCGGCTTCTCTTTGATGATCAGCTGAAGCGTCCGCGACGAAATCGGACCTTGAACGTCAGGCGCAAACATAAACACGTCTCCTCTGTGCTCAACGGTGGCCATTAGAACCCATCCTAGAAAGGAGTTTTCCGGTCCGTGAAAGACGGGTTCTGAAAACCTGATTCCCGTGTCTCCGAAATTGAAGCTTTTCCCATCCGCAACCAGAAGCTTCTGGGCATAGTTGCCCCCGGTCTTCTGAAACATCCATCCTCTCTGCCTCTGGCTGTAGTTGACCATTTCCCGAGGGTTCTTCATCAAGACGGTCTTGCCCTCGTAGATTTGTCTTGCAGTTTCAGTTTGCTCTGTCCACTGACTGACCCAGTCTTCATAGGAGGGCGTGTGATGATCAAAATGATAGTGGCTCAGCGTGATAACGTCGGCTTCTTCAGCAGCTTTTGCAATCTTTTCGCGGCATTCAGCGATAGCCTTGAACTCTTCAGGATGCGCCGGCAAGCCGAAGCGGTTTGGGCAAAGCGAAACTCCAGCATCTAGAAGTATTTTCACGCTGGGAGTTTCGACGAAGGTACACATGGATCTCACGCCGAAACTCTCTGCAGCCAACGGAACGACTCGAACGTGTTTCAGCATTCTTCTCAAGACAGAAGTGCCTGAGTGATATATCTTTTTATTCGAGCTTTATCCTAGCTTGGGCTGGTGGGCGATGACGACTCTGGCCCCATTGATTCCAGATGATTTGGATCTTGAGTGCTGAGTGCCACCAATGCTTTATGATGGTCCGCAACAACTATATTGAGAAAGACAGAAAGCAGAAATGAAGTAACTTTGCCTTTCCCTCAATTTTTTAGCGGTACACATGAGGATTTTCGTATTCAACGGTTTGGCCTGATACGTCGGAAGAAGCATCAAGTCTTCTTAGCGCATTACACCGTAATACTCAGCCATGACCCCTGAAAGAAGGGAGAAAGTCTGATGCCTTAATGGTCTTTTTTGAATGCAGTGGCAATTCTATTTTTCTTCAGAAGGTTTCTCCCAGAGTTCCAGCATTTCCTTTTTGAGTTCTCGGCGTTTCCTGTGCAGGAACCTGTATACCGTGGCATGCATGCTCCCTTTGACCAGCATCTGGATTGCCTCTCTTGCGATTCCTGCTTGCTCGATTGTGCCGATTATGCTGATGGTGTGGCCATACACGGCTAAATGGGTACCAGTCAATTCTTCAACGATGTTCCGGGTCTTCCCGTTCATCCCTATTATTCTTCCTTTGATTCTTTTTATGTCAGTTTCTGAACGTCCAAAGACGGTTCTCAAGTCTATGATGTCCAAGATGGCCTCCTCATCTCGGATCAGTCGAAATGCATGTTCGGGTGAGAACCCGCGCCCCAGCGCGGTCACTACATCTTTGGCCTTGAACAGCATAGACGGGTCCGCGGCTTTTTCCGAAAGGTCTATCGAGACGTCGCCCGTCTCACTGTCTACTTGAAGCTTGACTGAAAGCCTCTCCTCAATGTTCTTCTTTGTCACTCCATCTGGACCTATTAGGACTCCGACTCGTTCTGCTGGTATCTTCACAAGCGTGTTAGGTTTGGTCATGTCCTGTTACTCTCCTGTGGCATTCTTCCATTGGAAGAACGTTTACGCCTAACCGACTAAAAAACCTATTTAAATTCGTCAAGTCTCTGCGCAGAAGAAAGTCTGCCATCGGGTGTGCAAGAGAGACTGCCTGCGAAACGTCAAATATGACCGGGTGACCCTTCCATACCATTATGTTGTATTCGCTCAGATCTCCATGTACGAGTTCAGCTTTGACATAAAGCCTCTTCAGGAAAACGAGGATCTCGTCGTAGATCCTCTTCGGGTTTGCAGGAGGCTGCTCTTTCAGAGATGGGGCACTCTTCCCATCTTTGCCGATGAACTCCATTATCAGAACGTTGTTTCTGACAGTAACGGGCTTAGGCACCCTGACCCCTGCCCGGGCTGCCTGCTCCAGGTTTCGGTATTCCTTACGAGCCCAAGTGAAGACGAGCGAACGCCTATCATGCTTGACGCCCTTGAATCTGGGGTCGCCCTCTATGTATGGAAGCATGCCTTTGCGGAATTCGGCTGAGACGGTCAGATAGATTTTGACAGCTAATTCTCGTCCGCCAGTGTCTTTTGCCCAGTAAACGCGCGATTCCTTTCCGGCGCTGACCACGCCGTAGATGTCGCTCAACACGCCTGCGTTCAGAAAATCATATATAACCATGAGCGTGGACCGGTCAAAAACCTCTTCCAAGACCTCTAGTTCTTCGCTTCTCTTGTTTTTCATCAGCCGTCCAGTTTCGTACGCCTTCTCTTTCTTCAGAAGCCTCTTATCCACGCGCTTTCTGAACGACACCTGTCAAAATCCACCCAATTCAATGCTGAGCTGAGCTGACGGTCACGTAGCCTTCTCTACGCAGATTCTCAGCCTGAGAACGAGTATAACGCCAAATCAAGTCCCCACGCTTATCCGACTCAAAATCCCACGGAGAAACAAGGACAGCATCCCCCACGCGGATCCAAACACGCCTCTTCATCTTACCGCGAATTCGACACAAACGCTCACGACCATCTTGACACTTAACCATCACACGGTCAAAACCAAGCAGCTTCGCAGCCACGCCTAAACCGTCGCTGGCGGATGGAAGAACCATCTCGCCGAGTTCCCCTTCACTCAAGACTTTCTTCTTGCCCAACAGAGCACCTCAAACAGACTTCGGCTAAAAGGAATAGTTGTTCCCCCTTAAAAGCCCTGCCCGTCGGGACGGAAAACACATTTTCCCGAAGCAGGCAAGCCCAGAAAACTCTTGTCGTGTGTCGTTTCTAGCCTAATCCTGCAGCCCCGTGCGGTGCCGCATCATTATTGGAGAAAATTGGGGAAAGTTCAGCACAATTCTATCGCAATTTTTGTTCCTAGAGTTTCACGATTTGAGCGTGAGGCACACCTCTGATGTCCAACACGGCTTCTGGATGCACGTAGCCTTTTTCTATGGCCTTGCCGACAACGTTCTTGCCAACCATATTAACTATAGTACAGTTTTCAATCATGCACATTGCTTCGTCGATGCTCACTCTGGCACCCTTGTAGAAATTCTCCTCCACATGGAAGACGACCTTGCCATCATGCAGGGTCTTCCCCAGTATGTCAACGTCGCAAATAGCAAGGAGGACGTTTCTTCCAACTGTTCTCAGCTTCATGTAAGCTTCCAATTTCCCTGCCGCTCTCAGAGTTGCTTAATCGCCGATCTCGCTCCACACGCCTTGCAAACCAAGAACGAAAGACGCTTCTCCTTCACGACCTTTGTATCCGGGCGCTTACATATCGGGCAAACCACAAAACCCTCCATGTACCTCTGCAGCAGTCTCTCAAAAGTGTCATGCGGAAATTTCCCCTGAAAGATGACCCTCGACTCCTGCATCGTCGCTGCAGTGGCCATCTCTCCGGAAAGGAACTTGAGCAAATGTTGAGGGTCACGATCTAAGGCATCAGCTAGCTCCCTAAAATTGTATATCACAGTCCGCATGCCTATCACGCTGTGGTGTAGCCGAGGAATCTCGAGACGTTCCCGTTTTGACTCCACCTCCGGAATCGAAGACCGCGCCCTCTTGAGCAAAGACTCGTAGTCGTATTCCATACGAATGTTCCCTGACAAAACAAGCCGCGTCATAGTATTAAAGACTTTATTCCCGTGAAAAACTCTGCTTTGAAAGAAGTCTCCTCAGTCGATTCTCGACGCCACTCAGCGAAAACCGCGAAATCAACTTCTCTGCCAAGAAGAAGGCGCACGTTGAATAGGCAACTCCACCAATCAGGTCGATGACGTAATGCTCGCCAAGATAGACTGCACTGAACCACACTCCTATCGGAAGCACAAGAATAGGCAATGCTTTGATTCGTTTGATCTTGACTGCATAGAGTGAAACCAGCCAAGGATACGCAGCATGAAGGCTCGGGAACGCTGCAACGGGGTTAGACCCGAAAAGACCGAAGATGGTATGATAGATAGGTATCCCTATCTGCGAGTCCACTTGAAAAAGGATACGTGTAGCAGGGGAGACAGGTAGCATAGGATAAGGGTACCATGGGGGTGCGGTAGGATACAATAGCGCCGTCAGAAGGGCACTGTAGGAGCACAAAAGAAGGGCACAAACGTATTTTCCATAGTTTTTGGCAGAATATCGCCATAATGCAAACGCAAACACCGTAGGAATGATGAAGTGTAAGGAGTAAAAGAAGGCTCCCAGATAGTCAAGAAAAGTGCTGCGGTAGAACTGTTGGAGCACAAGAGTTGGAATCGTCCCGAATATTCGCAATTCAACACTTGCCAGTTCAGTGACATGGCTGAACCCCAAAGCGTTAAATGGAATTCCACGCATGGCTTCGAAAGATAGAAACAAAACAATAAACGGAATCCAGTCTTTCACAAAGCGCCGAGTCCACTTTGCATATGCGGAGTATATTAAAAAGCATACAACCAGAAACTCAGGTCCCGGGATAACATTAAACCGGACGCAGAAAATGCATAAGACTGCTAGATAAATCACACAGAACACCAGGCCCCAATCTGCGTGCTGAATGAGCATTGCTTTCCGACGTTTGCTCACTTCTGTCTTCTTGAGAAGCATCAACCAATTCAGATTCCAACCGAACGCAAGTGCAAGCTTCCTAACTCCGCTAAAATCATGTTCTCAACTCCCAAGTTGAATGCTGCTCCGATCTGGATGATGTCTGCGTCACAAATCCACCAGGCACCGATTCAGTTGCTTTGCCCAGAGATCCTGGCGCCGAGTTCACGTGACACCCATACAGATTCACCATTTACTCCATGCCCTCACCCTACGGCTCCTCTTATCGTGAAATGTGCTCTCTCTGTCCTTCCGTCGACTCTGATAGCCCTCAAGTCTCAATGTAGACACACATGCCTTTTCAGCTTCCATTTCCAGTCCAGAGCTTAAGGTTTTTTCAGAATTGGGCCCAAAACTAACTCAAGCCATGAAGATACATAAGACAATAGTACATTTCCTTGGAAACATCAGATTGATACGAGTGTGCAAACGGCGCGATTGAAGTGACTTCCTCTAGCCAAGGCTTCAGTCTCAAAAGGTTTAAGAAACGTCACAAGGTCATACTTCTAATTCTCAGCGGTGAATCACTTGGAGCATCGTGGCCATCCGTATATTCCTAATTCAAGTCCTGAGATCAAGAAAGAGATGATGCGAGAGATAGGAGTGGAGTCAATCGAAGACTTCTATGCTGACGTGCCGGCGAAGTATCGCCTGAAAAACTCGTTGAATCTGCCGCCTAAGAGCATGTCCGAATACGAGGTCAAGAGACACGTAGAGGCATTGCTCCAAAAGAACATCGCTGCAAATGACATGCCAGTCTTCTTGGGCGCTGGTTGCTGGCCACACTATGTGCCAGCAGTTGTGAAAGAAATCGTGCAAAGAAGCGAGCTGCTCACATCGTACACGCCTTATCAACCCGAAATATCGCAGGGTATGCTCCAGGCGCTATTTGAGTACCAAAGCATGATCTGCTCATTGACAAGCATGGACGTTGCAAACTGCTCGATGTACGATTGGGCCTCAGCCCTGGGTGAAGCTGCACGTATGGCGGCACGGGTGAAGTCTCGTCACGAAATCCTAGTACCGAGAATCATTAGCCCTGAAAGATTGGCCACTTTGAAAGTCTATGCCGAGCCCGCCGGAATCTCGGTTAAAAACGTGGATTACGAGGCAGGAAGTGGCGAAATCAGTCTTCAGGACTTGAGGAACAAACTGTCGGACAAAACAGCCGCGGTCTACGTTGAGAATCCATCGTATTTGGGCTTCATCGAGACTCAAACAGACGACATAGGCCAACAAGCTCGTTCACACGGTGCCCTCTTCATAGTCGGCGTCGACCCAACCTCCCTCGGCCTCCTGAAACCTCCCGGAGAATACGGCGCAGATATCGTGATCGGAGAAGCACAACCCCTCGGAAACCCCATGAACTTTGGAGGCCCGCTGTTAGGGATCATGGCTTGCCGCGACGACATGAACCTGATTCGTCAGATGCCTGGCCGCATAATCGGCCTGACCACAACACAGAGTGGGGGACAAAATGGCTTTTGTATGGTCCTGCAGACGCGTGAACAGCATATTAGACGAGAAAAAGCAACTTCAAACATCTGCACCAACGAGGCACTATGCGCAGTAGCTTCAGCCGTCTACATGGCCCTGCTTGGACCTGAAGGCCTGAAGGAACTCAGCGAAACGATCATGTACAAAGCCAACTACGCCATCAAGCTGCTTTCAGAACTGGAAGAGATCAAAACTCCAATCTTCAAGTCAACGCACTTGAAGGAATTCACTGTCAACTTCGACAAAGCTGGACTGAGTGTCGATCAGATCAACAGGAAACTTTTGGACCACCACATTCATGGCGGGAAGAACATCTCAAAAGAGTTCCCAGAGTTGGGCGAGACAGCGCTATACTGCACCACTGAAATTCATTCAAGACAAGAAATTGACCAGCTGGCAGAAACATTAGGAAAGATTCTCGAAGGAGAATGAAAGCATTGTTCAAACAAGCAAGTTGGAAAGAAGAGCCAATTCTAAGCCTTGAAAAACGCGGCAAGACGGGGCACATTCTGCCAAGAGCTGAAGATGAAGTCTTGGAGGCAGTGGGAGACATCGACAGACTCCTACCCAAGCACATGCGCCGATTGACTAAGCCGGATCTGCCTGAACTCTCCGAAGTTGAAGTTGCAAGGCACTTCATACGTTTGTCAGAGATGAACTATGGAGTCGACTCAGGGCTGTATCCGCTTGGAAGCTGCACCATGAAGTACAACCCAAAGATAAACGAGCAACTCGCAACCCTGCCAACCATCACCATGCTCAATCCCCACCAGCATGAAAGCACAGTGCAGGGAATCCTTGAAATACTCTACAGGCTAGAGCGCTGGCTCGCCGAGATAACAGGCACGTTCGAGGTCTGTCTTCATCCAGCCGCGGGCGCTCATGGAGAATTCCTTGGAACCCTCCTGATGCGGGCCTATCACCGGTCAAATGGGGAACATCATAAACGGAGTGAAGTAATCGTCCCAGATTCAGCCCACGGCACAAACCCCGCGAGCGCAGCCATGGCAGGTTTCAATGTGGTAGTAGTTCCATCAGATGACGATGGCTGCGTCAGTTTAGGAGCCCTGAAAGCAGCAGTTTCAGAAAAAACCGCGGGCTTGATGCTTACTAATCCTAACACGTTAGGCATTTTTGAGAAGAACATCGACGAAATAGCGAGGATCATCCATGAAGCAGGTGGATTGCTCTATTATGATGGAGCCAACCTCAACCCATTATTGTGCAAGGTTAGGCCTGGCGACATGGGGTTCGACATAGTTCACATAAACATCCACAAAACATTTAGCACGCCGCATGGTGGAGGCGGTCCAGGAGCAGGACCTGTTGGCGTCTGCAAAGATCTGGCCAAGTTCCTGCCCGTTCCAACTGTGGCCTTGGATGGCGAAACCTACAAGCTGAGCTATGATAGGCCCTGCAGCGTTGGAAAAATAAAGGGTTTCTTCGGAAATGTCGCAGTCCTTCTGAGAGCCTATGCATACATATTGAGTTTAGGGCGGGAAGGACTGGAAGAAGTCGCCGAGGTGTCTGTTTTGAACGCGAATTACCTTGTTAAGAGACTCAGCAAAATCAGGGGGTTGACGCTTCCCTATAACAGCACGAAAATGCGAAAACACGAGTGCGTATTCAGTGCAAAGACCTTGAAGAATGAGACCGGCGTTTCAGCTCAAAACATTGCTAAACGCTTACTCGATTATGGGCTTCATGCTCCAACAGTCTACTTTCCACTGATAATTGAAGAGGCCTTGATGATCGAACCGACTGAATCTTTCGAAAAGGAAGAACTTGACCGTTTCGCAGAGACTCTGCAGAAGATATGCGATGAAGCATACACTGACCCTCAGATCGTCATGAAAGCTCCGCAGAACACTTGTGTCTCAAGGTTAGATGAGGTTAGAGCTTCACACCCCAGAACGATGGCGCTAAGCTGGCGCATGTACCTGAAAAGAAAGAATGAAGAAACTCGTAGCTAGGAACAACAAGCTCTTCATCCGAATGTTTCCTCCATTCAATAAGCGAACCTCGCAGATTCAGGATATGAACGCCTGTTCTCTTGTCTTCCGTGCAATAGTTATATATTGTTCCCATTGGCTCATTCATCAGAAAGCAGGACGTGGAAGGCTTGACTGAACTTGAAGACAAGGTTCGTGAAGCTGTGGGTCAGGTGGTCGACCCAGAAACCGGTATGACCTTTGCTGAAATGCAGATGATCACAAACGTCAAAGAAGAACAGCCGGGAATTTTCAAAGTAGAGTTTGTCCCCTCAAGCCCGTTCTGCCCTATTGCCTTCAAGCTGGCAATAGACATAAGAAATGCTGCCCTCAAGGTCCTAGGCGTCAAGAAAGCATTGATCTATTGCCATGGCCATATGAATGAGCAGCAAATCAACGAAACAACAAACAAAGAAACGTAAAACTAGTTTTAGTAGTCTTCACTTTCGGAACCGAGAAGAAATTATGTTGCGCTGAAAGTGAACGCATGGCTCGTCCTTTGAGCTGGGTTTGTTAGGCTCTGAATGTTGCTTGACGCCCCTGGAGAAACCCCCTGACAAGCGGGAAATGTAGCAAATGATCTTGTACAAAATGATGCCCGTACTTTACGGGTACGCCTAGAATGCTGAACTTGGTCGTTCCTCTTCAATATGATCCGGACGGACTTTCTAAACAAGGCGCGCGGCCTCTAAACAAGGTACATGCCTTCAGGTTTCTACGGGAGGTTAGATGCACTTGCACATTTTAAGAATGATTGGTCTCGAGGGCTTTCATTGGCCTGGATAATCATTGTGAAATGACTGCCAGTCGATCTTGTAGAGGCATACGAGCGGAATAATTGGGGCACCGTAATTGTTTTGCGCGTCATTCAGAGATAATGTCTCTCCAGCGAAGTAGGCTTCCGTGAAGTATTTTGGCGAGACGCTGGTCTGATCTGGAGTAATACCGTTCGTGTCGCACCAACGTTGTTTTCCCCAACTCATCAGCTCATAAATCGTCGAGCTTTTACCGAAATCATACCAATCGCCTGAAGTCGTGTTCATAAACGATTTTTCATCGATCCATGAATAG
>JBGPBS010000037.1:0-13432 GCA_041481365.1 Bathyarchaeia archaeon
CCTGTTGCAGTTGGTTTGCCTTTGATTATCGTGTCCATGATCATCCAGCTGACCGTTGCAGCTGCTGCTGACAGGTTGGTGACCACAAAAGCGCTGACTGCAATTGGACTTGCCGATAAGGCGCTGCCTGCGTTGAAGCCAAACCATCCAAACCATAGTAATGCTGCTCCCAGAATTACGAATGGAACATTGCTAGGTTTCCCCTCTATTTTCTCGCGCTTCAATCTCGGTCCTACAACGATAGCTGCGGCCAAGGCGGAAAGCCCGGCTGTTATGTGAACAACTGTGCCGCCTGCAAAGTCAATCGCTCCGAGCTGGAAGATCCAGCCGCTAGGGTTCCAAACCCAATGTGCCACTGGTGAATAGACTATAGTTGACCAAAGTATGGTGAAAATAAGCAAAGAGCGGAATTTTATCCTTTCAGCGAATGCGCCTACGATCAAGGCTGGTGTGATGGCTGCGAACATAAGTTGAAAAGCGTAGTAGGAGAGTTCTGTGATCCCTGATGCTCGGAACTGGATGGGCAAAACGGTCGTTACACCAACGTTATTCAGCAACGCCTTGTCCAGATTCCCAATGTATCCGCCTGTGGAAGGGCCGAAGGCGAGGCTATAGCCCCAAAATGTCCATACCAGGCTCACTACCGCAAATACAGCGAAGCACTGCACTATCGTGTAGGCAATGTTCTTTCTTCTGACGAGCCCTCCGTAAAAGAATCCCAGGGCAGGGGTCATCAGCATGACAAGCGCAGTTGCGATCGTTACCCAACTCGTGTCCCCAGGGTTTACCGGCATTTCCCTTCCTTCTTCGAATATTTCAGCCTGAAGCCGAAATCCCCTTTCTGTCTCCATTCGTTATTTATAGCTTTCGACCATAATGAGCACTCGAAACTACATATTCCTGACTTGGCGTGGTCAAATGATCCTTCTTTATATTTCTGAACAATATCTGTTCTCTTTTTTCTGATCATCTGGCAAGCATGCGTGCTCCTGAATTCCTCGCGCTTCAGATGTGGCGGTCGACGTGGTTTCCTCACGGTGTCGAAGTTTTGGCTAAAGTGTCTGTGCGCGCCCGGCCTACCCCAAGGTCCGATATATGCTCCAAATATCATGATGTGTCGAGACCTAGGAGGGGGGGGTGGTATCATTGAGGCAAGCGCACGAAAGGCTGTGCCTCGATGCCGAAAAAACCCGCGAGGAGGTGCGTTTCAAACGGTCTCACACCAACTAGACCGCAGCTTGTTATGTCTTTAGTTCTTCGAAGAATTCCGTAACGTCTGTCGTGGGCAGGCCAGTTTCATCGCTAATCTTTTGTTTTGCAGGAGGATTGCTGAGGTAGAACGGTATCCTTTGGGCGATGCGTTCTTGGAATGTGGGCACCAGCTCGTTCTTGTAGAATACTCCTATTGGGATCTTGTCTCCCCATTCTCTGCCCTTGTCATTCGCAGCGGCCTTCTTTCCAAATTCCTCAGACGGGTCATGTACTATAGGATCGAAACCCGTCCCTTCCAGCTTGTAAAGCCTGGGCTGAGGTTTGCCCGTCTTCGGGTCTGCCCTGTCTTCGCCTGAGTACCACTCTTTCGTGTTTACGTCATTATAAGTTGGGCAGGGCTGCAATATATCTACAAATGCGAGCCCCTTGTGTTGAATGGCTTGTTTCATGACTTCCTTAAGGTGATTCGTATCATAGGCGTAAGCTCTGGCTATGAATGTGTAACCGGAAGCGAGGGCCAGCGCGATCGGGTTTACAGCGTCATTGATGTTAGGTTTTGGAATGGCCTTGACTCTTAAGCCCCGTCGAAGTGTTGGTGAAGCTTGCCCCTTTGTTAGTCCATAGACGCCGTTGTCATGGATCAGGTATGTCATGTCAAAATTCCTTCTTCCGGCGTTCACAAAATGCCCGGCCCCTATTCCCAAACCGTCTCCATCTCCCCCCATGGCGAGGACTTCCAAGTCTGGATTCGCCATTTTTATTCCCTGCGCGAAAGGTAGCGTTCTGCCATGGAGCGTGTGAACTCCATATGTCTTGACGAAGTGTGTCGGCTTGCCGGAGCAGCCTATCCCGGAGACCAGCACAACGCGGTGCGGTTCAAGCTGCAGCTCAGCAAGAGCCATCTGCAAAGCTGCTAGAATGCCAAAGTTTCCACAGCCGGGACACCAATCGACGAAGACATCCGTCTTGTAATCTGAAACCTTAAGAGCCAAACATCAACACCTGCCTCTTCTCAGCTTTGTTATCAAGAACCAGCTTCAGAGCCTCATACACTTCGGTGGTTGTCAAAGGGCGCCCGTTGTATTTCAGTATGTAAAAGCTCATATCGATGCCAGTTTTCTCTTTTATTATTCCTCCGAGCTGCCCAGAATAGTTCATTTCAACATCAACTATTTTCTTGGCTTTTCGAAGAATGTTGGCAATGAAGTTTGTCGGCAGTGGGTGCAGCATTCTGACCTGCAAAAATCCCAGCTTGTAGCCTTCATTGCTTAACATCTGCATGGATTCGAGAATGGCTCCTTTCGGCGAACCCCAGCTCACGATTATGGTTTCAGCATCCTTGTTTCCGAAGAAGCTAATCTTCTCTTCGATAGGCACCTCGTTTTGGATCAATTCGAGTTTCAACATTCTCTTATCCATCATTTTGGTCCTGTTGACAGGTTCTTCACTTATGTGGCCGTACTCGTTATGTTCATCCCCGGTATACCAATGAATGCCGTTCTTTGTGCCTAAGACAACTCTGGGGGAGATGCCCGTGTCCGTGAATTTGAATCGTTTATACCCATCCTTGAGTTCAGCTTCGCCGAGGATGTTGCCACGATCAATCTTGACCAGGTTGGGGTCGAAGAATGAATACGTTTGGGAGCTGTTGGCCAGAGCCTTATCTATCAAATGAATGACTGGCAATTGGTATTTTTCGGCATAATTGAAGGCCGATGCTGCATCGTAGAAACACTCTCTGATGTCGCCTGACGAGATCACGACGCGCGGGAATTCGCCGTGTCCGCTGTGGATGGCGAATCTTAGGTCGTCCTGCCCATGTCTTGTGGGCAAACCTGTGGCCGGAGCTCCGCGCTGGTAGTACGTGATTACGATTGGTACTTCGTTATTTCCTGCCCAGGATAAGCCTTCAACCATGAGGGAAAATCCCGGTCCTGAGGTTGAAGTTGCTGCCCTCGTTCCCGTCAGAGCCGCACCTGAGGCCGAATTAATAGCGGCGATCTCATCCTCAGTCTGAAAAACCACCACTCCTGCATTTTCACCGCTGACTCTGGTTTTCAGGATTTCGTGGGCTTCTATGTATTCACTTTCGTCCGCTGCTGGTGTTATGGGGTAATATGTTTGGACTCTGCATCCACCTAGGACCTTGCCGACGGCGACCGCTTGATTTCCAGAAAGAAAGATCCTCTTACCGACAGTCTCGACCTTCGCAAGTTTGTGCACCAAGCCGTTTTGGAACCTTTCCTTTGCGTAGCTGCAAGCAATGTTGAAAGCCAGGATGTTCATGTCAATAACGTTGGGCTTATCTGAAAATATCGATTTGATGGCATTTTCAACAAGGTCTTTCTCATAATCGAGTACAGCGAAAGAAATGCCTATAGTCAGCACATTTATCATTCGAGTGACTTTGCTCACTTGGTCTATTCCTAGCTTGCTTGCAACTTCCTTCAACAAACTCATGTAGGGGACCTTGAAGACGATAACGCCTCTTCTTTCTGCTTCAGAGAGAAGGTCTAGCAGGCTATCCCCCAGACCTTTTTTATCCAAATATCCGCGGAGTTCACTCTTGAACTCATAGGGCCAGGTGGGAATGCTGAAGATCTTCGTGGCAGCTTGTTCTTCGTCAATTATGATCCCGCCGCCAGAGACAACCTCATTCACGTGCCTAACAACAGTCTCTGCATCAAAAGCTGCCAACAAATCCACAGCATTTACATTGGCCAAAACCTCTTGGTCCGAGATTCTCAGGTGAAAGTAGCTGTGCAGACCCTTAATGTTCGAATGGTATTCCCTTCGCCCGTAAACATAGAGGCCACCGTAGCCGCATGCTCTTCCGAAAATGTTGGCAGCTGAATCCACGCCGCTTCCCTGTGGTCCTCCTGCCATCCAATTAAAATCCTGATTGCCCAACTCTTTTCACCGCTAAAGAGAGCACAAAACAAATCAAGTGCTTCACCCGCCTGTTGCCTTATCAGACCCTATGCAACATTTACAGGCGCCGGTCTCGCCGCAATACGGGCATTTGCATTTGCAGTCATCTACGGGATAGCCACATTTCTCGCAAATGGGCTCCTCAACTTCCGATTCCAAATTCTCACTCTCCAATGTTGTATTGCCAAGTTAGAAAATTAAACCTTTGTATGCTGCTGCCTGCGCCTTTCTTCCTTAGCTCTTCTTCTGACTCTGTGCCGTCAACTCCTGAGTAGCTCTCCTTAGAAGGATCGGTTGCTTTCGATATCCCCTTCACTTCTTCTGGCGGAATTAGGTCAGGATGAAATTCTGCTTCATTGATACCTTGTACACAATGCGGGGGCCAAACGTCCCAGAAGGGATTGAAGGGCATGTGGTTTGGAGGATGCCAATCCCTCGCAGCAAAGACGTTCACTTCTCGCCACCCTAAACGCGCTAACATATCTGTTCAGAACGCGTACTGGATCCCCTGCTGGGATCCGTAGAGCCTCTCCAGGACAGGAGTCTCTTTGGAAATCTGCGATACGAAATAGTCTTTCCCCCGTGTTCTATGTTTCATCCTAAACAGTCCTCCCCAAGCATGGCTATCTTGCGACAGCGGCGGAATTAAAACGTTGGATACCTCACGCGCGGACATTGCTTACGTCAAGGTCGCACGCATTCTGCTTTTGGTCTGTATGGCCGCTTTCTCGTGCGCCTCTGCTTGTGGTAATCACATTCGTGGATGCGTACCACTAGGAAACCATTGTCGCGATATTGACATCCGCACGGCAGTGTAACTGTCTCGGTCACAATGGGTCTCCCTTATCATATTACAGCTCACTAGAGATATTTATTCCGCTTTTCTCCCTACGTGAACCATCGGTTTAGGCTCGTTCGTCGTGGACTTCCTTCCAAAAAACGCGGTTTCTCCTAGCTGAAACATAGTCCCGTGACAGTTCCAGCGCTTCGACTGCAATGTTCTTATTAAATATGAGGCCACGTTCGTAAGAATTTTGCCTTGAGCAAATTTAAGCCTTTTCTGAGACTTCCCTGACTGTATTTTCTTCGGCTTTAAGCTTTATTAATGCAGGACGCGTTCTTTTTCGGCTAATAAAAGTGGAAAAAACTTGTACGCTGTCGGTCACCTTGCACTGGGATATCTCTTCGGAAGCACATCTGCAAAGCTTCTGCACAGAAAAATCAACGTCCCACTAATCCTCGTTTTGTCAATACTTCCCGACGCTGACATCCTGCTCCAACCGTTCGTCCCAAGCATCCATCGGGGGCCAACACATTCAATCATAGTCCTGTTGATAGTGTTTCTACCCCTTTTCGCTATCTATCGTAAGCGTGCAATGCCGTACTTCGTAGCAATATTGTCACATCCATTGGTCGGCGACTTCTTAGTAGGAAACACCACCAGACTGCTCTGGCCTCTGCAGACGAACTTTGGAATTGGCATACCGATTACAAGTTCAACAAACATAGTGCTTGAATGGTCACTATTCATTCTATCGGCAGTAGTTATGTTGAGAACGAACGACATACGCAGGTTCCTTCAGCCTCATCTGTCAAACCTTCTGCTGTGTATACCCGCGTTTACTGTGCTACTGCCGACGATTCTAAGCTTTCCGCTAGGCGTTCCCCTCTGGCTAGAACCGCCGCATTTGGCCTGCATGCTCCTATTCGTTGCTGCCATAATAATCGCGTTGCCTAAGCTCTTCAAGAGCGGTCTTCACTTCAGAAATTGTTTATAAACAGGATGATCCTTGAATCGCAGCGTCGTTTCCGACTTCTCTATTGTCCCACTCGGCAGCCTCAAACATATCGAGTTCACGATCGCACCGGTTGGAATGAAGCGAACGCCGTCCAACAATTCACCTTTCGTTACGCCTGAGGCAGCAAAGACCAACTCCTTGCCCTTCGCCAATTCATCCTCAACATAAGCCTTATCCAAGTCAACGCCCTCCTCAAGCAGCCTGTTCAGCCTTCTGGCATCATCTTTCTTATCCTTCCACACTTTGACAAGCATGGTTCCTCCCAAGCATTTCACGGCAGTCGCGGCAATCGTGGCCTCAGCCCCTGCGCCCGCGCCTAAGAGAAGATCAACCCCTGAGCCTTCGATGCATGTGGCCACAGCCGCCGCGATGTCGCCGTCAGGAATCAAAATGATCCTCACTCCCAGTTTTCTAAGGGTTCTCAGGATATCCTCATGCCTATCCCGCTCGAGCATTATCACGGTGAAATTGCCGAGAGGTAACCCTTTCGCCTTGGCTGCCGCATGCACAATTTCCTCTATGGACATGTCCAGAGAGATCTTGCCGATTGAATTATGATCCGTCGCAGCCTTGAAATAATACCCGTCGTCCGGCAGCACCTGAAAACAGCCGGAAGGCGCGCACGCCAGAGCTGAAATAGCGTCTTTTCTGCCTTTTGAGGCAGCTGTTGTGCCGTCAACAGGATCAACCACGAACTCGACTTTTGGGCCTTTCCCCGTGCCAACATGCTCCCTGCGAATAAAAGCAGGCGCATTATCCTTGGGACCCTCGCAGGCGATTACCTCACCGTCAACGTCTGTCTGAGTCAGTATGGCCCGCGAAAACTCCACGGCCTCCCCATCTATCAAATCAGGATTACCTTGTCCGATGTGGCGTGCGGCGCCCACCGCAGCGGCAACCGTGATTCGAGTGAGAGAAGGCGCCAGAGCCCTTAATGTGACCAAACTCGCACCTCTAAAAGCTAGGTAATGATTCCTATCTCCTAAAGATACTTTCGGCCTGCGTGGAAGCGTGGATAAGGGACTAAGGAGTGTGACGACTGACTAGATTTTGGTTCGGTGCCCAATCAGCCCAAACTGGGTCTGGGGGCTCGTCGGGACTCCTTCAAGTTTCTTCAGTAGACGTTCCTTGCCGCTTTCTCAGACCTCTAAGCTTCAGCTTCGCTGTCAGGATCTTCTCTGTCGCAAACAGCCGCGATGCAACGTACATTATGACCAAAGTGAATCCGACAACGTAGACTATGCCCAACCCCGCTGTTAAATAGTCACCTACGATGACTGCTTTTGAAGCTATTATGGGTTGGCTAAACGGTATCGCATAAAGAACGGCTTTCAGCCACACCGGCAACACGTTGACGTCAACATACATCAGAACCAACGAAGGGATGAAGATCAACGGGTAGATGTAGCTAACAAGAGACTGGGCGCTTCTGACATCCTCCGCGAAAGCTGACAGAATCACGGCCAGCGCTAGAGCCGAAAGTAGAGTAATAAAAAGTGACGTGCCGAGAAGAAGATAGCCAAAAAGCGAGGGCACGAGTCCTAACGAAGCCAGGTCTGGAGTTGCGCCCGTTTGAGAGAGTCCCGTGAGTGAGCCCATATAGTAGTTGAACCCGATCATGTATGCCACGGCGCCAACGCCTGCAACGATGATCGAGCCTGACAGCTTTCCCATGAGGATTGAGAAACGATCCATAGGCAACGTCAACACTGTTTCCAGAGTTTTCTCTTCTTTTTCCATGGCCACCGAAGTTGCGGCTATCTGCATTGAATACGTTAGCAATATTAGAATGGTGATCGGTAGAGCAATCGCCTGCGAAATCATTAAGCTCGAAAGCGCGCGAGGGTCAACATTCTCGGGCTTCCCTTTGATTATTGCGCCCTGTTCAGGAATTATCACGTCCGGAGCCACGGCTCTGTTGAATTGTCCGACTAGGCTGTCAACGATCGAAGATCCGACGCTCTCAGTTATGCCTCCTCCTGAAAAGATGCTGTAGAATCTGACTTGAACCGCTTTTCCCGAGCTAACATTCACACTGAAATCCTGAGGTATCTCGGCCAACTCGGTAGCATTGTATGTGGCCATCTGCGGCACAGCATCGTCTATCGTTGTTGCATTTGTCACATGAACACTCAGCGAATTGTTGAGATAGGCTATGAACTGGGTGGAGTTCGGGCCAGTGTCCTGGTTAAGGATGAGCAGGTTGGTCTTGCCCGCAGCTTCCTTCGCCGATTGAACGGAGAAGCTCATCACTGCGCCCAATACTGGGAACATTATCAGCGGAACGATTATCATTCCCAACAGTATTTTCGGATCTCTGATCAGTTCCTTAAGCTCTTTCAGCAGGAAGTTTCCGAAGCCTTTAAGCAAACCCAACTACCTTCGCGAAGACTTCTTCAAGGTTAGGGCTTTCAAACTTCTCTTTGAGCTCTTGCGGCTTTCCCCCTGCAACAATCTTGCCCCTGTTCAGCAGTGCTACTCTGTTACAGAGATATTCAACCTCAAGCATGTTGTGACTCGAAAGCAGAATAGTGACGCCGTGATCCTGCACGAAACGCTTGATTATCGTCCTGACGTGGTAAGACTGCAAAACATCTAATCCGCTGGTAGGCTCGTCCAAGATGGCAAGCTTGGGCTTGGACATCAGGGCCCGTGCCACGAGAAGCCGACGTTTCATTCCCTTGCTGTAAGTCTTTGCCCTGTCCTTCAAACGGTCGCCCAGACCGCAGATTTCAGCCCCTTGCCTAACCATCTCGCGAATCTCATCCTTGTTCTTCGCTGCAAAACTGCCCATGAACTCCAGATATTCCCACCCTGACAGGTTGCGGTAGGCTCCAGCCTCTTCCGGAAGGTAAGTTATGAACTTGCGAACCTCATCGGCTCTATCCGCAACGTCTGCGCCGAAAACTTCAACTCTTCCCGATGTGGGCAAGAGCAAAGTGGAAACGATGCGCAAGGCTGTCGTTTTTCCAGCGCCATTCGGGCCAATGAGTCCAAAAATCTCTCCAGGCTTGACACTGAAGCTTAAACCGTCAAGTGCATGGATGCTCCCAAAAACTTTCGCAACGGACCTCGCTTCAACCGCAGCGCTCAAACCTAAACACCAACACGATTAAAACAAGGACAGTAGATTAAAACCTATTCTTCATTCGAAACCACTCTGGACGAACCTTTGCGTGATCCGGCACAGAACCGGCGAAATCTGTGACCAGGTGAAACTCACATTTTAAGTCTATGGAAAACGTTATAAACTGTCAAATAGAACTAGGCTCCAAGGAGAAAATACAGCTTGAAACCAAACTACATTGGTATTGTCGGAGCCATAATTGCATTCATAAGTCTAGCGCTGCCATGGTGGACAGTTTCCGCTTCGTACTTAGGAACCGGAGTAACTTACAACTGGAATCTGTATGATGCAGGTACTTATGGAACAGGGATGAACCTCTGGTACAATTGGGTAGCTATTCTACTTGTCGTCCTAGCCGGCATAGTAGGTTTAGCAGGAAGCATAATGCAAAACGGAAAGAAGATACTGATGGGAGGCGGGCTTCTCGCAGTACTTGCATTAATCATATTCCCAGTAGGCCTTCAAATGGATCTCTCGTCAACTAATGCACCAGTTGGCTTATTCTCGAGCACTTCCGTTTCAGGAATTAGCTATTCAACATACTTGTCCTTCGGCTTCTGGCTAGCCTTGGTCTCAGCAATCATTATGCTTGTCGCTGCGATGAGAACCACGAAAACCTCTCCCACGCCATCGCCAGTCCTACCGACTCCCACGAGCTAACGCGCTCTCTTTTTCTTTCTTTTTCGTAATTCAATTTGGGGTTATCTCGATCCTTTGTAGCTAAAGCCTCGCCTTGGCATAGTCTTTATACGACTACTCCTCATAGGCATATTCGAGTTTGAACTAGCTTTGGTCTCACTTACAGATTGGGCTACTGTAATATCGGCCGTGACCGGGGTCTCAGCAGCAGTCTTCATTCTGCTTCAGCTTAGGCATATGGAACAGCATAGGAACATGGAGATTTCCATGAAGCTGTTTGAATGGGCTGAAAGTGACAGGCTTCGAAAGGCTTTCCGTTGAGTTGAGGAGACGTTTCAATTCGAAGACTGCGAAATTCAGGGCTCAAGAGAAAACCGACGTGGAGGTTGGCGATTATCCTTATGAGGTGACCGCCTTTTTTGAGCAGGTTGGCTTCATGGTTGCAAAAAAGTTCGCCGACCTTGACGTTATCGTTGATCGTCTTGGCAATTACGTCGTTTCGAACTGGAGGAAGCTCGAACCATGGATACTCGCACTGAGGAAGGAAAAAAGTGATGCTGCCTTTGGGGAGCATTTCCAGAAGCTATATGGAAAGGCCGTCGAATACCTCACAAAAAGCTATGGTCGTACATCCTCAGCCGAGGACAGCTTCACCCAAGTCACACGATGAGAATTTGGCTGGCCGGCAGTTTAGAAGGCGAAAGGCTCGCAAGATGCGTGCCCCCGTAGGGTTTTTGGTATTCAATGTGGTTCTCACGTGCGGTTGAATAATCGGTGTGCTCTGGGCTATTTCTTATCCAGTTGCTTCCTCAACTCTTCGTATGTTGCTTTGATGTCTTCAACTGATGCTTCGTCTTCCAACGTTGAGACGTCGCCTAGGGCTGCGCCAACGAGTACTGCCTTCAGGAGCCTGCGCATGATTTTTCCGCTGCGGGTCTTAGGCAACTTGTTTACGATTACTATTGCGTCTGGTGTGGCTATTGGGCCGATGGTGTTTCTGATGTGTTTCACGAGGTCCGAGCGCAACTCGTCTGAGGGTGAGAAGCCGCTTCTGAGCACGACGAAGGCTACTGGAACTTCGCCTTTGACAGCGTCTTCCTTACCCATCACAGCGGCCTCAGAAACTGCTGGATGCGAAACGAGCGCGCTTTCAAGCTCAACAGTGCCTATTCTGTGACCTGCGACCTTCAAAACCTCATCCGCCCTCCCGAGAAGCCAGAAGTACCCGTCTGGGTCTCTGACCGCGTAGTCGCCCGTGTAGTATACGTTTGGCCACCTGCTGAAGTAGGTTTGCTTGAACCGTTCTGCGTCCTTCCACAGCGTTTCAAGCATGCCTGGCCATGGTGTTTTAACCACGAGGAACCCCTTGACGCCTGTTGGCGTAGGCTGTCCCTTCTCGTCATAGACTTCTGCCAGAATGCCTGGCAACGGGTTTGTGGCTGAGCCTGGCTTCAAAGGCACGAGTTCTATGCCGGGCAGCGGGGCTATCATGAATCCGCCTGTTTCGGTCTGCCACCAAGTGTCGACGATGGGCAGCTTCTCCTTTCCGATGATGCGGTAGTACCATTTCCAAGCTTCAGGGTTGATGGGTTCACCGACCGTTCCTAGAAGCCTTAGCGTGCTCAGGTCATGCTTGTTTATCCATTGTTCGCCGAACTTCATGAACATCCTGATCGCTGTAGGCGTAGTGTACAGAATCGTCACGCCGTGTCTTTCAATGATTTCCCACCAGCGGTCCTGTGCCGGATAATCCGGTGTCCCTTCAAAGATCAGCGAGGTTATCCCCAAAGCCAGCGGGGCGTAAACGTTGTAAGTGTGTCCCGTGATCCAGCCGATGTCAGCAGTGCACCACCAGATGTCCTGTTCATTCGGGTTGAAGCCCCATTTCAAGGTCCAATATCCCCAGACCAGGTAGCCGCCTGTGCCATGTTGGACTCCTTTCGGTTTGCCTGTCGTTCCAGAAGTGTAAAGAATAAAAAGCGGCTCCGTTGCTTCCATCGGTTCCGGTTCAACGTAAGCGTTAGGCTCGACTTCGGCGATCGCCTCGTCGTACCAGTGGTCCCGTCCCTCCTTCATCGGAACGCTCTGCCCGGTCCTTTTTACGACTATGACTTTCTGAACGCTCGGCGCGTTCTGCAGGGCTCGATCTGCCGTGTCCTTCAGTGTGACCGTTTTTCCACGTCTGAAGGCTCCGTCTGCGGTAACGAGTATCTTCGCGCCGCAATCGTTTATTCGGTCCCCGAGTGCTTCTGCGCTGAAGCCTGAAAACACAACGGTGTGGACTCCTCCGACGCGTGCCGTGGCAAGCAAGGTGATTGGAAGCTCTGGAATCATCGGCAGATAAACAGCAACTCTGTCTCCTTTCTTGAGGCCAAAGTTCTTGAAGATTTTTGCGAGTTTGTTCACTTCCCTGTAAAGCTGATAGAAAGTGAAAGTTCGCACCTCACCGTTCTCGCCTTCCCAAATGTAGGCAAGCTGGTTCTTCCTATCTGTCTTCAGATGCCTGTCCAACGCGTTGTATGAAATGTTGAGTATGCCGCCTGGGAACCACTTGTAGAATGGCGGGTTAGAATCGTCAAGTACCTTGTCCCAAGTCTTGAACCAGTCGATAGCCCGGGCTTTTTCAGCCCAAAACCCCTGGGGATTCTTTATCGATTTCTCCCATTCGTCCTTTAATCTCTTTCCTGGATACACTTTATCATTGAATGGTAAACTGGTTTCTGACATCTTTCAGCCTTCCGTAAGTTTGTGGAGAAGCATTCTTTCGAAAATATAAACCCTTTCGTTTCTTTTCAACGTGATTTTCGATGATTCAGGCATGATCAACCGAAAACTAAACCGTTTTTGGTTGAAAATAAAAAGGGTGAAGGCTTCTACTTGCTCATTGGGCCTATGGGGAGAATGGTTTTCCCGTGGGCCTCGTTAAGCACTTCAGCCAAGCCGAGGTAGACCGCGCTCAATCCGCAGATGACTCCTTCATAACCCGTAATCGTGCCTAACGTTGCGTCTCCTGTCAATTCATGAGCGGTCAGAAGGAAGAACAGGATTGCAAGGCTCATGAACACAAATTGTATCGCCCTGTTTGCTTTTAACGTGCCGAAGAACATCACGAATGTGAATAGTCCCCACATGACGAAATATGCTGCCATAGCATTTGTGTCAGATCCGGGTACTCCGAGGTGAGCGCTTGGTAGCAGGATTAGGCCGACAAGAGACCACCAGAAAAAGCCATACGATGAGAATGCCACTGTGCCAAATGTATTTCCTTTTTTGAATTCCATTGCGCCTGCTATGACTTGAGCTAGTCCACCATAAGCCAAGCCCATAGCCAGGATCATGCTGTTCAAGCCGTAGTAGCCAGCATTCGCTAGATTTAGCAGGACGGTTGTCAGTCCGAATGCTAACAATCCGAGCGGTGCGGGATTTGCCAGTTTTTCACTCATTTCTTTCCAGTCCTTTAATTTCTGTTGTTAGAGGCATTTTTCGCATTGCTTCGAATTTAAGTCTTTCTAAACCTGCTTGTTGTGCCTTCTGCTTGTTATACACTTTGCAGTTTCTAGGGATCCGAAGGTTATCGCCGTGAATAGTATTGCAAACGCCCAGTCGAGCGGTTCAGGAGCGGCTACGTCGAACACTGAGTTGACTCCTGGCGCGTAGAGTATGAAGAGCTGTAGGACAAAAGACGCTGCGACAGCGTACCACAGGAATTTGTTCTTGAAGGCAC
>JBGPBS010000038.1:0-13363 GCA_041481365.1 Bathyarchaeia archaeon
CGAAAGAGGGCAAAGGCCAAGTCACCTGTGTCTTGAAGGAGTCGATGAGATCCCTGAAATTCGGCTATCCTGTGACAAACGCTGAGGAACTGGATGAAACCGTCAAGCTATGCTTATTCTTTTATGAAGCAACACGCAATGGCGAGTCAGTTTTGAAGAAGTACAGGGAAGTCTCCAAAACCTTGGATGTTTCCCTGAGCCTAACAGAGCGTTGCGGGAACCAGTGCCGTCACTGCTCCACTAACGCCACAATAGCAAGAGACAAGATGAATGTGTCCTTTAAGGATCTGGACAGGGCTCTGGCTGAAATGTCATCCTACGTGAAAACGCTATGCATCTCATGTGAAGGTGATCCGTTCTACTACGAGTCAACAGCCACGAGCGAAAACGGCAAAAACATAACAAAGAACGTTGTAGACGTGACAAGGCTAATCATGAAGCACAAGTTTGGCTGCGTTTCGATTCAAAGCATGGCACCCGACCCAAGAAGACAACACTTGATGAGAGAGATGCTCAACGTGATCGATCAGGAACGTGGTCCAGGTTTCAGGTTCGTACCGCAGGTATCTTTCAACCTCTACACGCTTAGGGCAGGTTTGAAAACCAGGTCACGAGTTGACGGGAACGGTTGCGGCTATCAGGAATTATGTGTTCCTCTGGTCGAGAACGATAAGGTTTTGGACTGGATGATTCAATCAATTAGGTTCCAGACTAAGATTGTTGGAGTGAATGCCATAGATGGGGGCATATTCGAAGAATCGCCTCCAGCGCTAGAAGCCGCAGAAAAGCTGAGACGATACGTGAGTGACGTGAAACTGACGATTCTCGAGTACGCTCGACGCGACTATGAAATTCACTTTGAGTTGAGAGGAGACACGTTCAGCGGCTTCACAAATCTGGCGAATACTGAATCCGTTTTGACGGAGATTCTGAGGGAACTCTCTGAAGAGCATCCTGAAATAACCTTTCCAAAATGCCCTGTGTGCTCCAAGGTTCACTTTGACCAGAAATCTGCGTTCATCATTCCCTTGGGAAGAGCAGCGAATCTGTTTCCGAACGGACACGACGAAGAAAGGACATTCTTTGACAAGCATGTTAAGATGAACCCCCACAAGTATCTCTGCGACAATTGGTTGTCTTGGGGCTCAATGATAATTGACACGAAGGGGTTCCCTCAACTGTGCTATTCCAACGTTGCTCTCACTCCGACAGCGAGAACCACCAAGGGACCGAATCTGTATAAGGATGGGTTTGAGAGGATACGTAGATTCTACGTCAGAGTCTGGGAAGACCGCATAGACTTCCTCAAGAACAACTTACACAACTTGATTAGAACTAGACCAAACAAGAACTACTGCCCGCTTGACCTGTTCAAACAGACCCTGAATAGCTTCACCGAAAGCATATGCTAAAGAAGAGCACGCGTGATCTGCATTCTGTCAGTGCTCTAGGGGAATAGGCCCCACAGGTTTATCTTGGTTCCATCTTTGAGGGTGAACGGCCCTTCAAAACTCTCTTTAAAGTCGAATCGTGCATACTCCATCAGGCCAAGTTCCTCTGAGCTTACGCCATAGCCTGGAAACTTGCCGAATTCGTAGTCAGGATGCACGACTTCAGGGTGTCCATCTGGGAAGGAAAGGATGTTCCTGTTGGCTGCCTGCGGAGTCCATGCCTGTTGTTCGAAAGTGTGGTAGAGGAAGCAGACGTTTGAGGCTGACAGCAGAGCATCCAAGTTCATCATCGGCGTCTTTGATCTTCCGCATATGTGTCCGTGGTAGAAGTCCGCTTCCCAAATGGAGAAGGCCCATTTCTGATTCAGTATGTGGGATATGTCGTCCAGAACCTTCTGTATCCATCTCTTTTCAAAAAGGTCAAAGAACTCTACGACCTGCTCGTAAATGAAACGAGTCTGGATGTAATGCGGTTCATTCCGTTGGTACCAGACTTCCAAGTATCTTCGCTTGAGTCTCTCCCGCTTCTCAGGCCTGAGAGTCGGCCTAATCTCATCCCAAATGAACTTGAACTTCATCATTAATCAATATGCAGCTTCCGGTCATTATTTAAGAACATACTTATCAGTGGCGACTTCTCCCGCGCAATCCCCTCTTTTTCTCTGCGTTCATTACGTTTGGCAGCCTTGCCTTCCTGAGGAAACGCAAGTGAGAAGCCCGAAAAGCAGACGAAGTCTGCTGAATAGTAGCCGGGGTCTCCTAATTCCGCAAGCAATAGAGATGTCTCCCGCACAACCCCTTTTTTCTCTTGAGGACTCAAGCGCACATGGGGTTCTTGTTAAGAAGCACGGCTGGCACTGGCCCTAACGAGTTTCGGGTTCGAGGTGTGGGGTCAAAAGGATAGCTTTGATAGAAAAGACCAAGAAAGCACCGGAAGAACAAAGCCATTCTCAAAATACAATTGTGATGCTTTTGAAGCACTCTAAAGGTATACTCAGTCGACGAAGTCCCCCCAAACTCCTCTTTCTGTGTTTCGTATGCGAAAAGAATCATGACTTTCATGCATATCTTGATGTGGAAAACTCTAAATATGAGCGTCAATCAACTGAACGTGTATCTGGGGGAAGAGAAGAATGAAGAAAACACTGTCGTTTATGCTGATATCTTTAGTTGCTTTTTCTGCAATCTTACCCTTTAGGTGCCCTACATCTTTGGTGAGGGCTGCTGGGACAACTATGCTTCATGATGATTTTGAGAGCTATGGAGTTGGAACTTTTCCTTCGCCCCCATGGCAAATGTGGTTCAATGGAAAGGGATCGAGTCAACAAAAAATAGTGGATACGACCTACGTCTCGCCTACAAGGTCACTCAGGCTATGGGGTCAGAATGGTTGGGCAGCAGTTGTGGCCAAGCCAATTACGGTCACCACTGATACGATGGATTATGAAGTTATGGTAAGGGTTGAGAATTTGGGACTCGCAGCAAAGAATGGTGCAATAGTCGGTTTCGTCTACAAAGTTTCTGGATCGATATGGACGGCTTGGGCTCAAGTGGTTTTTGACAGCAACGGAAACATCAAATCAGGCACGGGCCAAGTCCTGCAGTCATTCGATCTAAACACTTGGTATAAAATAAGGACAGTTTTCACTCTGTCTAATAGGGCCTACTCGATCTGGGTAAATGATGTCTTTAAGGGATCATTCACCGACAATAATTCTTTAGACCCTTCCCACATTCAGGCGTTCGGTCTTGCGTCTGACCATGCTGAACAGGTATGCTATTTCGATGATGTCGAGGTGTTCACTGGCGCACGCGTCTTTTCTCCAATTATCGATGGTTTTCAATTCAGCAACAATCAGTTCAACAACAAGATGATCAAATCGATTGAAGAAATAGCAGCAGACTTTGAGTCATCACAAGTGGCCCAAGAGCTTCCGAGATGGTCTTGGTCTCTCTTTGAAAGCGCAATTCAAGCTGCCTGTTGGGCGCAACAGGGCTACTGCGGAGGAATGGTTTACACGGCGGACTACTATTTTGACCATCCCGAAGAACTCGGCACTTTGGGTTATTCCTGTGTGCATGATATACCCATAACCGATCAGGAGACAAACGGTCACATAATCTATAATCAATGGGTCACACAATATATCGAAGACAATTACTACCTAAAATGGTGGCTTCTACGCTTAGGTGATGACCCATGTGGCTTGGTGTCATTCGACATGGAGGTGGAATGGATATTGAACGAGCTTGACAAAGGAAACACAGTGAAGCTAAGCGTTTTTGATCCATCGTGGAATCAAGGTTTGGAGTGGTTCAAGGGACACGCTGTGCTTGCATACCAGTACGAAGTAAGTGGAAATGATGTTTATCTTCAGGTTTATGGTCCAAACTACGGAAATCAATCAGGACAGTACTATCCTGCAAAACCCGGAGTGCTATACAGCACTCAATCAGACGGTGGTCAGATTATTCACCTGACGAAAACAACAGGTGGGCATTACTCCATAGTTGATTGGACTGATTCACAGTACAAGGCAGCCTTTATCGAAGGGTTCAAGATAACGAGATTCGGTAGTGAAGAGGCCCCTACATGGGGTCTGACATGGGTTGATGTTCTCAAGCACGCTGGTGAAATACTTTCACACATAAAAGAGTTCTTAGTAGAGGAAGGCGTCAAGTTGCTGTCCGTCAAGGCTGAATCCCCAGTGAATCTTCTTCTAACGGCAGAAGAAGGGCTTCGTATCGGGTATGATCCGAATAGTGGTACTATCATTAATGAGATTGAAGGAGCGATGTATTCAGGAACTGACACAGAGCCACAGACTATGCTGGTTCCGTATTCGCAGAGCAAAGGCTACACCATTAGTGTTTCTGGCACAGGCGTCGGAAGCTACAGAATAACTGTCGAGTCTACCAACAGCAGTGGCGGCACAGTTGGCACTTTGATTTATAGCGGTTCTGCCTCCCAAGGAAGCCTCAACGTGTACACGATCGAGTTGCAGGCAGATGGTACCTTGGTACCTGAATTTCCATCAGTATTGGCTCTGCTGCTATTTATCATGACAACGCTTCTTGTAGTGGCAATCTGCAAGAAGAAAAAGCAAGGGGCAATCACGCGCCCGCGTTAGTGTCGAGCATGCAATGATAGAGCAGGTAGATCTTTGTCTGCATCAGGAATCCGCAGATCTTGATCTAGTGAGCCACAGTTCTGTCAACCCTCGTTCTTCTCAGCACTTTCTTGAAGGGCTTGAGGCACATTTGGCAATTAAACATCCCGATTTCAAGTCGCGCCCTCTCTTCGTTAGAATCAGTTTTGCCTTCCATTATCCACTTCGCAGTCTGATCCACTTCAGTCCCACACTCCGGACACTCTGCCATTCTTCAACTCCATTAAGAAGAAATGCCTTGGCGAGATGCACGAGTCACAGTCATTGAATCCCTTGCCGCGTGTCGTCAGATTCCTCATTAAGGTGTCCATAGAATCCGACCAAAATCCTAGTGGACATGTCGTCGGGCTCCCTTACTCCCATCTCTTGGAAGTACTCTGCAAGCTGCGAGTTGTGCCAGAGCCCCCAGCTGTTTCTCATCCACTTTCCAAGAAACATGTGGTAACTGCCTATCAGCTCGCCTAGGTGCTTCTTGCTCTTGAATTCCTCGATCTGCTCAGGCGTCAGCACCCTCTGCAACTCTGCAAAGCATTCCTTAAGGTTGTGAGGCATATCCCTCTTGACAGTCTCTATCTTCCCCTCAATTCCCTTGGCTGCGTCCTTGTAACCTAACCTATTGCAGTGTTCCTGAGCCCGCTCAAGCGCGAACACTGCTCCCTGAGAATCGTGCCTGTTGACGGACACGTCAGCAGCCGTCTGGTAATACTTCGGGGCCTCCTCGGGAGGCGCCCATTCGCCAGCCATAAGAAATATCCGCGTATTATAGCGAGACAGGTTATCCCTCACGTGGTTGAAGGCTTCAAGATACTTCGCTTTCGCCTGCTTCATCTTGCCTTCTCGGTCCAGTATGCGCGCTTCAGCCTCAAGCTCGTAGAAGTCGCATGCTCCTTTTTTGGGTAAGGGTCTTTTGGGCGTGACAGGTGTGGATAAAGGACTTCCGATTCGCCTTTTGCCAGCGTTCTCCGCGAACGCTAAAACAGCGAGAATGACGAGAATCATTACGTGAAGGAACAACCACGGGTCCACTCAAACACCACGCCTACACGTTCGTGCCTCGTATTCTTAACGCTTGCGCAGGCCTACTATTCCTGCATAAGCAACCAAGGCACCACATTCAGCCATATCCTCCTGAACCTTCACCTCTAGGGGTTATTTCTCAGGAAATCAAAGCTGATTCAGGCTTAGCCATGACGCCATCTCCAAAAGACATGATCTCAGAGAACGCCCCCGTTTCCGCAGTCAATGGAGACGTCTCCCGCAATTTCCCTCAAGACGGTTTCAGAGGTTTCGTTTGTTTTTGCTTTTGCGCCAGGACGTAGGTGCTTGCGAAGTACTAGGTAGGTTCCGAGTATGAACAGAGCTGCGCCCAAGAGGGTGATTCCCCAAGCGAAGGCGTATGCAGATGAGGTGTCAGTTGGACTGGAGTAGTAGGGGAGTCCTTCAATTTCGCGCGCGCTCTGGATTGGATCATCGTGCCTTTCTGCAGACAGGTATAGGCTGGATTAACAATTGAGTGGAGATATCTCCCGAAAACCCGATTTCTTTTCGAGATCTGTCACGCTAATAATGGACACTCAGGGAGTTGTTACACGTTACGCTCGTTGGCTACTCATAGATCCGATAGCCCAGTTTTCTGGGGATTAGGCACATTGCTTATATTCCATTAGTCTTTCGTTCCAGACAATCATTCCGGGTGCATCTTCGATTTCTTGTTCCGGGTGAGATAACGAGAAGCGTCTATACACACTATCGGCCTGTTTTTCCGCGTGCACTTGTCGTCCATCCCTCAAGTCCTGTGTCTTCTCGTCTCTTGTCAGTTTCAAAACTACCAATCTCTGCGGAAGCCATCGTTTGAACAGCGATACTAACTCATTGTGTTATAAGCCAAAGCCCAAGCAAACTATTCAACAGTCAATTTGTCAGCCAAGACTGACCGCATTAGACCCATAAAATCTTCGAACAGGTTCTTTCGCACTCCAAATTGGTGTGTTTTCTCCTTCGTTACTATTTTAACCTGTCCCGCACTTATTGCTCCAGGCTTTTTCACCATAACCCTATCGATTTCAGAGTATGGTACTGCAAAATTCTTCTTATCCATCGCCAATACTTCCTCAGGGGATATCTCGCCTGCTTTTTCTTTTTTCTGCTTCTGTTGATGGCGTTCTAATAATAGTGGGATAGCTCCACCAACATAACGACTCCAACTGCTAGAAATTTTCGCCACAATCAGTCTCTTCGAGGTGAAGAATAGTATGTCTTTTTCGTAGCCAGACCACGCTGACCGAATGTAAGCTACCTCCCTATTCCCCAAAATCTCCTCACTCAAACTCCCGAACCCCATTCACACATAATTCACAAGACCGTTTATATGATTTTCGCAGAATATACAAGCTAGTTGTCTTTTCACCGTATTGCTCGCTGGGTTGAATCTCTTTTATTTTCGAAGGTTCTATGCCTAATTGGTTCATCTAGTTGTGCACGTCTCTGCGCTAAATCATTTTGAAATTCTTCGTCTGTAGAAAATGACTGCCAGAAGCGTTACTATCATGAATAGTGGCAATATGAAGAGTGAGGGAAACTCTGGAATCACTATTATCTGCTGATTGTGAATCGTGCCTTTGACCACGCTTCCAGAGAACTCTCCTAGAGCTGGTCCACTTTGGTTCTGGTATAGAACATCGAGAACATACTGCCCGGTTTCTACTCCAACAACTTGAACTGTGTGCTGTCCAGAGGAATTTGGGATATAGATGAATTCTGGCGTGAAATCCTTGCCAGAGTAGAAGCTGTCGGGAATTTCATTGACTGTTGTCATAAACTGTCCGTTCTGATATACTGTCCCAACTCTTCTTCCTAAGGAATCTGTCACCAGAATGTCAACAGGACACATTGATACAATTGTCGTTCCAATTTGCATATCTGTACGACCCCACATCGGCAACATAGACTCTAGTACGTCTTTATAAGTGGGCAATTGTCTTGGGGAAACTGGATTCTGTTTCCTGAATTCCGTCCCATCCTGGTACTCAATTATCAGTTCATCCACAGTAACTACATAGTCTGGAGGTTCAGAATAAGACCAAGGTGCAGGAGCCAAACTACCCATTCCCTTGAGAATCTTGTCGAACAATCGCTCCAGAATCATGTACCCAATATCCCGTAGATCTTCGACAGAGAATTCTTCAGGGGGAGCTATTTCCACTCTATAATGTCCTTGAGCTATTCTCTGCATCTCAATGGTATCAGGAATCAAACCAGTGAATTTCAGGAAAACTCGATTGATGTTTGAAGGGTCTGAAATAGTCACATCAATTACGCAGTCAATCGGATACTTAATTTCGAACCATATATATTCAAAGAAGCTGCTTAGTTTGTCTGTTTCATATTTATTGATTAATTCCGTATTAATAGTCGGGGAATGTGGTTGTCCAGGATGCTGGAATACTGCTATGTCATCGAAATATGCTTTTTTGGAACCCAATCTGCGATCAATCCATATAGAGTTGATCGGTCCCCATTGTGATCTACCTGGTTCCTCTTGAAAATTTGTTCCTTTCTGAACACCGTTTATCCAAACACTGAATTTTAGGTCATCTGTGTTCGTAAATACAGTCACATTGTACCACTCGTTGGAGTTGTATTTTTGTAAGGTGTATCCTATGTATCTATTATCATAGTACGTTCGAGCACATATGGTATCGAACTCAAAGTAGACTATGCTGACCCCTGTCTCAGTAAAAGAGTTGGAAAACATCGTGTAAATACGACCGTTCCATGTATCTGTCGGCATCACACAAACTTTGTATCCGATCGATTTGCTGTTCCTCACGAAAGTTCTGCTGATTGAAACGGCTGATGTTTCTGCTTGCAATTGTAGAGATTTTGCCCCAGAAAAACTCACAGTATTTACTATTCGTTGATTCCCTGGTTCTGCATCAGCTGGTACATCTAAAACCCAGTTGTTAGTTGAATAAAATTGGCCTAGACTATAGCTTTCGAAGTTTTCGTAGAAAATGCTTGAGTAGGCTGATAGAGAAGCAAAAACTTCTGGAGTTCTTGTAGATGCTAGTTCCATTTGCATCTTGGCTGTCGTTGATAGTAGAAGCATCGAAATTAGTACCGCTACGGTTTTTTTCAATTCATTTTTTCCTCGATTCTTTTTGGGTTTGTAGCAAGCTTTGTTGTGCAATCAAAGAGCCCTCTTGCATCGTTTCCAATCAACTTCCTCATTCTCTACATGTTTTCTCTTCTAGTTGCTGAATCAATAGGTTTCCTTCAGCGTCAATTCTTAGTTTTCGAAAATCCTCTTTCACGTAAGCTAAGAGACGGTTGGATATGCCAAAGAAGGAAGAGACGACGTCGTTCGCGGTTTTATTTTTTAGCACTTCATGTTTTTCGAACGCCTTTCTCCAGCTCCCAAGACCATTTTTGAATTTGAACTCAATTCTACCCAGTAACCTATCCTTTGACTTCTCATACCTTACACCAAATTGAGGACTCATGTAGAGAAGATCTGCTTCGAAGAGGTTCAACAAATCTTCACACAGTTTCTGATCTGACTTGATTGACAAGAAACCTGGGATGTGTCTTCTCAAAAATCCAAGTGCCTGCGCTTGCGTAAAGATTGAGGCTGGATCAATCTCTAGACCCTCGACCTCGCCACCTCCAAAGAATCTCTTTCCTTTTGCACGGAAATCAACACCCCATTCATGCCCCATTCTCATCTCCCACTTTTTTTCTTCTCCTTTTTGGCTTCTGTATGGAACATAAAAACTGTCCCTGTCGAAAGGCACTCTGAACATCCATTTTCCTTCCATGTGACTGTCAGTGTTCTCAAACCTTGCGTATTCGATTGGACATGATTTGAAGATTATGCTTACGGCAGGAACTAGTTTAGATTCCCAGCCTAACCCGATAATTTTTGCAGTGATGCCCCCAGCAATTGAAGAAATATCCGCTCTTCTCTGAGAACGCTTAATATCCTCTTCCGTAGGAGATATTACTGCTTCAACATAATCGGAAGTCCTCTTGTCCTGTTTCAATACGTCAGCAAAAAATCTCTCAAGGGCTATTGTGTCTCTGCTCTTGCGATAATCTTCCAGTCTCATAGAATTCATTTCGAGCCACCTCAGATCACTCGATGTAACCTAACTGCTTTGTCTATTTGAGCTCTTATTTCTTATGGAAGAACTTTTGTTCAATTCCAGAGCTTCGTCATCTATGACAGCTTCGACAGAAAAAGAGATGCTAGTCTATTCCAGAATAGGTATTTTTTTTTCTGCATTAGGAACCCGCAGATCCTTATGGGATTGCCATATTTCCGCAAACGATGGAGAGTTAACCAGCAAAACCCCTCTTTTTTCTTGCACTGTCGGGGTAGGCTGAGCCCCTCGAAAAAGGGTAGGGGGATAGGGGTAGGGTGCTAATGGCTGAAATCACGCGAATAGAATGGCTTCTTCAAACCAGTCCTCTTGAAACCAGTTACCTTGAAACAGGATTTCCCTCATTGAAGGCACCTTGTTTTCAGTTACCTTCCCCTAGGAAAAAACCCGTTGAAGGTACCTTGAAACCAGCCCCCTTGAAACAGGGTTCCGGAAAAGCGTGTTGAAGAGGACTCGGTTTCAAGAGAGCCATAATTAGCCCCTCTTCAAACGTGTATGGGCTAAGGCCATGAATTGAGAAACTGGTTTCTTGAGTGTTTAGACTAGGCTTTTCCAGCGAGAAAGTGCAAGTCCTCTCATGGGCTGAATGAATAAAAAAAGAATTCTTTTTTCAGCACCTCACGCGGCCCAAAAGAAAGCTTGATTCAATCTGACAACTCCTTAAGAGGGAAATGAAAGTCGGAGGGGGGTAGGGGCATCTTTTTGCGTGGCCGTTTGACTGTTAAGAAGAGGGTACACCACCCTGCGGCTGCCTTCATGTTGAGAAAAAAAATGTTTTGGGAACAGGCTAGGGGCATGGTCTGTTTTGCGAAGCAAGCTTGAATCAAGTTCCGCTGGAAACGAAATGTACCTTGGAACACCCTCAGAAAGCACTCTCAAGACCATTGTTTCTGCCAGTTTCCCTGAGGAAGGATTCACGTTCCAATTGACGCTTCCTCTCATCTGGGAACAATCGGAGGAAGGTTGTACCATACCTTATCATCGTCTTTCCAAAGTATTCGTTGCCTTTGATTTTCTTAAGGGGAACAACTACGTGGATACCAGTGGGAAGCTCGAAGAACCCATCAGCTCTCAAGCACCCCCCAGACATTCTGTACCTGATTTTGTCGCGCACACCCCTCGGACGACTCTTTTTCCTCGGTTGACTCCTTTTCTCATGAATCTTCTCGACAAGACCATCGGAAACCAGCGACTTGAGGTTACGCTGAACTGTTCTCCTACAAAAGATCTCTTCATATTTCCCTTCTTCGTTGGATACGGAGCACTCGCATATCTCCTCAACGGTGAGGCCTTTCTTGCTGCACAGAAGTAATCTTAGAAGTTCAGGCTTTCTTGATTCCATTAGCGCCAATTGAGTCTATGCGAAGGGGCCGTATTTAGGTTTACCCATGCAAACAAAAACAGTAGTTGTGGGCGCGAGAGTGAGCGCTGAATTTGCGGAAAAAACCATTTATTTTGTGAGGACTCGGGGATACTTGAATGTTAGTGAGCTGATACGAGAGGCTCTCCGGGAAAAGATGGGGGTTACTCTGGAGAAGGAGAAAACATGACTGAACCGAGGGGAGTGCAGCACCCGCAGGCGCCGCTTGACGTCTTTAGGCAAAAGTGGTGCCAAAGGTGCTTGAAGAAGGACACGTGCTACGGAGACAGGGAGCTAGAACGGAACTGCATACTGGCCGCGCGGCTGGACGAGATGGTTCTTGCGAGACAGCTACGCATACAGCGGTAGCTTGCAATGGAGGAGGGCTGGAAAATGAACGAGACGGCCGAAGCCGCCACAACAACAATCATTGCTAATCGGAGTACAAAAAGGCATTATTTCGGACTAACTTTTGACGAACTCGCGTTTTTGGAAGGCTCAGTTTGCACTTTCGCGCTCACCCCAGATCAGAAACTCACTCTTCAGGGAAAGTTCTCGATTGATCTACACCACGGCAGCCACACATACAACGATCAAGTCGTTCTATCTGTTTGGGGGCGTGTCCCACCCGTTTTGTCGAAGCGGCCTCCAAATCGCGGGTTTTACAGGATGGAGCTGCCCCTAGCGATCCCCGCCGCGATCAAGCTGTTTCAAGTCGCCTTACGTAGACTGACGGAGGCTTGACATGCCGAGCGATTCGGTTTCTGCGCCAGAACCCAAACACCTGCAAACGTCAGACCTGAAGGCGGCAGCCGAAGCCTACCATGAACTAGGCGTTCCTGTTGTTCCATTCAAGGTAACCGAGAAAGCGGACGGAGAATTTGAGAAACGGAACTTGTGCGCTTGGGGAAAGTGGATGCAGGAACCGCAAACAGACGCGGAGTTTAACGGTTTAGACTGGAGTGGAGCCAACGCGTTTGCAGTTATCCTGGGGACGCAGGCGAAGAATAGCCTTTACCTGTCAGTCATAGACTATGACGTTAAAGGAGCTGCAAAAGAAGAAGTCAAAGCAAAAGGAAAAGAAATCCTGAGAGATCTTCCGATAACGCAGACGCACGAAACCGTGAACAAGGGCACACACTTAGTTTATTGGAGCCGAAACAAGCCGAGAACAGACGGCGCTTTCCACGACACCGCAGGATTAGAGCTTTTAGGAGAAAAGAAACTCTGTTTGATGCCGCCTAGCCTAGGCTACAAGTGCCAGAACGACAGCAGCCCAACAGAAATTGAGAACCTGGAAGAAACATTCTACAGCATACTGAAGAAACACGGTTTAGGCCACACGGAAGAAACAGAGGTAGAGCAGCAACTAGACGCTTACAGTTTCAGCTTAGGCAAGCTCATAGACCTGAGCCAAATGAGTAAGATAAGCCCGAATGAATACCAGGGTAGTCATCCAGTCCACGACAGCACAACAGAAAAGAACTTTTGCGTAAACACCAAAACGAACACCTGGCACTGTTTTAGGCACAATAGTGGAGGAGGCGCACTCCAATATCTGGCTATGAAGGAAGGCTTAATCAAATGCGAACAAGCCAAAAAAGGCGCCCTAAGAGGAAGAAAGTTTAGAGAAGTCTTGACTGTTGCAGCGTCACAGGGCCTAGTGGACCAGAAGGTTCTGTATCAGTCAGAAATAAACCCAGTCATTCTGGCTAAAGACCTCATGGAAGATCACGTTTTTGTGGTAGACCAAGAAACAAACGAGTTGTTTTATTACCACGAACAAGAAGGCATATACAGCAATAAAACTGAGCAGCTTATCAAACGGGAAATAGCCAAGCGGCTAGATGAAAATTTCAAGACGCGATATTATACAGAGATTAACGAGTTTATCACAGCAACAGCCCCGCTAGTGAAGATGAACAGTCAAAACCCAGAAAAACTGGCCGTTAAAAATGGGTTGTTGAACATCATAACGCGAGAGCTAAAACTGTTCAGCCCTGAAATCTACGTAACCAACAAGTTAGATGCAGAATATAGACCTGAGAAAAAGTATTCTGATTCTTTTAATGCAAGATTCTTACGTCAAATCGTAGCTAGCAAAGTTCAATGTGAACAGATACAAGAGTTAATTGGGCATTGTCTTTATAGAAAAATCATAACGGAGACAAGCCTAGTTTGTTTAGGGAAGGGGAGCAACGGCAAATCTATTTTCTTAAC
>JBGPBS010000039.1:0-12968 GCA_041481365.1 Bathyarchaeia archaeon
CTAAGTCCGCAGATCTCCAAAGGCATAGAGCAAGCCTTCGATGAATTGAGAAGGGGTCAACGACTGACGCATGCGCAGGTTTTTAGGTAATTATGTTCCTTCTTATACTCCAACTTTCAGTAAACAAGTATCTGAGGTATCATCGTCACTCAAGGAACAAATACAAGCAAAAATAAGAAATTTGATTGATGATCCTTATCATAATACAAAGTTCATGAAGGGTCAACATCAGCATTTACGGAAGGCACGATTGAATGATTCAGATAGACTTGCTTTTGTCATTTGTGAAGAATGTAGAGAACTAGGTCATACACGTTTTAACCGCTGTAGTGATTGTGCGACAGCACCAGAAAGCACCCTCGTCATAGCATATCTGATTCTAGGACATGATTACTGAATGGTCTAAGTCAAAAGGCTTAACAGTATTTGGATGGGTAACTTAACTTAACAGTACCGACGAGGAGAAAGCTTTTTAAGCCTGGGGGGGTTGAGGCCAGGATTTAGGCATTCTCATGCACAATCCGAGAGATCGTGCGGTAGTTATTGAGAGAAACTTGATTATCGCAGTCCTCAGACTGGCCGAACATGGCGCCGTTTCACATGAACTAGTGAATAGGGAAGCGAGGATCCCCTCAAACTTGGTTCAAAGATTGCTAAGCAGGTGGCACAATGAAGGCCTAGTTTATGTTGGAAAAGACTTCATTGAAGTCAACAGCCTCAATCGCTTGAAACTAGCCATACAAGCCATAAGCCTTGGGGCAGATCCTGAACGAGTTAGCGGTCTCCTTCAATGGAGGGAGTTTGAAGCCATAGCTGCCATCACTCTGGAAAGGAACGGTTACGTTGCTACGAGAAATCTAAGGTTTAGGCACGCTGGAAGAAGATGGGAGATTGATATCGTGGCGTGCAAGAAACCGCTTGTAATATGTGCTGATTGCAAACACTGGCATCATGGGATAGGTCCTTCAACTTTGAGGACCGTGGTCAAGGAACAGGTGGGGAGGGCGAAGGCTATGGCTGAGTGTCTGCGAAATTCGCCCATAAGGATCGAATGCTCATTGTGGAGCTTCGCCAAAGTGGTTCCCGCTATCTTTTCGCTTACGGTGGGCAATATCAAGTTGGTTGATGCCGTGCCTGTTGTTCCGATTCTTCAGCTCCAAGATTTCCTGGGCCAGTTGCCTGCTTACGTAGATTCATTTGAGCACTTTTCACTGGTGAGTCATGGTATTAATGAGAGGCTTCCTAGCGAACCTTAATGCGGGATAAAGGCTTGAGCAGAGTAGTATGCCTAAAGCCGCTAGAAGCCATCCTGCTATCTCCAGGACGGTACTGCCTGCGAAAAACGGTTCAGGGATCAAGATCAGCACTGTGGTTATTATTCCAAGAGCGAGTCCGGCTGCCCAACTTGAGAGGAGGATGAGCGAGCATTGCGTCATGACAATCTTTATGATCATCCTGGGCTTTGCTCCCACCGCCCTGAGTATTCCAAACTCTTCGCGTTGGTCATTGATCACCAATGTAACGTAGCCTACCATGCAAAGAGTCACCGCAGCCAATGACAAGACGGGTAACAGCATCACTGCAGACCACAAATGCTCAAGAAAACCTGACTGCTTGTTCATAGTCTCGTCAAGCTCAGAAACCTCGAATTCAGGATCTATGGCGTTAACAGTCTTCCTTAATTCGTCCAACACCTTCGTTCGGTTAATCCCATCGCCAATTTCGACCAAGACGATATTCGGTTCCGATACGCCCATGACGCTTTGAAGAGTTTCCAACGGAACATAAGTCACGTTTCCACCGTTTATGGGGTCTAAGCATACGCCAGCTATTTGGAAAGTCTGCTCAAGCAACTTCAAGCTTTGATTCAAGGGTTGAGAGAACATCTTAGCAGCGAGAGTATCACCGATAACGGCGTCTGAAGTCTCATTCTTCACCAGAAAGTTTCCATTCAAGAACCATTGGCTGAGCACCTTGTCAGGTTCCACGCCAACTATTAATGATGCGCCTTTTCGACTGTCTCCGACGGTGATGGTTTCGCTTGTCTCTTGACCAAAGACGAAACCTTGAACTTCGTTTATTTGCGCCTCTAGCACTAGACGTGGATCAATTCTCAATCCAGCCATCAGGCTCAAATTGCTTAGAATCTGGTCAGAAACGAGATACTCTCCGCCGGTATAGTTAAACTGTGGCTCTGGCGCGCCAGTGTAGAATTTTGACATCAACAACTCATACTGTGTCGTCATTTCATGATGAGCTATCAAGACTACATTCTTGCCGACAGCTCTTTCAATCCAGGCTCCGGTAGTCTCGTTTGCAATTATTCCGCCTGCAACGGAAACGGTGACCAGAATGAAGACAGAGGTCAAGCAGAGGATGATTTGGAAACTTGCTGACTTGCGGCGGAACAAACTGCGAATGGCTATTTTTGCAGTGAGCCCTGCCTTGGCGACGCCTTTGAAATCGGATTCTCTGCTCAGCCCGTAAGAAAAGCTGGGGGAAAGAGCCACGGCGGGTCTGACTCTAGTTGCAGCAAGAATCGGCCTTGTTCCAACGATCAATGAGAGAAACACGAAAGCAGCAAATATGGCCAAGACAACCCAAGGGTTGATTTGCCATGGAATAACCTGCAAACCCATGCCGACGAGAGCGCCACCAGACACATAGTCCGCTAATATTCCAAGAACCACGCCAAGAGAGCAGCTTGCAAGAGTCACGATTACTAGTTCGTTCATGAAGTAGCTGAAGACCACGTCATTAGGGCACCCTGCTGCCTTCATCAGGCCAACGTCCCTTACTCGTTGAGACATCATAGTATGCGTTAGAAAGGAAATCGTCACTATTCCAACGGCGAAAACCAAGATTTCAGCAAGAATAACAAACCGTGAGAACACGATGGCGAAGCCTGACGTAAGCTTGTTTTCGGTCGTCCCGAAAGTCGCGACTCCCATCCCGTTGCCGAGTGAAAAAACGAAGAGTGTTGATGCGACACAGAGAGCTAGGCCGATGATGATTAGCCCTGTCTGAAACTTTCTCCGTAGTAGATCATTTATCGGAAAGAACGTTTCAGTCATCGACACTTGTCAACATTCCCTCTTCCAAATGTAGCAGTTGATCGGCAGCTTTGACTATTCCTTCATCGTGGGTCGCAACCACGACAGTTTTTCCCTCTTCCTTCAACGTGTTGAGTATCCCAGCGACCTGGGCGCTGGTTCTTCTGTCCAGGTTTCCAGTTGGCTCATCGACTAAGAGCAAAGGCGGGTTATTTGCCAGGGCTCGAGCGAAAGCAACACGCTGCTGTTCCCCTCCGCTCAACTGAAACGGAAAGTGCTCGGCACGAGCGTCCAAACCGACCATGGCTAATAGCTCTTGAACGCGCTTTTCCACATAATCAGTTGGTTTTCTGAGCCATTCCATTGGAAACCCGACGTTTTCAGCCACCGTCAAAGTCGAGATCAGATTGTAGGATTGGAAGACGAAGCCTATTTTGCTGCACCGAAAAGCAGCTAAAGAATCCTCATCCTGAGCATTCAAATCCTCTCCTAGAACGACGACCTTCCCGCTGGTGGGCCTGTCTATGCCTCCAATGATATTCAGAAGTGTTGTCTTTCCCGAGCCAGAGTCCCCGCTTATGACCGTAAATCGACCTTTCTCGATGCCAACGTCTACGTTCTTCAAGACCTCGATTTGGATATCGCCTACTGGGTAGGTCTTGCACAAGAGTGAACCCCAGACAGCTAATTCTTCATTTTTCAATTTGTGGCTTCCCCAATTCGAAGTTCCCCCTGTCCCGTTTAAGTATTCTCGCCTTCTCCGGAAGTTTTTTCTTCTCCCAGTCTTTCCAAGGGACTTCCTTGAAAATCCATCTCTTGCCCAAATGAGCAGCCAAGACTGCATGTTTGCCCTCAGTGGCTATGGGAACAAATTCATCGAGAAACCTAAAAAGTTTGTCAACCTGCTGTATCGGGAAGTAGGCATAGTAGCTAGCGTTCTTGACTTCGAAAGCATACATATTTAAGCCTTTTCTGGCGATGATGTCTGGTAACGGGTTCAAACTTGGATTGCTGACTGGAACACGAACCGCGTTGAAACCATTCTTTCGGAGAAGTTTGACGAGAACATTCTCACTGTAAAAACCCCTTTTGCGCCATCTGCGAATTGCAGCTTTGTCGACTTCTCTCATTGACTCATGATGCCCAGGCCAAAGGAAACGAGAAGAAAAGGATCTTCCTTCCAGCTTGCGAGCTTTTAGAGTTTTCTATGCTTATAAGCTTGCACGGGGATTTCAAGGCTCGGCTTCTCGACGAGGCATACTTTCAAATAATCTTCCAGCGTCGCGGCTGGAATGACCTCAATCTTGCAATCTTTAACATCAATAGAATATTCGTAGTTTTTTTGTGGAATGACTACTTTCTTGAAGCCCCAAGCTTCTGCGGCCTTGATCTTTTCATAGACGCCGCCCACAGCCGTTATTTGAATAGAGTTTCCGATGCCCAAGTTTATTTCGCCAGTGACGGCAACATCTTGCCTTATCGGTTTGCCCTCAATAAGCGAACACAGCAGGATCGCCATCGTCACGCCTGCGGAGGGTCCGTCCACTCCATAGGACTGGGCAAAATCTATGTGCGTCAAATAGTCTTGAGCTATGTCAACACCGTATTTCTGCAGGATCACACTTCTGACTTTGGCAATGCTATCTGAAATGAAGCTCTGACCTTTGGCTACTCCAGTTACTTTGTAGTAGCCCTTGATAGGATATGTCCTTGGAAGCTCACCTCTCCTGATCATGTGGGCTTTTACGTTCAGAACACTACCAGTCATTTCACCGCTGAAGGGATCCTTCATTACGGCTAACCCGTGTATCTGCCCCAGTGTGACTCCTTTGGCTTTTATTTCCAACAGCTTGCCTCTTTCGTTCATGTCGTGCTCCAATATTTGCCTCTGGATGGTCTTGCAGTGCTGTTCAACCGCCTCTTTTACGTGTCTGGCCTCAGCGACCTCACAGTCTTCGTTCATTGCAAGGGTTGCTGCGGTCTTGATGATGGAAATCAACGGTCTGAACCTTGTCGTTAAGGCGTCTTTCTTGTTGCTTCTTCTTCTTCCTTCCTCCACGATTTCTTCGCATGCTTGCCTGCTGAACGGTATCAAGTTGAAGCGTTGGACCTCTTGCGATATGAACTGCACGTACTTGCGCCTGTTTTCCAAGGTGTTGGGCATGTCGTTGTTCATCCTGACGACTTTGCCATAACCGTATATTCGGTCCATCAACGCGGGATGGATCTGGCCGATGCTGTCAAAGTTGCCGGCTCCTACGAGAAACGTTATGGCTGGCACGGGTTCAGTTGACACTGCCATGGCAGCTGTGTCCCCGCCGGTAATCCTTCCCCTCAAAGTGATTGGTAATTGCCCATCTTCCAACACCGTTAACAACGTTACTGCTTCCTCCGCGTCAAGGTTTTTTACTTCGTCGATGTAAAGAATGCCTAGAGATGCAACATGAACGTCGCCTGCGCTGACCCTTTGGTGCTCAGGAGTCCCTAGACCCCCAGTCTGGTACGGGTCCCATGCTATTGAGCCGAAAAGCTGAGCGCTTCTGTGACCTGTAGCGTCTACGAAAGGCGCCCGTTCTAAGCTGTTGTCGACTATAAGTTTTGGAATGTCAGTCTGCTGTGCGCCTCCGATGCCTTTTAGGCCTCCTCCGCCCATGAGTTTGGAGAGCCACCAGATGAAGATGCCGAAGAATATTAAACTTCCACCCGGAATGAAGGTCAGCGGCACCAGACCGACGAATTTCTCGACGAGATAGTCTCCGAAGCTGCCGTTGTAGTAATCTTGGAGAGGTTCCCCCGCCGTTTTGGGGTTCAGGTTCCAAGTCTGCCAGGCTTGAGCCATGAAGTAGAACCCGAGAACGATCAAAAGCAAACCTATCGCAATCAAGAAACCTTGCAGTGCTTTGAGCCCGACCTTCGTGGTAAATTTCCTCTTAAGCTCCTTGAACTGTTCTTTCTGAAGAACCTTCTTTCCTTCTCCACCCTTGTGCATCGAGATCTTAGGTTCACTCGGCAATGTCGGATTCTTCCAACAGAGAACATCAAAGAGTCTTATCCCGTTTTCCTCGTAGACCTGAGTGAGCTTCTCAGCCAAGGCCCTCCCGATCAGAGATTTGCCGGTTCCAGGATCGCCCAGGAGGAACAAGTACGGTCCCGGACTTATCATGGTTTTCGCTGAGGGTTTGTCCCTATCAACATTACCCCAGCTTTCGTACCATTTCTTTTCCTCAAGCCACTTGAGCTTATGCACCCATTCGTCCAAGCAGAGGAAACATTCCTTCAAAGCCTGGTCTTGACCTATCGTCCAGTTGATCATATTGTCGTCAACAGGAAAACCTTTCGTGCTCTTGAAGTTGCCCCAATCCCACTTGACCCCAGTTTTTCCACCGTTCAAGTTTCGCTCAAGAGTTTCAACTTCGTCTCCAAATGGATCGGGGCTCAAGCGTGACACCTTCCTCTCTGTCTTCTTGGAAATATGGGCTGCAAGCGATTAAAGCGATTATTTCAAAATCTACAATATGGAAAAACTGATAACATTGACAGATCTGATTATTGTCAGCACTCTCTAATGGTTCTTACTGACGAAGCTTCGAACAGCCCAGTCTGGCATTCTGGCTTGTCCCAAAGCCCTTTCCACAACGAGGACACAGTTTTAGTCTTGTTTTCCATCGAAAACGCAAGGACTATGAAGCGGGATCCTCTTATGCCGCCAAAGCAACATCTGAAACGCTAGATTCTAGCTGGGAATTGAGAAAAAAGCGTGTTTCAGCCTTTTCCCTTTGGCGATTTAGCCTTGGGCATGGACTTGACCGTGGCCTCATATAAAAACCGGCGAAAATCTCCAAGCGAAGCCCAAAGCCCCAGCTTCGTAACAGCTTCGAAAATTTGGAGTCTCCCAGCAAGATAGCATCGCTCAGATGGTTATCTTTTGCAGTCTGCTCAACGCTGAAACTCCTTTTTTCATCAGGAACGCATGACCCAGTAATCGCAGATTGCGCGATCGCGAACCTTCCGCTAGTTCTTTCAAGTTGGAACCCTTCTATGCCCTGGCGGTTTCTTGAACGTGTTGCTTCTCCTTCTGCCCAGTTCGCAACGCACAGAGTAGATATTCTCGCAATTGCCTCCAGGTTGGGCAGACGCCCGCTGTTCAATTGTGTGCGGCTAACCTTAAACCATGTGCTCTGAAAACGAGGAACTTTGGCGACTTGAGTTGATGCTTCTGTATACGCCATGCCTGAAGGTGTGCCCATAGTGAATGCTGGTGACATATATTTGAGCCGCGTATTAGAAATGCCACCAACATCACCCAACAGTGAAATCTCAATCTAACGATCTCTCAAATATCCAACGTTTGGCCTACTCTAGACGATGCAATGTGCAGCAATCAACGAAGAGAGACTTGAAAAGGGGCCTTTTTGTTCACACCAAAAACACGATTTCTGTTTCGGTGATGGCTCAGATCTGAGGAGTTGGATCTGTTTGTATACAAAAGCATCAACATAATCTCCTGTTTCAACCGCCGTATCGATGGAAGCTGGAAAATGTTAAAGCCGCGATGACCTGTGTGTTTAGGTATGAGATCTGGAAAGATCATTCACGAGTTTCGTGCGAGAGATAAACGCGAAGTAGTTTTGAGAACCCTCAAGTGGGAAGACCTGGACGACCTGCTTGAGATGATCAATTCTCTCGTCGCAGAAAAGGCAGATATTGTCAGGGCCGAGAAGGTGTCGAGGACGGCGGAGATAGATTGGCTTTCCCAGGCGCTTGGCCGTATGGAAAAAGGTGAAATCCTTTATCTGGTGGCTGAGGTAGGCGGCAAGGTTGTAGCGAATTCTGAGATTGGCAGACGACGGGACGGTTACGATAGACACGTTGGCGGGATAGGCATAGCGATCAGGGAAGGTTACAGAGATATAGGCATTGGGACGCAGATGATGAAGACACTCATAAAGCAAGCTCGCAAAATGAGTTTGAAGGTTTTAACGCTTTCAGCTTTTGAGAGCAACAAGCATGCTATTCGCGTTTACCAAAAGGTCGGGTTCGTTCAGACAGGGCGCATTCCGCGCAAGTTTTTCAGAGACGGCAAGTACGTAGACGAAGTAATAATGACGTTGTTCCTGGAGTAGAGTTTCTGATGTCGAACTTCAAAGTTTTCAACACGAATTTCAGTTTCTCAACAAAGGGTGAAGTGGAATTTGTGGATCTGACAGACAGGATTCTGGAAGCCGTCTCCAAATCTGGAGTGAGAAACGGTCTAGTTCACGTTTTTGCTCCGCACGCCACCGGCATAGTGGTCCTGACTGAAAACGAGCAGGGCTTGCTGGATGACATAAGAGATTGGCTTCAGGAAATCATTCCCAGAAACAAAGCTTACAGGCACCCTTCCAATGCGCACTCTCATCTGCGATCAGTGCTCCTTCCGCCGGACAGGACTCTTCCTGTCGTTGATGGAACCGTACAACTTGGAACGTGGCAGTCTGTATTGTTCGTGGAAACTGACGTATATCCAAGAAGAAGAAACGTGATCATACAAGTACTAGGCGACCAGTAAACCCCTGGGCGACAAGCAAACGCACAAGAACAAAGTCCCCTCAGAGGATGGGCGAGCTCTGATTTCGCAAGACGCAACCCCTCTTGAATCCCATGAACGCATAGCGGAATTTAACAATTCGCAGCATTTTCAATCGTTGCCACCATGACTTTTCACAGCCTGAGTGCAAATTCAAACCCTTCGATCTGCTTTCGCCTAGCATATCGACGGTTTGCACGATTGGCCACCTATCCAATCTCGACCTTTCCCAATAGACTTGCATGCCTCTTCTGTTTTCTGATCGGAAAGTGATGACCTGCTAATTGGTTCGGTTCCGCCTTAGGATCATCTTATAAGATTCGAAACATTTCGCCACAATCCTTCAAGTCCTGAGCTCTTGTTTCGAAAACTAGTCCGAACCCTCGGACAAGCGCTCTCTGTCATCGCAAGAAGAAAATGGGAAAGGGCAAGATCCCGGGCGCGCTCAATTCTATTCCAATTGGAAGCTCGAATTCCTATTTGCTCGTTTGTTGCTTAAAGCTAGGACAAGATATGTGACCCCGTGTTCTGTTTTTAAAGCGTGTGCAGGTTTTGTCACCGGCTCGGGAGAAAACGATGCAAACTCGTGAACCCTGTTAAATGAGGTTTCTTCAACGTCTGCATTAGGTTTTGGATAGAGTTTCGATTTTTCGCTGCTGAAGGTCGAACTTGCTGATATTATCTCTTGCCACAGTACAGTTGCAACCATGTTCTTGCAGACACGGATGCTCTGGTGAGCCACGAAGCAATTGGCACATGTTTCATCTGAGTCGAATATCTGAATGAGTATTGCAGCCGGGAAAACCGTTTCTAGCTTTGTTGCGTGCTTTGTTTTCGGTTTCGACTCGCGTCGTCCAGTTCGACCTTCAGGCTTTCCGAAAGATTTAACCCTTCAGCGCATTTTCTGATCGCTCACGTGCGAGGATTTTACGTTTTTTCATCATGTCCGAGTCATTCGGCCTTCTTTCGGTCCTCCCTTGGAACAGTCGTACCATGAATCATCATTCAATGGAAGCGTCTCGATTGTTGAGGTTACGGATTCTACGTGAGTATGATCTGCGGACGGTGAATGCTGATGAAAGCTAGAGGCGCTGTAGGTGTGGTTTATAAGGTTCGACAGGGTTCGACGTTCGTCTGAATCTGATGAGGCTTGCTGCCTCTTTGGGCTCGAGTTCTGTCTTATCCTTGTGCAATTTTCATCTGCTTTTTAGAAGCTGGCAAAGAATCCCTTTATGACATCTTTGACCGACTGGATTAGAGCGTGTTTTATCTCCACTGGAGCTTTGAGTTTCTCGAGTCGATTTACTCTGAAGTATATTGGAGGATGCGGGTCTAGGCTTGTCCATTCTTGGAAGCGATAGGTTGGTGATCGTTCATACAGCAATCTCTTGAAGCCTATCTTTTCTAACGCTTTGGCCAATACTTCAGGTGCGCCTATTACGATGGCAGAGATTAAGTCGGCTCTTGCTTCAAAGAATTTTGCTATGAAGAATATCAAGGTCATGACGGCCCAGAAATACAAGAGGAAAAGATAAGAAAAGAAAATGATTGGAAACAATGGAAGAAGTACGTAAAATCTGATGAGGAATTCGGCGCCCGTCAAGCCATACAGGAGAAGAGGATCGTGTCCCCTTAGATGACCGAACTCGTGTCCGAGAACGCTTAGAATCTCCTCTTCGGAGAGTTGAACGAGAAGGCCTGTCGTTATCAAGACCGTTCCTCGGCTGGGGCTGGGCCCTGAAGCGGCCGCGTTTGGAATGATTGTGTTGGATATGACGATTTCGGGCATGGGAAAGCCGAAGCTGTTGACAGCTTTTTTCACGAGTTGATAAACGTTTACTTTTCTTGTTGACAAGTCCTGTGGACTGCATTCAAAGCCGTGTGTTGCGAGTACTTTTTGCACGGTTTCACAGTTGATTTCTCCTTTTTTCGCCAGTGTTTCGTCATATATTTGCTTCTTGATAGCTTGCAGTTCTCCTTTTGAGTATTTCTTCCTGAAATCCTCATGTTCCTCGATCGGTAGTTGATACTCCACCAGGTGTATGTATGGATTTTTCTCTGTTATTCGCCAGTCTGCAACCCTTGCAATGAGTTTGTTGGAGTAGAACACGAAGACCAGTTGTATGGCCAGGAGAACGATTGGCGCGGTCCAGCCTATCACAAAAAACAGAGCGATGCCGATGGTGATAAAAATCACTGAGAGGAGAATCTGAGTCTCAAGGAATAGTCGATTGATAGGTTTTTTCTCTTTCCCGGTTAGCTTTTCAGGCACTATTTCTTCGCCCTCTCTCCAAGCCAGAAATAGCGTGGTGTTTCGCATTTGTTCTTCAAAGAACCCTACAAGAATGATGACGTCTTGTTTGACTTCTTCTACAAGTTTTTCTGAAACGGCGTCGTCAAGCCTCGTAATATTCAGCTTTACTGGAGTCTCGCCCATGATTTCGACTCTCAAATTCGGTTTTCCAGCCGAGTCTAGCAGAGTAAAAACGAGGGAAGCATTGCCTGCTACCATCGCCTTGGAAACACCTGCAAATCGTTCTCGATGTGGCATTATGTATTTCCTATCGATGAAGTCCATTAATTCTTGAATGTGCTTCGAAGCGATCTCAGTTTCAACGGAAAACGACACAGTTCTATTGCCTTCTTGCATACTCAGGCTGTTCTCCGTTTCGGTTCATTACTGTGAAGAGCATTCATGGGTTCCATTCGATGCCTTCTTAATCGCACGTTTATGTTTCCCCATCTGCTTATTAAAGAACGCGGGATCGTTGGCCCAAGAAGAAAGCCTCGCAAAATGGCTTGCCGCTAATAGAGAACTAGAGTGTGCGCGCAAGAATCCGCAGCTATTGAAGATCATTTTTGTGTATTGTTGATGCTTTTGTAGTTGGCCCTCGTTTTGGAGGGTGATCCGAAGAATGAGTGGATGCCGGGGATCTCATGCTTGCCGAAGACTCAGGGCGCGCTATTTATTCAATTGTTTCTTGTTTGTCGTGTGGACTGGCTTCTCACGTTCCAGTGAAGCTGTTTCTCGTGGATTGCTTGCGTCGAATTCTCAATAAGGCTTTGCAAGTGACAGCTACCATTGATGTGGCTATGATGAGCAGCGGCAGCAGGAAGTTTGGAAACTCTGGTACTACTATTTGAATCGTGACAGGACTGCCAAAAGTGAAGGTGAAGTACAGGTATGTGAAATTCGTTGTATTGGTGATCTGATAGTCTGGGTACATGATTGTTCTGTTTCCAACGATTATCGTCCAGTTTTCGATGGGGCCGCTTAGCACGTTGGTTGGGATTGAAACGTTCGCGAATCCTATTGAACCATGTGGTCCATCTACTGTCAGACTTATCTTCCCTTGAGAGGGGTTGAACGTTCCGGCTGACATGGTACCGTTGGTGCCTATGATAACTGGATTCTTGCCTGGGATTGGAATGTAACCCTGAGTGCTGAAAACAATGTCTCCTAGATTGCTGACGGTCTGATTGTTCCACATCATGAAAGTCTGATCTTCAGACATGTTGTCTGGGGGCTGCATAGTTAAGGGTACAGTCATTCGTAGAATGTTTGTGCCGCTCCCTATGCATTGGAGCTTCAGCATCAGTTTTTCGTGGTTTATCGGCATTTCAGTTCCGTATGGATTCATGGATTTGGTGAAGTTGAAGAAGCGGGCAAGCCTGAAGCTGTAAGCGTCAATCTGGTCAATTGGTGGCGAAGCCCGGAACCCGTTGAAGCTGAAGAACGCCGAATCGTCTACGATTCTGAGTGTTGCCGATAGGTTGCTGGCGTCTAACCACGTAGAATTGATGACGTACCATGGTTCCCTATACTCTTGAGAGGTTTGGTTAAGAATTAGATTAACGTAAAGATTCTTCAAGTAGTTGATTTCGCGTGTGCAATCGCCCTCCACGGTGACAGTAGACTGGCCGTCCGCTTCGCCATTTTGATAGGAGTAGATATGCTCCTCTGAGGTGACATTGGCATATATGTTGGTGGAGAGTCCGGCAACGAAATCTTTCATTGATGGCACGACCATATCCGGCAGTTCTGGAAGTATTTTCTCCCGGAATCCTTCGACGTCGAAGGTCCCGGAGAGTTTGAGGTTGAGGGTGCTAGTGCTGTTTGCGTAATCAAGTTGTAGGTTGAGTGTTTTTGCCAGAGACGTTAGGTCTTTTGCCAGTTGTGGAATGTTCTGCCCGCCAAGGTGGGGGGCAATTCCGTATGAGCTGCCCATCGCCACGTATAAACTTCCGATATATGGCATTCTTTCTACGACTTTTCCGAGGACTTGCTTCTCAGAAATCATGCCTTGGTAGGTGTTCGGCCCGTTCCATAGGTCTGGCCCCATGTTGTA
>JBGPBS010000040.1:0-12558 GCA_041481365.1 Bathyarchaeia archaeon
AAGTTTTTCATCGAAGTACGTTTACTCTAGCCGCAGAGATTCTTCCACAAGGTATAAGAACCAAAAGAAGACGAATCATTAATGACTTCCTATGAGTGATTTGAAACCAATTGAACGTAGGATTCTTTTTGAATTGATGAAGAATCCCAGAAGAAGTGACCGAGAACTGGCAAAAGTCTTGAATGTCTCTCAACCTACTGTGACTAGGAGGAGAGCTTCCATTGAAAGAGAGTATATTGATGACTACACTGCCATTCCAAAATGGTCCAAGATTGGGTACAACCTGTTCGTAATCACACTGGTGAAAATCAAAGCTGATATTGCATCAAAGGAGAGGTATGATATTGTGCGAAAGAAAGCTCTAGCATGGCTATCCACTCAGCCTGACATTCTCATGTCAACTGGATCCCGAGGAGGAGGAGTGGATTCATTCATGATCAGCATTCACAAAACCTATGGTGACTTTGACAAGTTTATTCATGACTACAAATATGAACTCGGTGAACTAATTGATGATTGCAGTTCCATAATTGTCAACCTTGGTGGAGAAGAAGTCACAAAACATTTCACCCTGAGAGACTGGGCAAAAGCGAGACTAAAATAACTCTGCAATCCTCATAAAGACTTCACACTCATGTCGTTTTTGAATTTTTGATTTCTATGGGCTCCATAGAATGTTTGTGGATACTTAATCTGAGTTTGTTGGTTTTTCATTTGTATTCGTTCAATTCTATGCCTTCACATGGAGCTGTTTCGAAGACTCTCACTTGAGGTCTTGACATGCAGACTCCCAGACCTATGTTGAATCGTTTACACTGGTTGCTAATTGTTTCAAAATAGTTGTACTCAGTCTTGGCATTGACAATTCTGACTGTTCCAGCCTTGTCCCCATCAGAATACGTGCCAAGATCTATCTCTGGAAGAAGCTTCTCTTGTCCTTTATGAAGCTTCATAGTATTAGTGGTTATTCTCTTCACTCCAATTCCTGCAAGCTCTTGAATTTGTTCAAGAAAAGCATTGATGCTTGAGATTCCAAAGACAAACGGATCAAGTCTACAAGAAACACTTTTGGCAACACTCAGCAAAGAACTTGTTTTCTTGACTATGTCGGGTATTGGCAATCCATCTTTCATAGTTGTTACTTGAATGTGGTAGGGAACTCTTTCAAATTCCTTAACGTGCCTTCTCAACATTTCCTCTGCTATTTCTGGCAGTTTGGTGATGAAATTGAACTTTGCTGAAGGCATTGCCTCATGTATTCTCAAGACAAGGTTTCCAACGTCAACATTCAGAAATGGATCAATTAGATCGGTGATGAGTTCTGTTCTACCTGCATTAACACTTTCTTTCAACTTGGGAAAAAGCTCATCAAATGATCTAGGCTCACTGCCTATGCCACCAGACGTATGGCGCATGTAACAGATTCTACATCCGAGGCATTTACCTCTCATTCCTGAATAGCCAGTGGAGAAAGGACTGAAGATTGTTTGAAAATCATATCTCTTCTTGCCATTGCCGATGTCTTGACATAGGTTTCTTGTTTTTGCATAGTGCATTGTTGGTCTCTCAACCATACCGATACAACCCAAATCCTTATCCTTTGCTGGTAGTCAAAATTCAGGTTACTTCAGTATATTTGCAGCTTCAGAAGTTCTACTTGAGTTCTTTCAAGCCTGAATTCCATAGATTTCAGGGAGTCCCTAGAAGTTTTTTATCGTAGTTTCGAGATTCCAAGCGTAGAAAAAAAGAGAGGGATGTTTCGGTTTGATTCGGCTTTAGTTTAGTGTTTGTTCTAGTTCTGTGATTGCTTTGAGTGTTCTGTCTCCGAGTTCTTTGAATGATGGGCTCCAGTAGTGTCTTATGAATATTGATGGTGGGATTCTACCCTGTAGAAGGTCTACTTCTTCACGGATCAAGCCATGTCTAACCATGAAAGTGCCAAAATAGTCACGAAGTTCATTCAGTCTGCATCTTAAGCTATTGTGACTCAGTTCTTTGACTATTGCTGGATATGTCACCTTTTGACTATTGCATATTTCAAGTACCAAGGATTCGGGTATGATTGACACATAGACGTTCTTTGTTGTTCTAAGGAATGATTCCCTATATCTGAAGTGTTCCAATGCTTTGATCTCTTTGTTGTAGTATTCAGGAAGGTTGCGAGTCCCTAACTCTCGTATCTTGTTGAATGCTGTTATTGCCTCTCCCTTTCTAACGCCACTAAGAACTAGCAACTTCAGCAGTGTTTGTTCATTAGGTTTCAATACATTGAGAACTTTTTCATACCATTCTAGCAGGCTAGAGCTATTGTTGTTGTATATCCTCATGAATGAAGCAAATGCGTCTTGTTTGACCATTTTGACTCCACAGTCTCTAAGTTTGCTCTTGAATTCTTGATGGATTCCAAGAAACTTTGCTAAAACAATCAGTGCTTTGATTGTGTTGTTTCTTACTCCAATAGGTATTATGTCAATGTCTCTCAGGTTGCCATACAGTAGATGATTAAAACGTCTGCTAAGGCTTAGAATGTTAGGGGCATGACTTTTGCTGTACTTCTTTCTTACCCATTCTGTGAACTCTGTCCAATCTATTTGGTTAACAGATGATGAAGAAACATCATTGTATTGCTTGGGAAGCCGATGTCCTAACCAAGCTAGACTACGACCGCCCATATTTTCGTGGGCGGGGCTTGATTTAAGTTTATTTGGTTCTATGCTACTTTGCAGAATTTTCCTGTTATCTAAATCTGCTATTTTGCATTTTTTATATAGGGCGTGCGATCTTGCTGTGAAAAGGCACAGCCTTCATTCATATCTGGCAAGGTATAGAGGCTTGCTTGCTTCTCTCTTCTTCTCTTCACGGGAAATGTATTCCATTTGCTTCCTTTGCTTCTTTTCCAATCCTTAAGACCGTTTGAAACACTGTTGACCTTCGGATATCTGGATTTTCAACTCTTAGAAAGCAAACATTACGTTCTGAAGATAGGCTTGTTGCCTACTAAATGCGTCACTTCACATGACGTTCCCGACTCAAGCGGCGATCGCAAATGATATTTTGGTAGTTAAGCAGTTGATTATCACAAGTCACAAAATTGAAGAAAAAGAACAAATGGCAAATGCTGGAGAGTAGAGAATGCGCCCTATTGACTGTGTGAACTGTGTTGATTTCCCTTGTTCAGGTGTAAACAAAGAAGCTTATCGAATTCCAAACGTAGAGATTGAACCAGAGAAAATCAGGGCGATAATGCTTTCAGAAGCCACACCAAAAGATTCAAAAGACCCTCAAACTTCGATGAAGTTTTTCATAGAGAAGAAGGATGGAACGAAGATCGGCGTCTTGAACACTTTTTCAGCTGGGAACCTGTTGGAAATAGGTTTTACGTTGATCCCAAGTGAAAGAGGAAAAGGGTATTGCACTGAGGCAGTGACAATTTTGGTTGACTGCCTGTTCTTATCAAGAAACTTGATTCGTATCCAAGCTACCACTGACCTGAGAAACATGGCTTCTCATAGAGTACTTGAAAAAATTGGCTTCAAAAGAGAAGGAATTGTTCGCAAGTCAATGTTCATACATGGAGAATTGAGAGATCTACTGCTCCACAGCATACTCAGAGAAGAGTGGAAAGAACCAAGAATACTGACAAGACAACCTTCAAAGAAACAAATTCCGTGAATTATCTTTCCAGAGGAGAATTCCAAAAACGAATCTTCCTGTCTACGCTTCGATAGAATTTTTGCGAACTTGACAATAGAAAAAAGGAAGAGTATAGTGTTTTGCAGGCTCAGATTTTTCTTTTGCCTGTAGCAGCTCTGAAAGTTTTTCCACAGTGCTCAAAGAGCCCGATTGTAAGTTCCGTTTTCTTGCCGCTCTTGTCTGCTCTTCCAGCCATCTTCCAAGTCTTCTTAGGAGTGCTTACTTCCTTTCCACATTTAGGGCATTTAGCCATAGAATTCCCTTTCAGACATTACATATGATGAGGATAAAACATTTTCCATCATTCCAGCGTTAGAAAACCAAAATCCATCTGGAATGCTCAATCTTCGACTGTTTCTCACGTTGAAGCAGCTTTCATCAGGATTGTGGTTCTTAGCTCTAAATATTTCTTTTCAATTTCGTTCTTCGTGGGGTGATTTCTGACGTGATTCTTGTTTTTTTCTTCGGGTTCAGTTCTCTTGCTTTCCTGATATCATGTTCGATCTTCTTCACGTCGTGCAGTGCAGAATACTTCATTTCTTCCATCTCCTTCAAAGCTTCCTCTCTTATCCTTTCGATCTTATGATCAACCCAAGAAAGGGAGAAAGAAAGTTTCGGGCGCGCGCGCCTACTTGGACTTGGTCATGTGAACGTTCTTGATGAGGACGTAAGGACTGAGCGACGGCGGATCAGCCTCACCCCACCAATGCACATGCTGCCTCTCCTTTGAAATGCCAGCGATGTTGCCAAGCATAGACAAGACGTTGTCGCTGATGCGCAGATCCTTCCACGACTTCTTGATCTCTCCTTTCTCGATGAGGAAAATGCCGTCTCGGGGGATGGTTGAGAAGTCGCCTCTGATATAGTTCTGGAAGCGCGTGTACCAGGTGTTGGTCAAGTAGAGTCCCCTGTCCACTTCTTTGAAAAGCTCATCCTTGCTCATGCTTCCGGGCGCCATTTCCACGTTCCAAGGGTTCGGAGTGACAAGTCCAGCATTGCCCGTCGTCTGAGTTTTGAAGACTCTGGCCGTAGAGGCATTATGAAGATACGTTTTGAGGACGCCATGATCAACGAACACGTTTTCCCTTGTAGGAACACCCTCATCGTCAAAAACCCTCTGGGACATTGAGTAAGCAGCAGGATTATCCTTCAGAGTGACAATCTCCGGCCCAACCTTTTTCCCAAGTTTGTCTACGAAAATGGACAATTGGATCATTATACTGAAAGCTGAGGCCATTCCACCCCAGACTCCGAGCACAGAGCCAAAGATCAAAGGATCGAAGATAACATCGTATGCACCCTCGTCGCCGACCTTGGGATTCTTTGCCAACCTTGCGATTTCACCAGCTTTGCTGCCAGCTCTGGAAGGCCTGAAATCCTTCAACGTTGAGCTGCATTCGACTCCGTGGCCAGATGCTTCCTGCTGTGAAAAAGCCCTAATCGAAAGCTCGACTGCCGATCTGCTATCTACACCAGCAGGCCCTTCTGAAGACACCAAATAGACATCCTCGAACTTTGTGAAGAGGATGCCTCCGCTGTCAACCTCGGAACCGGTTTCTTTCTCTGCGGCATCAATCGCCTCGAAAACCAGTTCCGTCGGACTCTCCAGAGCCTCGAGCTTTTTGTCCGCTTGACTCTTGGCATAGTGAAAACTGCCCTTTGCAAAGCCTCCGAACATTGGGTTTTCTCCTGAAACCTTCGCCAACCCAACAAGCTGTTTGATAGTCGCATCAACATCACGAAAATCATGTATCTGTGTGGCGACAATACGTTTCTTCCAAGCCAAAGCCACATCAGTCACATAATCATCCCAAGCTACTGTGATGTCGACCTGATTGTTGCTGAAACGCACTTGCTTGTACTTGCCGAATGTTGTCTTGGCAATTACCTCGTCTGCGCCTAGACTCTTCGCCTTCTTGACTATTTCTTCAGTTTTGCCAAGTATCTCGCTCATTTTACAAACACCTCTCTAAGCCTAATGCACGGTCCACCAGTGTATACCGGAACTCCTTGCCCTGGGTCTCCCTTCCCACATGTGGCCGCGTCAAACTCAACTTCTTTGGAAACTGCGTCAACGGCCGACCAGAACTTCAGCGTCGTAGTCTCAATCACGGGTCTAGCAACAGGGAACTGCAGTTCCCCGTCCTTTATCAGATAAGCTTCTTTGCCGACATAGCGCTGATTAAAACGTTTGTCATCAATGTTCCATTCTGTGAAGGATTTCATGAATACACCTTGTCTAACGTCCTCGATCAGTTCTTCCTGCGTAAGCTCGCCTGGAGCCACGAACGTGTTTGCCATTCTGACGATCGCCTCTCTGTCGTAGTTGACTGATCTTGAAGAACCGTTACTCCTTGTACCGAGTTTGGCAGCCGACTCCCTGTTTTGCAGAAACTCATTTATGATCCCCTCCTTGTACAGGAACCTCGGACGCGCTTTAACACCCTCATCATCATAAGCATAGTAGCCATAGCTATGCTCAATCGTAGGATCATCAACAACGGTGACTACTTTACTACCGATTCGAGTGCCAATCCAGTAGTTGCTGCCCTTGTAAATGAAAGATCTTCCAGCTTGACTCATTTCCCTTCCCAGGATTCTATCAGCCTCCATCGGATGGCCGCAAGACTCATGTGCCGCTATCCCTGTAACCTCTGACCCGCACACCAAATCCGTTTCTCCGGGCTTAACCGACTTTGCCTTCGTGATCACATCTCTGAGAACATTTGCGCTGTGGATCATCCTCTCTTGGATCTTCCATAATCCTAAAGCCTCCCATCCGCCGCTGTAGCCAAACTGCTCGTAGCCCTGCTCAGTCTTGCCCTGTTCAGCGACAGTGACATACAGAAAAGCGCCTATTTTCGGAACAAACGAAGATATCCGTGAGCCCTCTGAGTTGACGAAGTATTTCGTGATAAGATCTATGAAGACCTGTGACATTACCGCAGGGATCTTCACGCCACATGAAGCCAAAGCTTTATGGACATCTGCGAAAGCAGATATCTTATCTTCGGGCGCGACATTCTCTATCTTCTTCTTCTGTTCAACAGCCCACTTTGTCTTAATCCCCTTTTCTTCAGCAAAAACTAATTTGTCCTTGCGATTTGCAGCCCTTGCGTATTTGAACGCCAAATCCACAGCAGCCTTTGCTTCTTCCTTTGACCACCTATTGGTAGACGCAAAGCCGATCCCTCCGTTTGACATGATTCTAACGCAGAACCCACTGTCAACTGCCGAAACGTATGCCTCTAAAATTTCGTTTCTCAGAATGATTCTGTCCTGCACTTGGCTTTGAGCCCTGACCTCAGCATAATCAATCTTCTTGCTCTGCGCATACTCTAAAGCATAGTCGACAATCTCTTCGTCCAATTCCTTCCGACCTTTCAGAGCATAAATTGCTGAACAAGAGGATAAAACCTTTTAGGTTCAGGCTTTCAAGCCTAAGCAGAAAGCCCAGTGGGAGATGCTCGATTGAAGAAAACCTCAACAACAAACACGCGTTTTTGGCAGGGAAATGAGGCGTGCGCTGAAGGGGCCATAGCAGCAGGATGCCGATTCTTCGCTGGCTATCCAATAACACCCTCCAGCGAAATTGCTGAGCATCTATCGTATCGATTACCACAAGTTGGCGGAATGGCCATTCAAATGGAAGATGAACTAGCATCAATAGGTGCCATCGTGGGTGCGAGCTGGGGAGGGGTCAAATCGATGACTGCGACCTCTGGTCCAGGCTTCAGCCTCATGCAAGAAGGAATAGGATATGCATTCATGACCGAAACCCCATGCGTCATCATTGACGTGCAAAGGGCAGGGCCCAGCACGGGGCAGGCGACTAAATGTGGCCAGGGTGACATTATGCAGGCTCGATGGGGGACGCATGGAGATTATTCAGCTATCGTACTATCGCCAAACTCGGTGCAGGAAATGTTCATGTTAACAGTCAAGGCGTTTAGCCTAGCCGAAAAATACCGCACGCCAGTTATACTTCTCGCGGATGAGATAATCGCGCACATGAGAGAACAGATAGTCCTGCCGAATCCTGAGACCCTGGAGATAGTGAATCGCCGAAGACCTGATACTGGTGAAAAGGCGTTTTTCGGCTTGGAGGAAGTCCCGCCAATGCCAACTGTGGGTGATGGCTTCAACGTGGTGGTGACAGGTTCGACTCATGATGAATATGGCATTAGAGCCACCGCCGATCCGCTTGTCCATAGGCGGCTTGTTGAAAGACTCAACGGGAAAATCCAGAACCACGCGATGGACATCGCCGATTTTGAGACCTATAATATTGATGAATGCGAAGTTGGCATAGTTTCATTTGGATGCACTTCGCGAACAGTCTACGAAGCCGTTGAAAACGCCCAGAAGGATGGAATCAAGACAGGTTACATAAGACTGAGAACAGTTTGGCCCTTCCCAGATGAAGTAGTCAAGAGAATGGCAAAGAGAGCCAAGACAATTATCGTTCCAGAGATGAACCTGGGACAACTATGCCACGAAGTTGAGAGAGCTGCAAACGGCGAAGCACCTATTACGTCGATGAACAAGATTGGGGGTGGAGAACTGATCACGCCTGAAGAACTGCTTGCTAAAGTCGCTGAGGTGGGGAAGAAGAAATGACTGAAACTTTTTCACCTCGGAAATATCTTAGGGACATAACGCCTCCATTCTGTCCAGGCTGCGGGGCCTACACTGTTACAAACATCTTCCTCAGAGCAGTTCATGAACTGGGTCATGAAGACCTGGGCAAGTTCGTATTCTGCAGTGGAATCGGCTGCTCCGCATGGATCCCATCGCCGCATTTCATAGCAGATTCAGTCCACACTCTGCATGGAAGAAGCATACCAGTGGCGATGGGGATAAAACTTGTCCGACCTGACTTAAGCGTTGTCGTTTTTGGCGGGGACGGCGACATAGTCGGCATAGGCTTGGGCCATTTCATACATGCAGCCAGAAGAAACCTGGACATCCTCGTCATAATGGTGAACAACATGGTTTATGGGATGACCGGGGGCCAAGTCGCCCCAACGACCCCATTCAAGACCTTGACTACCACGACGCCATATGGAAGCTTTGAATATCCCTTGGATGCTGCAAGGCTCGCCGTGGCCGCTGGAGCCTGCTACGTCGCGCGCTGGACAACGGTTCAGATTAACGAGTTCAAGGAATCCATAAAGGAAGCGCTGAAAACACGGGGCTTCAGATTCATTGAAGTTGTAAGCCAATGCCCAACGGCTTTTGGAAGAAGAGCCGGATTCAAGGATGCGGGTGAGATGGTGAATTGGTTTAAGGAAAATACCGTCTCAATTGAACAGGCAGAAAAAATGGGCGAAGACAATCTGACTTCCAAGATAGTCGTGGGCGAATTTGCGAAAAAACAGAGACCCACGCTCACAGAAACTTTGCAAGCCGCAATGGAGGAGGCGAAGAAGGCGTTTGAAGACTGAAATCAGAATCGCTGGGCTTGGAGGACAAGGCGTAGTCCTCGCAGGACACATATTGGGCAAAGCAGCTGCGTATGATGGAAAAAAAGCGGTGCAAACCCAAAGCTACGGTGCTGAAGCAAGAGGCAGCATGGCCAAGAGCGAAGTAATAATATCAGATCGAGAAATCGGCTTTCCAATGGTCACGAGATGCGACATATTGGTCGCAATGAGCCAAGAAGCTCTTGACAGACACTTAGAGGATCTAAGTGATGATGGCACGCTAATAATCGATAGCACGAACGTCAAACAGCCAGAAAAAAAGGTGAGGCTGTTCAAAATCCCTGCCACAGAAAACGCGGAGAAGATTTTTGGGACAAGAGTCTGTGCAAACATGCTTATGCTAGGGGCCCTTGCAAAGGTGACGAACTTGGTATGCGATGATTCTATGAAAAAAGCAATAAGCGACACGATAGAGAAGAAGACTGCAAGCATGGACGTGCAAGCATACAGGAAAGGAAGAGAACTGGTTCAATAGAAACGCTATTGTTCGTTTTCGCGACCTCTTGGTTTCTCCCTGGCGCCCATGTTCGCACGTTTGGAGAGATAGATAGTCGTTATGAGAAAGATTGTGGTTGTGGTTGCAAAGACATACATGAGGTTCTGAATGTTCTCCACGTTTCTGGAATAGTCTGACAGGTGTCCGGTGTAAGAGGCGTTCAATGCCAAATATCTGTCTTGAAGTTCCTTTAGATTGATCAAAAGAGCGCTGTAGTTCTCTAGAAAGCTACTTTGTGTGACGTTCAGATTGTCGAGATCAGCCAATAGCTTGGCGTATTCACCAAGCAGATCATTATATAGATGCATCGTTTTCGAAGAGATTATGGAGATAGTTTGATTGCTATGGACCCACGTGAAGTAGAGATAAATGTTCGTCACGGTTGAAACGTTCAGCACAGTTGGAGTTATTTCTCCTTGGCTGCCTAGAACAATGAATGGAGAGTCCATCAAGCCTAGAGGAATCATTATTCTGGAGAACCCAACCGTGCCTTTCTCTTCGGCCACGTTAAATATCACCATCCTGTTTCCTGTCTCCTCTCCGAATGCGAATTTCAAACCGGAGACTGATGAGTTGCTGACAAGATTGACATGGTACGTCTGACCGTTCAATACAACGTCTAAATCATAGAACGGCCCCGTCAAAGGATAGCTATCACCGCCTTCCGTGTCAGTGTTGTTGTAAGGAATATTCCCTATTCCGTCGCTGTTCAAATCCTGTCCTGTGTAATCAGACCAATAGTTACCTTCTCCGTTCAAACTCCAAACATTGGTCGAGTTTATGGAGTCGCTCGACAATTGAAGTGTGTTGTTGAAGTTATTATGATAAAAAACATTGTTGGCAGTTGAAGAATAAAGGGCCAACCCGTTCGCATTGTTATTAACGTTATTTCCTGAGAACACGTTGTCATTTGAGTAATGAAGCTCGACGCCCGTCACAACATTGTTTGCAATATCGTTGTCTGAGAATTCGTTATGACCTGAAGTGAAAAGGTAGACGCCGTACTGGTTATTCGAGATGGTGTTGTTCGAGATCACGTTATCAGAAGAATAAGAAAGCTGGAGGCCATAAAACCCATTTTCAATTACGTTGTTCTCTAAGACATTACCTGCGGAACCGATTATGATCGGACTCTGAATTGGAGTGCGTGCCCTTACAGTAAGGTCCTTGACCGTCACGCCGCTGGCGATCAAGCTGATCACGTATTGAGGTTGGGACGCCGCACTTCCATAGATAACTGTCAAGTTTCTGTCTTCACCGACAAGCGACACGCTCTTGTTGATCGCCACGTCTTCATAGTACGTGCCTTTATGAACAAAGATGAGGTCTCCAGAACTCGCGTTGTTGATAGCGTCTTGAATCGTTGCATACTTACCCGGCACATCTAGAGTTCCTGGACTTGCCCTCGCCAGCATGTTCCATCGCATTGCAGATGCCACGGCCAAGAGTAACAAGAATAGAAGCGGAGTCGAAGCGACCTTCTTCAAGTCAATCCCTCTGTCATGCTCCCACGCAAACATTAGTCTTTGGCCCAAATCTCCCCGACTATCCTCTGGAGAGCATTTTTCCCAACATCAGGGAGCATACCACAGAGATTGATAATGAAGGAACGAAAACAGCTGGAACTATAACCGGTTGCAGCAGAGACCACAAAATCGACGCGTATGATGCAACCCCGACGAGCACGAGGGTGAAAAACTGGGCATAATCCATCCTAGGCGGCTTTTTCGGGCTAGACAGTGACCTCAGCAGATTCTGCGTCTGCTCGATCTGCTCCCCGGTCGCAAAACTCACAGAATTCTTATCACTGTCGAGAAACTTGAAACTAAAAAGCCCATACCTCTGCAACTCCCACGGCTTTTTCTTTGGCAGAATCTTTACAATGCCGTTCTTCTCCATTTTCTTGAGAACCGTCTGAATCTTGCGAACAAACTGCAAGTCATTTACCTTCTGCTCTCCGTATAGCTTCTTAATTACATCCTTAACGTCGGGAAAGCGAAGTTCAAACATGAATGATGCAACCGCACCAACTAGCCCATACTGCTGTTCCCCCACTCGCAAACGTATGCTTGCGCTTGCGCAGTCAGTCTTGAGAACCTCCAGCAGAAAACGCGTATCATCAGGCGACAGCTCAGGCTGGTCCAAACTGTTTTCCTCTATTCAACAGATTCAATTGAAACGTTATAATAAACTCTTCGGGTCAGAATGTGGGTTTTAAACTTTGTCAACTCATTCATCCAATCCTTCAATCAAGTCTACCGAAGAAAGTGGTAAGCCTTTAAACGACGACATATGACGTAGGGGAAGAATGATGGCGAACTACACAGTGGAACATGAATCATACAACTTGTCTTTGCTGAAGAAAAGCAGTCCCTATCAGTTGACCCTCAGCAAAAAGTATAGAAGCCATTTCGAGATAATAGCCGCAATACTTGACGCCACAAAGTATGACAGTGGAGACAGATACTCCCTCATGAAGCGCACTGGCATCAATTATGCTCAATTGAAGAAGTATTTGGCGTCTATCACCAAAATAGGCTTTATCGAAGTTCGCATGAGAGGCCAACAGATTCAATATTGCGCTACCGAAAGGGGGCTGGATTTCCTGAGGCAGTACTACATCCTCTTGGGGATGTTGATGAACACGTATGGACTGGGCGAACGAGACCAATCTGTCTGTCAAGCCGCATTCGCCTCATTCAAAAAATCCTAGCCCCGTCACATTCTTTTTCCTTATGCGCAAAGAAAGTTCACATCGTCAACGATGTTCCGAAGTAAAAAGCAGATTCGTTGATTCTCGCCAGTAAATCTGACGGTTTGGCTTAGGTCCACTATCATTGCCTCAACCGTGGCGACTCAACGAAAAGCGTTATCTTCCTGAAG
>JBGPBS010000041.1:0-12499 GCA_041481365.1 Bathyarchaeia archaeon
AATTCAAGATATCTTTCCTCGTTGGGATACTCTATCAGAGTTTCAATTTCCGATTCAGACATAACAAACAGTAATGCACTTTGCTACAAGAGATCAATAAGAGTTTTGTGTATTTTCTTATTCTCCACTTCAGGACGGAAGCATGATATCTTATTTTTAGTTTCCTGAACAGCTTTATGCCGTCTATTTCTGTGACGTATTCGAAGCCTTGTTCTATGAGAGCCTTAGCTTCATTTCAACTCAACTCTCTAGGGTCAACTCAGTTCTTTTCGACAATGTCTTTTTATTGGCTGTCTAAGTAGTGCTCATTGAGGCTTGTTGGAAAATGAAAGCTAAATGTCCTACTTGTGGAATTCAAGGCTTCATCGAGCAGAGAGGCAACAGCTACAGAATCAAACACTATCTAGGGTACCATGGGAATCAAAGGAAGTATTTGATACACACGATAGGCAAAGATTGCATGGATAATCTGGGAATCAATGGGAATCAAAAGATGGGAATAAATAACTCTTGTTTAATCTTCAATCCCGAAAATGTGGTAGCCCGGGAGAGATTCGAACTCTCGTCAGCGGCTCCAGAGGCCGCCATGTTTGACCACTGCACCACCGGGCTTTTGCTATGAAAAACCTTAGCTTCGCATGCTTTAATAACCTTAGTGCAGGACGGAATAGAGAAGCGGAAAAAGGCTAACGTTGTTTCTTCATGGTTTCCCTGATGCAGTAGCATTCCTGACTGCTTGGGTTCCATTCTTCGCAGCACCAAAGAGTGTCTACGATGGGGTTCTTGTCTTGCGAGAAGCGTTTGCTGCAGAACAGTTGATTCGGGTAGTTGTATGCGGTGTGGTTGCCGCAGTTTCCGCAGTATTTTCTTTCAACGGCGTTTTCTTTCATTCAGATTCCTCAACTGTGAGTTTTCTTCGGCCACCGTTGGCGACTCGTTTGAAGTCTGCGCTTAGTCTCTCTATTACTGAAGCCACGATAATTGGGAAGACAATGGTGGCGTCGCTGATGACCATGACTTTGTCTGCCTGGCTTTTCACTTTTCCCCAGCTTACTGTTTCTTCCAGCGTGGAGCCTGACAATCCGCCTGGTTCAGGTCTGTCCATGGTGATTATTATGGCATAGTCCATGCCCTTCTTGGATGCAAGGGCAGCAGATTGAATGGTGTTTCTGGGCACTCCGCCGCCTATGATTACCATGCCGTTTCTTGCTGAGCGGTTGCAGAGGCCGACTATTTTTGGCACGTCTTTGAAGGCGTCCAGCATCAATGTGTGCTTGACGTTTTTTCGCGAGGCATGAAGCCAATGCGCGAAGCCGAATTCCGAGTCGCGAACCGCCGGAAGGAAAATAGGCACGTTAGCCTCGTATGCGGTTCGAAGAATAGAGTTCGGATCATGGAGCCTCTTCCCTAACTCTCGAGCAAACTCGTCTGAGGACAGGCTTCTCCCTGTGTTTTCGTCCGCAATTTCGTCGAATATCGAGGCGAGCTTATAATCCAGTTTAACGAAGTCTTCTTCGGGCACGAAAACATCGTAAATGCGGTAGATGTGATACTTGTAGAGTGTCGAATCATCTACGAGCCAATGGCCTTTGTAATGGTGGCCACCCAGAGCTTCTATCGTGTCATGAACCATGTTCGCCCCTGTGCTTACGACCACGTCAACAAGCCTCTCACGAATCAAGTCAGCAATCAGTGAACGCATGCCAGCCGGGACGACTGCGCCGGCTACAGCCAGAAAAATTGTGCAGTCATCGTCTTTCACCATCCGCTCGTAAATGTCACAGGCATCTGAAAGTCTGCCCGCGCCGAAGGAGCTCGACCTCTTGAATTGCTGAATCAGCTCGTCCACCGAAAGCTTGCCAACAGCTCTAACGTGCTCTACAGGTTCTCCGAGAAAATCCCGTCTTTGCATTCAGCACCACGCCAGATGCATTCTCATTGGCGAATTGAACAAAAATATCTTTCTACGCGAACGGGAAAAAAGTGAGGAAAAACCTGTCACAATCACCCCGTGCCAAATCTGCAGCTACACCACTATGGAGCAACGTGATAGTTTGCACTTCGAACATAGAGTTCAGAGCGTCGGTTGAACGAGCAAAATGGGCAAAGTCCCATTGACTATGCTTTTCATCAGACCCATCACAGCAGAAACTTGCCGTTCTTGTAGAACAATTTGCCGTCAGCGTAAATCTCCCCATCCTTCTTCATGTCTTTCAATATGTCCCAATGAATGGCAGACCTGTTCAAAGAACCTGTGTCAGGATAGCCGTTTCCAAGAGCCATATGGATCGTTCCACCCATTTTCTCATCGAAAAGCATGTTCTTGGTGAATCGTGTTATCCCATAATTGGTTCCGATCGCAAACTCTCCGATGCGGTCTGCGCCTTCAATCTTGATCAGTTCGCTGAGCAAATCCTCGCTTTTGCCTGCTGAAGCTTCAACTATCTTCCCATCCTTGAACTTGAGCAGAATGTCCTCCACTTCTCTGCCCATGTACACTCCAGGATAGGAGAATCTTATGACGCCTTCTGCCGAGGTTTCAACTGGACCAGTGAAGACTTCTCCGTCTGGCATGTTCTTCTGGCCGCTCGCGTTGATCCACTTTCTGCCCTTAACGTTGAGAATCAGGTCAGTACTCTCACCGACAACGTGCAGGTTTTCAACGGCGTTCAGGAAATCACAGATCTTCTGCTGGTTCTCGTGGATTTTCCTCCATTCCGCAACTGGATCCTTCTGGTCAAGCAGACAGCTACTGTAGACAAAATCCTCATACTCCACAATTGACATTGCAGCCTCTTGAGCCTGATCAGTTATGGGAAACGGACAGCCTGTCCACCTGAGCTTTCCTTCAGCTTCGCGCTGGTGAAAAATGTTCATAAGCTCACTTCTAGCAGAGAAGAATGTCTTCATTGTTGACGCGTCTACGTTTGACAATCTTTTCGGATTAGGCTCGCAGAATATGCTGATACTTACATCCATGTTCTCATAGATGAACTTGTCAAAAGGTGACACAAACCTTAGCTGATGGTCCCTCGCGTGCTTGTAAAACACGTAGTCAATGTACAAGCTGGGTAGCACCCAAGGGTACGCGTCGCAGAGCAGGCATTCCTTGTAGATTTCAGAAATCAGCGGCGCAGCTGCCACGCTTCCACGGATAACGACCTTTTCCTTTGGCCTTATGTTAACGCTGTAGTGAACGCAAAGTTTTGCAAGGTTCTCAACTCTCTGGTCAACCATTTCTATCCCCACGTCAGCTGATTTATCGTTTGATTCGTTAGCCTCTGGTCCCTTCTTTTTATTGCTTGCGGAGAGATTCTCAGAAAAACCAAACGCTCAACGCCAACTTCACGTTTGCGGAGCTTTGCAGAGTCAGTGATGTTAGGCTAGACAGTTGCCATTTTCCAAATCGCGTTTTCCATTTCAACGCCGTGCTTCCTTCCGTAATAGATTCCTGCCATCTTGGCCGCGTAGGGAATCATGATGCGCTTTACAAGTTTGAAAAGAACCGGATTCTGAATCCTGTGCGCCAAAAAGGTGTCCCTCCAAATCCTAACGTTATATTCCCAGCAACGAGTCAGGAATTCCCAACGGGCCCTTGTTAGGGAATCGATCTCTGCTCCTCGCTTGTTCATCAACAGGCTATTCTCCAATGGAACGAAAAGCAACGGAACATAGAAGGCGCTGAAATCCCTCAGGTCGTCCATTAGCTCAAGCGTGTCGGCCACATCCTCCTCCGTCTCACCAGGCAGACCTATGATTAGGGTGGCAAGCGGATACCAATCATTGTCATTCAGAATTCCGAAGGCCTGACTAACAATCTCCTTCCACTGCTCAGGCTTGAAAGGCAACATCTTGCGTGCCATATACTTCCGCATGAGTCTAATGCTTCCAGTCTCTATTCCCGTCTCAGAAGTCACAATCGGCTTCCCGCCATGAGAATACCAGTGTTTATCTATGAGAATCTCAGCTGCCTCTTTAACCATTTCAGGGTTACAGACAACAGGCGCCAGTGACATATGAGAAGGTTGAATGCTCCGCACGCCTGGGGAACTGGCTACGCTCTTTAATAGTTTAAGAACGGCTTCCTTGTTAGGCCAGAAACTCTTGTCCTTTGCTCCGTATAGAAAGAGGTCCTCGGTGACCAAAGTGACCCGGGAGTCGCCATCCTTGGTCGTTATTTCCACTTCTTTCATTATTTTCTCCAGCGGCATATCCACCTTCTTTTGCATCGTAGGCGTGCAGAACTGACAGTTTCGGCCGCAGCCTCTGGAAATCTCGACCGAGCCGTGGATGGCAGCGCGCCTGATCAGCGGCGTGTCGTCGTCAGCTGAGCCGTTCTCTGTCCTGACAACGCGGGGCAGAGGCTCTCCCTCGACAGCCTTTTTGAAGATCTCCACGGTAGTTTTGACTCCGCGTCCGATGATGACGCAGTCTACCCCGTAGCTCTCTGCCACTTTCTTTCTTTCCAACTGCCAGGAACCGAAACCGCCGACGATGACTTTGGGTTTATGCTTTCGGAGGCTTTGGTTCTTCACAAGTTCTTTGAACTCGATGGCGTTCATGGGTTCGCCGCCTCCCATCAGAGAAGAATATGTCTTGCTGACATATGCCATTCCAGTCGGGTCCATTGAGGAAATGCCGACCACTTTGGTTTCCGGGCCCACTGAGGTGTCCAAATCAGCTGGGTGAACCACTGCCACGTCAGATTCGCTGAAACCGTTCTCCAGAAGCAGAGCTTCCACTTTGCGGAGACCGTAGGGTGCTTGCTTTGCTCTCCCATCACCGTCGCGTCGAACTGGCGGATATAGCACTTTTCTCGCAAGCCACAACGGCACTGGTCCTTTGCCGAAACCCGCGACAAACGCGACAAACGGGTTGTCGTAGTAATCGCTCATTTCGGTTGCTGAAGCAGTAAGAATGACCTTGAAGCCTCGACTGTTCGCCATCGCTCCTTCCCTTTGGCCGTAAATGGAAAGCTTTTGGTTCATGTCTTATTAAAAGAATGCTGTTTGCTGAATCGCAAAAAAAGTCCAGCAAACCAACAAAGATCAAAGCGGAGTTGCTAAATAGTCGGATGCTCCGAAATGGCATGAGTAAGCGGTGGACCAATTGAGATTGCTGCTCGACGAGATGTACGCAGGTCTGAAAGAATACTTTGAGACCCTTGGTTGGGAAGTGGTCACGGCGCAAGGTGCGGGGCTGAAGAGCGCAAAGGATCGAGACATCGTCAACTATGCGAAGAAGAACAACATGCTGCTTGTCACGCAGGATCAGAAACCAGCAGACTTGGCCGACCTGACGGGCGTTAAGTACGTTTTGATATCTAACAGGATGATTGCCAAAATGGCAGATGAGGAAATAGGAGAAAAGTACTCGAACGCAAAGCAAGAGTGACGGCAAAAGAAGTATTCTTCATCTTGCATACCGTGCTAGAATAGTGTCTTCTGCTCCTTGAGCGAGACAAGATTTGCCACTCTTAGGCCTACGAGTCGTATTTTCTTGTCTAGTTTGGCGTTGGTATGCAATAGTTCGTTTGCCGTTTTTCGCAAATCCTGTAGGCGGTTGGTCACAGCGGGCAAGGTCTTGCTGTGAGTATGGGTCTCGAAATTCTCGTAGCGAATCCTGACAGTGATCGTCCTGAAATGGTAGTCTCGATCCTGAACATCTTTGGCAAGTTCAGCTGCGAGTTCATTCAAGACGCCTGATGCTAACTCAAGATCAGATGTGTCTTCTTCAAACGTGGTTTCACGACTTATGGATTTGATTTGGCTTCTTTCCTCTACTTCGCTTCTGTCGATTCCGTGAGCCATCAAATAGAACTGAGTGCCTGCCACGCCAAAGCTCTCGGTCAGCATCGCAGCGTCTGAATGAGCCAAGTCTCCGATGCTTTTGATTCCCATGGTTGCCAATTTCTGCTCTGTTTTCCGTCCGACCCAAAGGAGCTTGCGCACGGGAAGTGGCGCAAGGAATGCTTCAGTTTTTTGGTATTCAACGATTGTTAATCCATCTGGCTTCTCGTAGTCGCTGGCTATTTTTGCCACGAGTTTGTTTGGACCTACGCCTATTGAACAGGTGAGCTTCTGATTGTCGTAGATCTGGTTCTTTATCTGTTGAGCCAAATGCTCAGCTTCAGCGTCGTCCTTCGCCGTCGACGTTACATCCAAGATGGCCTCGTCTATGCCCCACTGCTCAAACTTGACGGAGTGTGCTCGAAGGATGCTCATAATCTCGTTTGAAACCCTGATGTAGAGTTCAAAATTCGGGCGCAAATAGACGGCTTCTGGAATGATCTTCCAAGCTCTTGAAATGGGCATGCCCGATCTTATGCCGAACTTCCTTGCTTCATAATTGCATGTCAATACGACTCCTCTTCCCCTTCCCTCTTTCGGGTCGGCTCCAACAATGACTGGCTGACCCTTGAGTTCAGGGTGTTCTCTCTCTTCGACAGCCGTGTAGAAATGGTCCATGTCCACATGGAAGATTATTCTTCTCTTTTCACCCATGTTCTTCCTTTTCCGCGAATTCCGACTGATCTGGAAATCTTATTCTAGCCATTTGAATCAATTTTCATCGTCACATTGCATACTTCAACTACCTATTTCGCATTCATAACTTTTAATGCCTGCCACACTGATTGAACATCACCGCCAGAAAGGGAAATGAAATGAAAACCACCGTCTCAGACACGACTGCGGCCCAAACAGCCGTCGATGTCATAAAGAAAAGGAAGAATATAGAAAAGATAGAAGTTACGACAATTGAACGAAACCAGCAAGATTGGATAATCAGGGGCACGTGTCCCATCGATTTGGAAGGACATCCATGGGCTGAGAAATTCGAAGTTATCATAGATCCAAAGGGAAAAGTCAAATCTGTCGATCTTGCCCTGCTCTAGCGGCCACCATTGGAGTCCACTCCTGATTCTTCAAGCGAATGGCGCATTCGCGCAGCAACAGTTACTTCAGCATTTCGCTCGTCACGTCTTGGCATGCTATTCCTCTCGATTATCTTTCAAGAGTTATATGCCTAAAAACAGTAGTATTCTTCGAAAGGTGTGCGCGATTGTTTCAGAAGATCCTTGTTCCACTAGATGGATCTGAACATTCTTTGAAAGCGTTGGAAATTGCAGCTCAGCTGGCGGAGAAGTTCTCGGGGAAGATCACATTGATACACGTGTACTCGGTTTCCATGCAGCCTGTCATGATGCCTGAGCCGTCTACCTCAGGTTCCCTAGGCATGCCAATTTTGACAAACGCTGAGATTTCTAGGATGATTGAAGCGACCCAGAAATTTGGAAATAGGATTCTGGATGACGGCGAACAAAAAGTCAAGACAGAGAAGGTTCAAGTGAAAAAATTGCTTATAGAAGGACATGCGGTTCAGGAAATTGTGAGACTAGCGAATGAAGACCGTTATGATCTGATCGTGATTGGTGCCAGGGGCATAAGCCACGTGAGAGAGATACTCTTGGGCAGCGTAACTGACGGGGTGATACATCATGTACGCTGTCCCGTTTTGGTCATTAAGTAGAATCGCAAGAGAGCCGTCGGTCCTGCTGACTTCCGCATCGCAACGCAGAAATGATGCTTGCGGGTTTCGCCTTAGCGCGCGCGCTAAACACTTGTCGAAGGATCCGAAGAGCTACAAGCAGTTGGTCAGTCAAGTCATCGCGGCCAAACAGCTGATGAAAGAAGGAGTTGAAGTTGCAGCTGGAAAGAATGTCAAGTTCCTTTTCACCAGCGCCGAGAACAAACGTTACGAAAGAAGAGTTACAGCGGAAGAGTTGATAGAGAAGAACACAAACTCGGATGTCAAGAAGTATCTGCTTCTTCTTTATGCATCAGCCGTTAGCATGTTCAGTCCTTTCGGTTATTCCGCAGGAACGATCTATGACGAGGTCAGAGGACACCGCCAGATTAGGCTCTTTGCTTGAGTGACTCCAGAACAGGTATGCCTTCGTCTGAGTCGGAAACCCGCAGATCTCGATTTGAAGTTCAATTTAGCCCGGACTTGCGCGTGCTATCGAAGGGCAAAACGATCTATCGCTTCCATAAATATTGTATGATGTGTTCTAATTATTGATTTCATGGATTAACGTTTATGCGGTATGTGCACGCAATCCAGATGCCGTTTGGGTTTGGTGTTGAGGGGGAAATTATTATGCTAGAGGTCTCAGCTACCCGATGTCTTGATGTTGTTACTTGGTATTCTCCATCCAATTTTACCGCTACAGTCGTTTCATTGAGAACGATTTGAAAGTCATGCCATTGGAATGGTGTAAGCTGTGTTGCAGACGAGGATATGTATTGTCGGTACTGCCCATCCATCTTCTGCGATAATTCCAGAATTCCGTCCTTGTGGAAGACAACGTAATAATAATTGTCTTCGTTTACGTAATCGAAGACTATCCACGGTACGTCCCAACTGTGCGCTCCTGCTATAAGGGTTCTGATGCCCACGTCAAAACTGTAATCTCTTGAGCTGACTGCCACTCTTGTACCGATTCTTCCTGTTTGGAATACAACCAATATTAAGAGCGACATGGCGACCATGGCTGTCACTTCTTTTCTTCTTATTAAATGAAATGCATCCACATGTTTTTCATTCAGTTTTTTCATCAAAGGCTTCGTTAGAAAGAGATCCAGTGCCAACGCAGGTATTATGTAGAAAGGAACAAACGTTCCATTGACCTGGATCGGAAACTCGAACAGGTTATTCAAAACGAATGATGCTATCAATGAGGCAATGAAGATTAAGGAAATAATTGCAGCCAATGATCTCTTGATTCCTAATAATGAAGCCGCGTTCTTAATAGAATCCCTACCCTTTCCTAATCCTGCAAGAAGCTCTCCCGCTAGGGAGAAGAGCACTATTGCCAATATGGCCAACAGCGCCGTGTCATTCCAAAATGCTTGCGAACCATATCCTAAGATGAAAATAAAGATGTATCTCAGTGCATGATGTATGACGTCAAACGGGGCTCTTCCGTTACAAATGGGATAGAGGGAGTAAAGCATCAGGATCAAGACGCCGATTATTATTTCAAAAGATGAAAGTTGTGTGAGAAGAGGAATCAACAAGGCTAAAGCTATCGTGGAGTAGATTCTCGTTTTCTTTGAAGCATTCCTATCTTCTGCGAACATCATTGCAAAAAGCTTCGAGGTTACAGCAAACACAAAAACCAGAGGGTTTATCGTCGGTCTCAACGAAATCAGGTATCCAAAGAACACTGTCAATAGCACATGCACGATTGATGACAAGTTAGAAAGGAGTCTTGTCCAAGGACTAAATGAACGCGTCATCTCTAGATGAGGTCCCAGCTCATTTTTCATTGCCCTAGCATCTCACTGACTAGCTATGCTTTTCAACGTAGTGGTGCGGGGGATGGGGTTTGAACCCACGCAGCCCTGCGGCAACAGGTTTCTTAAAGCATTGTCTAGAGGTCTTGAGCGACTCGGATTCTCCCTGGTTTGGAAGATTGCTTCCTTCCAGTTCGAGTTCCTGATGATGTTTCCTCAAGCGAGCCTTCCTTCTTGAGTTGGAGTAGGTGCCTAGCGACTGTAGACCAGCGTATCTCAAGCTCACACATCAGCTCTCTTTTTGTCATTGGTCTATTTTTCTTGAGGTTCTGCAAGATCAATTGGTTCGCTCCACCACGGCGATACTCATGTTTGCCCGATGATTGAGGAATTAGCAAATGCCTCAAAGCATGATCCTTCCTTGCTCTAGGCAATGCTTTCCTAAGCCTGTCTCCTTTGGCCAGACTCGGACACCCCCGCGATTTTGAGGTATCGAATGCTCATTCTGGGTTCTCTTCTATATCTATTTAACCCAAAGGCGTAAGGAATACTTTAAAACATAAAAAAACTGTCTTCTACTAATAACGTAATAACGTGCATGCGCGTGCCTCGGTAGCCTAGCCTGGTGGGGCACCGCCTTGGTAAGGCGGCGGTCGCGGGTTCAATTCCCGCCCGAGGCTCCATTCTGACAGAGCAGACCAAGATCGTTCTGAAACTCTGCGCTAGTAGAGGCTTTGAAATGGTTTGAAGCAATTGTGAGCTTCAGAAGGCGTGCGGAGAAACTTTCGCTTCAGTCCGGAACCGATTCTAAGGTGGATTATATAATTTATATATGGATAGAGAACAGTGGTGGTAGAGAGGAAAACTCTTGGCGCTTGACGACCCTCTGATCAGCATAATAGTAGTCGCAGTGGTGATCGCGGCCTGCTTGCTCATCCTCTACGCGATGAGAGGGCGCGCAAGGAAAATCAAAAAGGTGCGTGAAGAGGAGAAGTCACATGCTGATCTGAGGGGTTTACCCTTCAAGGTCACGAAGAGCGTTTCTTCGGACGAAGCGGGTCATGCGAAAGATGAACTGCGAATTCTGGACCTTGAGAGGGGAATCCTTTCTGACGCGATTCGGCGACTGTATGAGGCTCACGCGGAAGGAAAGATCTCAGAAGAGGAAAGAGAAAGACTCGCGCAGACGTACAAGTCTCGAATGATGACGGTGAAAGACGCCATCTCGAAGGATGAGTCCGTTGTTGCTTTGCATGAGCTTGAAGCCATGCAGGAGGACCTGATGAAACTCTTCAGCGAACGCTTCGATGACCTGAGCGGAAAAATCGACGAGCTTCGCGCCAAAACAGAAACAAAATCGTTGAAGGAAATCAGCATACCTGTTCAAGAAGAAGCATCGGCTTCAACAGATGAGGAAAAGACAACCACTGATGAAAAGACCAAAAAGAAGAGGAAGCCGCCGTCTGCCAAACCGAGTCAAAGGACCGAGGCTGAAAAGAGAATAGAAGAAATCAGAAACGAGGTAGAAAAAGTCTTAGACAGACTGGGTCAGATGGAAATTGAATCCTAAACAAGACTGGGTTGAAAACGCCAAGAAAAAAGCTGCTCTGAAAGCAATTGAACATGTAAAAGACACGTTTACCATCGGCCTGGGCAGTGGCAGCACAGCCGCCTATGCGATCGCGGAACTAGGCAAGAAAGCGGAGCGAGAACGTCTGCGCATACTCGCTGTGCCCACATCATACCAGGCCTTCATGCTCGCTGTGGAGAATGGAATTCAGATAACGACCTTGAATGAACATCCGGCGCTGGATTTGACGATAGATGGAGCTGACCAGATAGATCGAAACCTGAACCTCATCAAGGGCATGGGCGGTGCACTGACCCGAGAAAAAATAGTCGCATCCGCATCAGAAAAAGTCATAATCATAGCCGATGAAACCAAGAAAGTCTCAACTTTAGGAGAAAAGAACCATCCCGTCCCTTTAGAAGTTATGCAATTTGCGATCGCGCCAGTGATGCGCAAGATTGGAGAGATCGGTGGAAGACCCGCCCTTAGAGAGGGAAAAGGAAAGGTTGGGCCAGTCACTACGGATAATGGCAACATCCTCATAGATGCTTACTTCGGGCCGATTCATGAACCTGCGGAAATAGAGGCCAAATTGAAGAGCGTTCCAGGCATCGTTGAAACCGGGCTGTTCGTGCAAATGGCAGACGTGATATATCTTGGAACGCGTTCGAATGTCGAGAAAATCGAGAAATAGCCCCGCCAAGGCGCTGAGAATCTTACTTTGACAGCGCAAGAGCCAATGCAACGCCAAAAGACCGATTCTTCATGAATGCGTTTTCATGTCTCCCCTTTTTATCGGTAACTCTAAACATCGATAGGCTTAATTGAGACTTACCCCCAACAAAATAGCCAAGAAACACAGAGCCGGGGTAGCCTAGCCTGGCTTGGGCGCCAGACTCATAATCTGGAGTTTCGAATTGGGGCCTTGCCCATGAACCAGAAGTCGCGGGCTCGAATCCCGCCCCACTGGGGGAGCATGCCTCCCTCAGGGCGAACGGCACCACTTGCCGAGCCCGTGAACAGGCAACTTCCTGCCCAGCCCAAGCTGAGTCAAAAATCTCGTTTCGCACTCGCGTGCTGATCAACTGACTACAGTCATGTCTGTCCTGTCTCGTGTTGATACTTCAAGTCGGTCGTCAAAGCCTTTCTTGACTTGGACATTTCTTAAGACGACTTTGTCGCCCATTTTCAAGTTGCCCGCAACGTTTGAATGCTTTCCCCAAGCTGAAACCCATATCTTGCCTGTATCATCCTTCAATTCAAAACTCGCGAGTCCCACAATTTCCTTCATGAACGTCCTGACATCCCTGAGCATAGGCCTAGTAGCAACCTCTCCCTCGACATTCGCGTGGGCAATTCCCTCCTTCAGATCTGATATTTTCAGGAGAATATCTTCCACCACGAATGGTGCTACGTAGGTTTCTGAATCAACATGGATCTCGAGTTTTTGCTCCATGGCCTTCTTCACTTTGGCGTTCACAATCTGCAGTCCAGCGTCTTCTTTCAACATTGCCTGAAGCTCATCGACTTTCTCGTTCCAAGCAACGATCGATATCTCGCCCGTTCCATCGGCCAAGATGAACCGCATCACTTTTCCCGAACTTGAATCTTCTCTTTCAAAGGTTGAAGC
>JBGPBS010000042.1:0-12114 GCA_041481365.1 Bathyarchaeia archaeon
CTCCAGGACCTTATGGCTTGCCCGTATTTTTGGCGAAACTGTCTCTCGGGCAGTTCATCATAGTCCTTCTGGATGGTTTCTGGTGTTGCCTCGATGTATTTGAGGAAGCAGTCGAAATGGTAACGGTACAATTTTTCAGTGGCTGCTGCACCTGAATGAGACAGGGCCACGTTGTCAAGCCAGGTTTGTACCAGCTCGGTTTTATACACTGCTGTTTACCTCACTGATCTAACGTAGCACACGAATATAAAAAGGTAGCGTTATGTCTATCTAGTCTTCGGAATGTAGATCCCGGTGGGATCGATTTTCCTCAAGAGGCTCAGCTCTTCATGAGTGGGCAATTCTGTCTCAGGCACATCCTTCGGAACGATTAGGTCGAAACCCGAGTTCTCCACGACCTGCCGCGCAGTTACCCCCGGATGAATGGTGGCCAGCCTCATGCGTTTCGTTTTCGGGTCGAAATCCATCTGGCACAGGTTCGTAACCACAAGCGACGGGCCGCCGCCTAGCAAGCCTATCTTTTCCCTGGCACCTGGTCCGTCAAGGAAGCCTGGACTCGTAAGATAATCCAGCTTCTTCACCATTTTTCTCTTTTCGTGAGTCATGATCACCACGATGCGTTTTGCGGAGCTGATAATGTCGTTGCCACCGCCGCTTCCTGGAAGTCTCACACTTGGTCTGTCGAAGCTTCCGATGTATGTCGTGTTTATGTTCCCGTACTCGTCTATCTGGGCCGCACCCACGAATCCCACGTCAACATGCCCGCCCTGAAGCATGAGACCAAGCGTTTCTATCAGGCCTATGGCTGCCGCCGCTTGGTATCCTAACCTGGAATCTGCTATCGAGAGTGCTATGTCCTTAGCATTCGAGTCGATAAATCCTGCTTCGTACACTATCTTTGCCTTCGGGGCATGCGTTTTTTTTGCCAGCATCGCCGCGATGAGCGGTAAGCCCGTGCCTATGAAGACTACATCCCCATTTCTTATCTGCCTGGAACCGCAGACAGCCATAAGCTCAAGCGTTGAGAATTCTTCAGGCTTCGCATACTTCTTGCTCATACCTTATTTTCTCCATTTTCAGTAGGCCAGAGGCTTCTTGGCCCTTAGCTTGATCAAGTGTTCAATCCCCACCTTCTGCAGGAATTCAATGTGCCCGTTCACGCTTGTTATGTATTCTTGGCAGTATTTTTGCCAGCCTTCTTCTGTCTTGCATTGGTCATAGTACATTCGCACGTGCTGTATGTCATAATCGTAATAGTTGTACACCATCATCGGATATGATCCCCACGGGCATTCTACGACGTGGCTGACGTATATGTTTGGTATGACCGTCTGATCTGGCTGGGCCCGTATGAACTCCGAATTCACGATTTCCTCGGCCAACACAATGACTTTTTTTCCTGCTCTGGCGCCTTCAACGTCTTCACCTTTGATGCCATCAATTTGAGCGTTCCCTTCCATGTCCACTCGTGAAGCGTGCACGATGCTGAAATCGGGACGCACCGAGGGGACAAGCACGACCTTCTCGCCAGTGAATGGGCATGTCATCACTTCTGCCTTCTTCGGCCTGAACTTCGTCTTCGCAAGCAAGTCCGTTCCAAGCATGCTTTTCAAAGGCATGAACGGAACACCCAGTGCTCCGCCCATGAACCGCAGCGCCATGGCCAAATTAGTGTAGTCCTCAATCTCTATCGTACCTTCTCGCATTCTTCTTTGGATGTTGGGAACCAAGCCTATGCCTTCGATCGCATAGAATGCCAGTTCAAGCCGTGAGACCACGCGAGCGCCCGAAAGAATGTCCAGGTCCATCTCTGAACCGCAAGTGTACATCGTCAGGTTGCGTTTCTTCTGCCTGACCAGCTCATGAGCAAACGCCATAGGCGGCCGCTGGAAACCAAATCCCCCCAAGAAAAGATGAGCACCGTCAGGAACAAGCTTCACAGCCTCTTTCAACGTTATCCTTTTGTCTTCAACAGATGTCTCCACCAAAACATACACCAGCAGTTTAGAGTGCATTAACTTCTATCTTGCACATAAAGATTTTTCGATCAGCAGTTATGTGCTTCAATCGTGGATCCAGCGGAAGATTTCAGCTTCTTTTTCCGTTTCGAGTTTAATGCCCATCGGCTCAAAAACTTGGTTCAACGCCGTGACTAAGTTGCGAACATAATCGTCCACGTTGACCTCTGCCAGGCCCGCCACCAGTTCCACAGGCTTCACGGTGAACGGCCTTCCCTTGTAATTGAACGGCCTCACTTTGATGAAGGAAACGACATCGCCTTTTTTCAACGTCTTGCCCGCATCGATAAGCTGCACGGCACATTGGTAGGGCTGATGCAAGCTTTTCGTGCCCACTCCTTTCTTGTCTGGATCAAAATAGAGTCTCACAGAATACGCCAGGTCTTCGAGTCTAACCGCTCTTTTCTTCAGATCCGCTATGCTGTGGTCCACGTCGTTTTTGATCCTGCTCTTAGCTTGTTCGTATTCTTCAGGATTTTTCACGCTTGAAAGCTCATTGACGCATTGCTCGAACACGTTGTTGATGTACCTTGGAGAATTGGACTTGATGGCCGTGACTCCCTTCACGTCAGGCGTTCCATCAGCGAGTATTCCGAAGTATGCCTTCTTCGCCTTGGGCAAAACACACAGACCGTAGCGTTTATCCACGGCAAGATCCAGCCAAAACCGTTCCTTAACGGTCTTGATGAGCCATTCGATCTGGTCATTTGAAGGATTGTCCAAGAATAGTGAGTCAGTGTCACCATAAAGCGGTCTCAGCGCCTTTTCCTCGGCCATTCGCCAACTCTCTTTCAGCGCGTAGCGTCCATAGCCCGTGATGGATTCAGCTAGCGGCGGGCAGGCCAAGCCGTGGATTCTGACCGTGACTCCATAGCTGGAGACCAGAATAAGCTTCAAAAGCTTCGCGGTGGAGTTCGCTATCTTTCTCTTCTCATCGGGCAATGCGAGATTCCTCGAGGCGGGTTTGAAGATTCGGATGCGAAGCTCCTTTAGAGCACCGACGAGAACGGCGTAGAACCCCCTCATGCGTACACAAACGTGCCCGTCAAAGTCTGGGATTCGGTTTCCGCCGCATTCAGCATGTCCGCAATCGACAGTTTCATAAGAGAGATTGAAGCTGTCGATGCAACCCGCGTAGAGGCTTTCGAAATCGCAGACGACAGTGTTGAAGTATGTTCCAGCCCTAGGCGTCACTGTCAAAGCTCCAGTGACAACATGCGTGGGTTTACCTCTCGTCAACTCTTGAGCCGTGGGAATGAGTATGTTATTCTTTCTCAGATACGTGTAGATTATGGATTTCCACCAATCACTCACACGATGGCTTTCGAAGGCTTGCCTCAATGGAATGTTAGCAATTCGAGAAAGCATCCATGCTCTATAGACGCTTTCAGGCGCAGCTTGTTCAATTCCGAAAATGTCTGAGTCTAGAGCCGGAATGGGTTGACGTAACAGATTCAGCCAGTGGGAAAGCTGAGCGTGTTTCTGCGGGTCGCTCTCCCTGATTTCTGTGAAATCTCCTTCAGCTTTCTCTGCCATTTCGGCGGGTAAATCTGAAACAGGCTTCAGGTCATTGGCATGCAATGCGCCAAAATTCAACCCATGATCGTACACGTAGGATCTGGGAAAATCGATTTCGCTTTCCCAGCATGAAGGCAGTCTCTCAGCTGCCTTTGTCGCAACCTTAACATTCGACCAAGACACTTTTGCGAACGGCCTTCTTTCACAAGTGAACAGTTCAAGCTTGTCCAATCGTTCCACGGTGCCGCTGAAGTAGCGTACGACTTCCTCATCCTCTTTCGACAGTGGATAGGCTATCACAAAGTAAGGCCTGCACTTGTCATCTTTGAATTCTCGAATGTTCCCATTTTCATCCAGAAATCTCAATCTGACCGCGTTGGTTTCAGTCAGGTCGGCATCGAAAAGGTATAACGCGTTCAAGGCCTCATGCCTCATTGAAGCCTAGCTGCGTCTTGATTTCGGAGAGCTCCTCTCTTGTCAATTTCCTTGGAAAATTGTAGATGGGACCGCTTGGTTTCTCATTGTAGTATGGGCGATTGCAGTCTGAGCATCCGGTGGTTAGGAATGGCTCACCTGATTGCACAGCTTGTTCTACTGTTTTCCTATTTATGCCAAAATCGGCTAGTGACCCATGCTCGTCGAAATGCATGTCTCTGAAATTTGCAGCTCTGTGCATGATCAGGCTTCGGGCAACTTGGACTCGTCTGTACTTTTCAACTTGGGGCTGACTCCAGCCTTCCAACTTCGTTCCAAGAACTGGTGTAAACGCAAATAGTGCTGGAAGAACGCCGGTGTCCACGCATTTTTGAATGATATTTATCATTTCCTTTTCGGTCTCGCCTAATCCGACAATCAAGTGTGTGCTAACTCTGCCCATACCAAAAATGCGGACGGCATCATTCAAGAGCTCAAACTGGCCTCGCCAAGTGTAAGGTCCTCCGGCAGACGTTCCTTTGATCTGCTCAAATATGTCTTCCGTGGCAGCGTCCAAGGGTATCCCTACTCGTTCAGCTCCTGCCTTGGCGATTCGCATTATGTTTTCTGTGACTAATGGTTGGCACGAAACTGAAATCGGCATGTCCGTCCGCCTTCTTATAGCTGCTATAAGAGTCTCTACATGAGTGAAAACTTCAGGATAATTCAGGGCCTGTATACAAAATCGTCTTGTCGCATCTTTTTCAGCGGGGCTCTGAATCCTGTCTAGAATATGCTTTGTCGGGAAAATGGGCCAAGAGATCCTTGAAAGCATGTCGGCTCTACTGCGGCTTTCCCTCGCCTGAGGACAGAATCTGCAATTGGCAGAGCATTTTCCTCGCCTGTAAGTCATGAAATATGCAGTGGTGGGAGGAGCATCAAGCTTGCCATCCAAGAGCCCAAGACCCATGGCTGTGCCCAAAGAAACCCTGACCAGTTTCGGCAAGCCTTTGCTGACAATTCTGATCGACATGTCACTCATCAGAGCCAACGAGTTGCAGGACTGCTGCACCGTGAGGGATAAACTGCTCGGTGGGATTAATGTTTCATTGCATGCAAAGAAAAGAAGGATTTGGGTGTTCTTGATTGCCTACTTGCTGCTGGCTCCTTGCGTAGGTTCTCATCAAGTTGTCTCGGCTACCGTGCGCCTCCGCGATATTGTGCCCACTCTCGCACTCCTTGCCAGATTTTGTTCTTGTCGCCCTCTGCTTTCAGGACCTCTTCCCTGAGCTTTTTGGCGTCACTGGGGCAGTTCTTGGAGACTTCTTCCACGAATCTCTCAAGCTCCTTTTTATCCATGTGACAACTCAAGGTCAGCTCTTCTATGATTTCTTTGGCCGTCTTCGTGTCCGCATAGCAGCTTTCGTTCAACTCTTCCAAGGCTTTCTTGAGAAAAGCTGAACTGATACCACATTGGGAACTCAAATCCTCAGCCCATTTTTCGTCCTTGCTCAACTTCTTCACCTCGATCGCGGTTAATCGACATTCCTTGCAGAATGATTTATGCCTACCCCTAGTTTAGACTTGTGCTCGACGTTCGATCGACATCCTCTTGTTTTGCAACTTGGCGTTTGATGTCGTTTCCGTATAAGCGCTGAGGGGTTCAGAACACGCTTAATAGACTGATTCCTCCTCAGAATTTGCTATGAAGCACCTGAGAAAGGTCGATTGAACTTGCCCCTGAATGAAATGGTTCATGAAGAGATAGAGCAGTTTCTTACGTGCGCTAGAGTGGGCAGATTGGGCTTGTCTTTCGAGGGAACGCCACACATTATTCCCCTTGGCTACGTGTATGCAAACCGGGAAATATCCTTCCATACCTGCAACAAAGATTCTAAAATTCAGGCTCTAAGAGAGAATCCGCATGTCTGCTTTGAAGTCGATGAATCTCTGTCTGACGCGTCGATGTACAAAAGCGTAATTGCGTTCGGCGAGGCGAAAATCATCGAAGACGAGGAAGAGATGATTCCTTACCTGCAAAAACTGATCGACAAGTACCGCGTTCCACTGGACTTTGACGCATACATGAATAAGCCAGGGAGAGATCGTGAAAAAGAGATGAAAGCAGTGCGAATATGCGTAATAAAGCTGACCAAGATCACAGGCAAGAAGTTCATCCGCTAAGTAGTACCTAAGGCCTTGCTCAGGATAGCAAAAGATGTGTCCGCAAAACGAAGACTTAAGCATGACAGTGGCCAAGTTCTTCAATGAGCACGATGAGTAACCTTTCGCCTGAAGCAGTCTGGCAGATAGCAGACGAGGATCTCTTAAACATCATTCATGGCGGTCATTTGCGTTCAAGACTGAAGAGTGTCAATTTTTACGCTCCAAGTTTTATGTACTATAAAACGGGTTACTACTCCTCTTCGCCTGCTGATTTTCCGACAATTTCCATAACGGCTGGCAACTGCGCACTGAAGTGTGAACACTGCGGCGGAAGAGTACTGGAAACAATGTACCCGGCGACTACGCCTGAAAAGCTGCTTGAACTGTGCAAGAAGCTCAAACTAAGGGGAGCCAAAGGCTGTTTAATAAGCGGAGGCTGCCTTCCAGATGGATCCGTGCCCATTTTCGATTTCGTCGAAACAATTGGAAAGATCAAACGAGAGCTCGGGCTCACCGTCGTCGTTCACACTGGAATCATAGATTTTCAAACAGCCCAAGCCCTTCAAGCAAGCGGAGTAGACACGGCATTGTTGGACGTGATAGGTTCTGATGAGACTATAAGAGAAATCTGCAAGATGAATGTGACAGTGAACGAATATGCACATTCGCTTGAGGCCCTAAACAAGACCAGCATCAACTTCGTGCCACATGTGATCGTTGGTCTTCATTATGGCAGGCTGAAAGGCGAGTTGCGCGCGCTAGAAATAATTTCAAAAACGAAGCCTTCAGCCCTGGTGATAATTGCTTTCATGCCCATACATGGAACCTCAATGCAGAACGTTCAGCCGCCGAGACCAATAGATATAGCCAGAGTAATCGTGACGGCAAGAATGATGTTTCCTGACATGCCATTGGTTCTAGGTTGCATGCGGCCGAAGGGAATACATCGTAAAGATACAGATATCCTGGCAATAAGGGCGGGTGTAGATGCGATAGCCTTTCCGGCTGAAGAGGCGATAGAATTCGCCAAGAGTCAGGGACGCGAAGTATGCTTTTCCCCATTATGCTGCTCGCAAATTTACTCGGACATTAGAGATTCAACCGGTCATACATTGTGATTTCTCTTCGTCTTCGAAACAAATCGAAGTCGCAGGGCAAAAAGTGCCTTCACAAAGAAAATGATACGTAATTCTACCCACGTTGCTGTGCAACCTGGTTCAGCATAATGGACCCTAGAGCCATTGACCACGCTGCCGCTGCCAATGCGGAGATTGTTTCGGGGATGGCAACGTTCGAAACGTAAGGTGCTATGAGCTGGACTATCCAAGGAGCAGCGGCGATCATGGCCACGGCTAGCGTGAACAAGCCAATCTTCATTTTCTTCGCATGAACGAAAGAAGCCGTGATGCCAAACATGGCAATGGGGAACAGGACGAAGAAAGCTACCGAAACATAGTAATGCGTTTGTTTTGTATTTTCGGGGAAGATTCCTATTAAAGTCAAAGCAATGGTTGCTGACCCAAAGAGCAAGGCTCCGATTCTGCCGGTTTTTTCCTCATGCAGAAGCTTGAACAAGCCTGCATCGAAGACGAGTGCTGAGACGCCGCCTACTATCAGTCCATAATTGAATAATGCGGCCGTGATACCATCCCTGACGCCTAGGTCGCTCAGGGCATTGTCAGTCCAACTGAATCGCTGGTAAGAGCTAATCGAAAGCAATATGCAAGCGAATGCGATTATGGGCCCGACTATGCCCATGATTCCAGACAGTTTGACCCAAATTTCGGTTTTGCGGTTCATGAAGTTCACGGCATTTTCAGACATTAACACATTAGATCCGATCTGTCGATTTCTTGCGGCACAAGCTTCCTAAGCCTCTGCAAGGACCACATTTTTTCTTTGTCTCCTATTCTCGCGGCTTCGATTGTCTCTCTGAGCATTTGTATTGATTCATCCATGGCCTTTCGGTCCACGGGGAACGGAACGCCATCTTTTCCTCCGTAAGCGAACGAATATTTCACTGGGTCTCTCCAGCTTGGCTTTGCACCGTATACGAGTTCTGCAATGAGTGCCAAGCCTCTTACGGCCGCTGGGCCTATTCCCTTGAGCGCCAGAAGCTCTTCGTAGTTTCTCGGCTGAAATTCGTACGCGTTCCGCATAGCTTTCCAATTTATGTTCACCGGCATCGACAGGAACGCTTTGACAGGCTTCTTCGCTGGCTCTTTCACGTTGGCGTGAAACCATTCGTCAAGCAGCTTTTGTCCGGCAGGAGCGGCGATCATCAGCATGGTTTTTTCGGGAGCCTCCTTTGCCAAGTCCACCGAAACTTTTCTGCAGTCTTCGCTTTCTCTTGCTGTCATGTCCAAGGCAGATTCGCGTCTTGCGTCTCCGACCATGGCGCTGTGCGGTTCAACGACGAAGCTGTTTACGTTTTCTGATAGCCAATGATAGCGTCTGGCCGTGCGGTCTTGTATGCACATGCCTTGCTGAACTACTGCCCATTTTCTGTTCTCGGTAACAAAAAAGGCATGATGATACAGCTGGTAGCCGGCTTGGACAGCGGTGTTATCAACTTTCGCGCTCATCCTGCTTGCACGACGAAGAGCGTCGATGTCCCCATCTGAGAAGCCAAATTTGCTTCCGGCGTTTTCAATCTCGACCGGTGTCTGCCTTGAGGCTCTGCCTTTTCCTCCGCACACGGCGATACCATGCTCCTCAGGTACTATCGCATCTTTCAAGACTCCTGTGAGAACGGTGGTTACGCCCGAAGAGTGCCAGTCATAGCCTAGGACGCAGCCAAGGGCTTGAAACCAAAAGGGGTCGGATATTCTTCTAAGAAGATCATCTATGCCATATTCGTCCAGAATCAGCGTCACCATTTGGCCTGCGAGTTCTTTCATGCGAACAGTTAGCCATTGAGGCGCTTTGCCGTAATGAAGTGGCAGTCTTGCGATGCCTGTCCTCTGCAAGTTTCTCTTCTCAATCCAGAGAAGGATGAAAGCAACTTAAACATTCTCTTTTCAGCGATTCACTATCTGAGTAGGTGGCCTTCGCGGTCGATCTCTCCGCAACGAATGCGGGTTGTCGATATAGGAATATGATTATCAGATGGAATCATCTCGATCGCAAGAATTTGGAGCAAGGGCAGTCCGGTTTCTCTTCTTTTCTTGTTGATCACGGAGGCGATGGGCTCGGTCTCCTTGCTGACGACCAATGCTTCGATGCTCCGATCGGACAGAGTTGCTCCAAATGAATCGTCGATTCGGACTATCTCGGCTCTTTCGTAAAGCCTGTTTTGATGGAGGAAAGCCTCAAGCTCTCTCAATCTCTGATCATAAGATGCGGTTACGTGCGGCTTGCTGAGTCTTTTGACAAAACTGTCCGAGCACAAGCCGATTTGAACATGTTCTCCTATGTCGAAGGCTTTCATCAGCAGAGCTTTGTGTCCATTGTGGAGTTCGTCGAATGTTCCACCGACAGCCACTGCCTTGAATTCTTTCTGCACTGGTTTTCACCTTCGGGCGCTTGGATTGCATATGGAACTATTTTGGTTTGATTCTTTCCTTTGCAGCATCAAGAATCTTCCTCGCAACTTCCCGTTTTTTAGCCATAGGGACATGAATGGCTCTCTTCTGTTTATCTATGATGAAAACCTCGTTTGTCTCGGTTCCGAACCCTGCCCCTTCCTTGCCCACGTCATTGACGACTATTAGGTTAGCGTTTGCTTCTAGCAGCTTTCTGTGGGCACTTTCAATCAACCGCTCTTTCGGCAGCTTATGTTCTGCCTTGAACCCTACGAGAAAGACTTTGGGGCTGACCTTTTTTACGTGGTCGATTATCTTTCGAGTTGGCTCCAGTTCCAAGCTAAGCAAATCGAGTTTGCGGGTCGAAACTTTATGTGAAAAGGGTTTCTTGACTTTCCAGTCAGCCGCTGCGGCTGCAGCTATCACCATGTCATATTTTTCGGGCTTCAACTCAGAATCGACCGCTTCAAGCATCTGATCTGTCGTCTCTACCGAGATCACTTTGGCTCTTGCTGGAGGAGTGGCTGTTCCCAAACCGTAGATAAGCGTTACTTCGGCTCCGCGGCTCAGGGCTTCTTCTGCAAGGGCTACGCCCATTTTTCCAGAGCTTCTGTTTGTGATGACGCGGATTGGGTCTATGTGTTCCACGGTCGGGCCGGCGGTGATGAGCACTCTCAGGCCAGTCAGATCTTGGCTTATTGCTAGTCTGCGGATGACGGCATCGACAATTTCAATCGTTTTTGCAATCTTTGCTTTTCCTTCTTCAACTCTCGGTCCCACCAACTCTAGGCCCAGCGCTTGCAGCTTTCTGATGTTTTCGGCTAATATTGGGTGATCGTACATGGTGGCATGCATGGCCGGAACGATGATTATCGGGATGCTTGAGCCTAAAGCCGTTGTGACCACTGAAGTCACAGTAGTGTCGTCTATGCCGCAGGCGATCTTGCTTATGGTGTTTGCCGTAGCTGGCGCCACCAGAACAAGATTGGCTTTGCGAGGATGCTTTCCAGCTAATGCGACATGTTCAATCTTTCCCGTCAACTCTGTTATGACAGAGTTTCCTGTTGCCCATTCCATAAGATATGGGTGGATGATCATCTGTGACATCGGCGACATAACTGTGAAGACTTCTGCGCCATGGCGCATGAGGGATCTGGCGATTCCAGGGCATTCTGCAGCGGCCACGCTACCGGTAATGCAGAGGACTATGCGCTTGTCTTTCAGTTCGTTTCCTTTTGTTCCAACGATGTCTCTTGAGGGGTGTTCGCTCATCAAAATGCTCACTCTACCTTTCCAATTTGTGCGTGACACTCTTTAAGTCTTCCAAGAATTCGTTAATGTGCTTTTCCTGCACGTGAGGCATGGCTACGATTCGGATGTGTCTTGGGAAAAGCGCAACTGCCCATCCTTTGAGTCTCAGCTCCTGTGCTATTTGTTTGATGTCCAGCGTGTGGGAGGTCAACCCGACAACGTTCATCGTGGGTTTTGTCATGAGTTCCAGGCCTTCTATCCTCGGTATTTCTTCTGCGAGCTTCCGGGTGAGGCGCATGCAACGTCTTATGATTCGCTCGTAGCCCTGTCGCCCAAGGTGTTTGAGTAGGCTCCAGACGGCAATTACTGATGCTCCTGATCGCGTTCCAACGATCGTGGCGTGTTTGGCTTCTCCACCCGCTAGGTAGGAGATGTTCCATGAGATGAATTCTCTGGTCTTTTCGTTTCGGAACAGTATTCCCCCCGCAGGGATGGGTGCCAAGCCCATTTTGTGTGGATCAATGGTCATGGAGCAGACTCCTGGTGCCTCAAAATCGAAAACTGGAACATCATAGCCCAGTTTTTTAAGGAATGGAAGGACAAACCCCCCAAAAGCAGCATCCACGTGAAGGTACAAGCCATTTTCTTGGGCGATTTCCGACAGCCGTGCTATGGGGTCGACCGCGCCTAGTCCAGTTGTTCCGGCGATGCCGACGACCGCTATGGTGCTCGGGGTAATTGCCTTCTCAACGGCATCTGCGTCGACTTGAAACTTGTGGTCTAGCTTGGCCCTGACGATTTTTATGTCCAATAAGTCGCCAGCCTTGTCGAATGAGCAGTGAGCAGAAGCGGGTACGATGACTTCGCATCTTTCCTTTTTGGCGGATTTTTTGGCAGCCCAGAGGGCAAGAATGTTGGCTTCGGTTCCTCCTGTGATTATGTGGCCTGAGACTGTCTCGTTTGAGAGTAGGCTGCCGATCATTCGGACTGTTTCTTTTTCCAGTTCGGCTGTGGCCGGGAAGAGCCCTGAATCGCCTAGGTTTTTATCCGAGAAGCGGGCGTACACTTTTCGAGCCAAAGGATGTGGGTCGTTGCACATGGATCCGATGATTCTTCCGGACTTGTAAGTGAAGTCCTTCTTGAGCCTCGATTCGAGTTCTTGGAGGACTTTTCTTTGAGGCACACCTTTGCTTAGCAATCTCTCAACACCCTTTTTAGCTCAA
>JBGPBS010000043.1:0-11833 GCA_041481365.1 Bathyarchaeia archaeon
GCGTTCCTCATAATATTGGCGACTAGAAAAACGCTGGATACCCGAGGCGCAAACAATCAACGCGCAAACCTGATACAGAAAGCAATACCTATCGGAATATACGCGACAATAGCGATCATAAACATTACTTCAATAGCAGGCTGGATTTACGTGCTCCTAATATGACGGGAGAAAATATGAGAACCAAGATCATCCTGTTACCGCTTACTGCAATAATCTTATCGATGATCATCTTTCAGGGAATAAACCTGAACATATGCAGAGCAGCAGGCGGCTCGGGGAGAAAAATAGACGTGTTCACGCAGAAAGCACCGTTTGATGGAAAGGGCCCCGACCAGCCTAGTGACGCATTCCAACCGCAGGAACTGGTCACCCTTTACGCGATTGACACCTACAATGACGCCCCTGTAGCAAGCAAACTTGTAAGCTTCGCGATAAACGGGCCGCCGAACCCCATACAAAACATAACGATTTTTGGATCATCAATATCAGACGTAAATGGAATGTCCAATTTCTCGTTCCGTATTCCCTGGCCAGATAGAAACCCTGAGGCAACAGTCTTCGGTGAATGGAGCGTGTTGGCCACAGTAGACATAGCTGACATGGCAGTTTCTGACACTCTCACATTCCAGGTTGGCTGGATAGTAAGGATAAAAACTATCATCACTCTCAATGATCAATTGGTACCGCAGAATCGCTTCCTGAGACAAGACACGATCTTTTTCAACTTGACCCTTGAAAACATTGCATTCACACCCAAAACAGCCACTTTGGTAGTAGATGCCGCCGACGCAGCTGACTATCCGATTATTCACGTGGAACTTTATGACCTAGTCATCCAGCCGGGTGAAAGCTACGCGTTGGTCTTTTCAAACATACCATCGAACGCAAGAATCGGAGAATCAACAGTCTCAGGATCGGCGTACACGACTCGTCCAACACAGGGGGGAATCCTCTACAGCCCCGCAGCACACACCACATTTGAAATAGTCAACAGAGACATCGCAATAATATCCCTGTCACCTTCAAAAACGGATGCTGAAATCGGCGAAACAATCGGTATCACGATGGTCGTGAAGAACAAAGGAACAGACGCGGAATCCTTCAACGCAAGCACCTATGCAAACCAAACCCTGATCGACAAGAAACATGTGACAGACCTGCCGCCATCCATTGAGACTCAGATCATCTTCACCTGGAACACAAACGGTGAACCTGAAGGAAACTATGTGATAAGCGGCTTGGCAGATGTCTTACAGGGAGAAACAGACACATCTGACAACAAGCTAACCGACGGCACTGTTACGCTACACGCTCCCAAACCGTCCGCAACCATTGACGTTGCCGTATCCTATGTTGATGCTCAGCCACTGGTAATTGAAATCGGCCAACCAGTGCACATAACGGTTCGGGTGGAAAACTTGGGAAACATCCCTGAAAACTTCAACACAACAATTCTTTATGATAACGTACCACTCACTGTTTTTCTGGTGGATTTTCTCGCACCTGGCGCCGAAAAAGAACTAGCATTCACATGGGACACTTCGAACATGATGGAAGGAAACTACACAATTAAAGCGCATATTCCGCCCTTGCCAGATGAACAGAACACTACAAACAACTTGTACGTTGATGGCACCGTCTGGATCAAAGCGCCGCACCCGATCGCAAAAGATCACAACATCGCAATAACGGCCGTAAATGCCTCAGCATATCAAGCCTACATTGGCGACGATATAGAAATAACGATAAAAGTGGCAAACCTCGGCGATTTCGCTGAAACCACTAACGTGACAGCTCATGCCAACATGCTTGACATAGGCTATCAAAACTTCCTTCACATAGAAGCTCATTCGAACATAACGTTGAGTTTCATCTGGAACACTTCAAACGTGAATCCGGGAGACTATACCATCTGGGCCTTCGCAGACTATGTCCCAGGAGAAACAAAATTGGATGACAACGTGTTCACGGACGGCATAATAACATTACGGGCTCAACCCGCACATTACATCCACGACGTAGCCGTCATCTCTGTACAACCACAAAGCCAAAGCATCTTCGTCGGACAAGAACTAACGATCCTAGCAAAAGTGAAGAACAAAGGAAACGCGACAGAAAGCTTCAACGTCACACTATACTACGACTCAAACCCAATCCAGAAAATCACCGTCTACTCGCTACCGCCAACAAACGAGCAGACCCTAACATTCCAATGGGACACAAACAACGTCACACCTGGAAACTACACCATAAGCGCATACGCAGAACCAGTACCAGAAGAAACAAACATGAAGGATAACATGTATAGAGACGGCATAGTCCAGGTGAGAAAGTCTCAGCCGTCGATAGCTCGTGACATTGCCGTTGTTTTTCTTTCAGCTGAACCGATAGAGGTCAGTGCTGGAGAAAACGTGACGATTTCGGTAGCAGTCTTGAACCTTGGACTTGATCCTGAAAGCTTCAACACAACGGTATACTACGGCTCCAACCTATTACAGGTCATTCCCGTGACTTCTCTGGCACCCTATGTCACACAGACAATGACTTTAGAGTGGAACACAAGAAACGTCAAACCGGGCATTTACTCAATAAGTGCCAACGTCACGATTCTTGAAGGCGAAACAAACACTGCTAACAACAGCCTCACATACGGAAACGTAACCATAAAATCGCCTCCAGAAATACCGTACTGGGCGCTGGTCATACCACTCCTGGCAGGACTGGCAATACTCGCATTACTCCTGCTGCTGCTTGCCCGTCGGAAGAAAAAGAAGAAAGAAGAAAAACCCGTCACCGGGCCACGTTACCTCATCGTGTCGCATCCACACATATGACCGCGTAACAGAAAAACCCACGGTGAACTCGCAATTCTACCCTATTGCTAATATTCCTTCCATCACTTTGTCCTTTTCAACACGCAACTCGTTGGATAGCCAGGTTCTCAAGAGCGTAACATTACTGGGCAGCTGGCCGCCAAACGTGTAGACACGACCGCCTTTGAGGGCATCCGCTTGAAAACCTTTTTCTTCATCCCTGTGCAAGAAGGAAACAGTGCTGGCGTTCAAGGCCTGAGCTCGAAAATCTTCCCATTGTTTGCACCTTATGATCACTGGAGGCCCGGGTAAACGCTCCTCCTTCGAATCCGGAATTGGCGAAGAAGACAAAGAACTGATCAGACCTGAGACATCACTCTGAATAAGTGAAAAACGTGCCTGAATATCCCTAGCCTTTTGGTCAAACTCTGCGCCCGCGCCCGAATCCTTAATGAACCGTTGAAGAAGCTCAATCACGTCGCCCATGCCCTTCCCATGCACTCTAAAACCATCAATAAGGCTCAAGCCTTCCGTGGACTTATCGTTCAGATATTTACCCATCCGAGTGTCCCCAAAAACCACGTCGCACGAAAGCTAATAAGCCTAATGAACCAAAAATCATTAGTCAACCTCAACTCATGTTCACCACCAGCAAAAGCACGCAATACGAACGCATGCTTCTGAAATCCTGCAACTTGCATTGATTGATGCGTGATATCTACCAGTTAGTCTTTCTCATTTTGAAAATACACTTACTCTATCGGTTGAACGAAATGCTCTCTCAGAGCACGAACCACTGATCTTCCAAAGGTAACCGTAGCCTGCCGGATTCACTTGCCCACCCAGCAAAACATGGCACCTGCAAATCCATGGTGGCAACTTACTGTGGATCGAGGCTTCCTGCAAGCCAATGCTTCACCTCTGAATACCAATATCAGCTTTCTGGGTGTACTGATAACGATACCGACAATATGGGTTCCCAACTTGACATGTCTGCTGTCCTTGACTGCAAGTGGCATTGTAATGCTCGCTTACTCCTTTATCCCCACGAGAAACCAGCCCAAGCATCTGCTGGGCTTTGTCTACAAGACACCTTTGTCCTGTTAGCGTCCGTCCTCTTCCTGCTAATGGTCTCTGCATTGTGGCCCGAATTTATCACGGGCGAATAGTAGTCCCCAGGAAACAGCTGTAAAAATGCGCTCCTGTGATGGCGGGCCCGCCGGGAATTGAACCCGGGACCCCCGGATTTCCACGCAGACCATACGGCTTAAAAGTCCGGTGCTCTATCCTGACTGAGCTACGGGCCCTTCTGGCTTTTTTTCCTTAGCCCTTAAAAGATCAGGCAAGTAACTTTTTAGCATTTCGATCCTTCTGCATTCACTCTTGGAGCAGTTCGCGAGAAATAGGGGAAAAGGACAAATTAGGGCCACGCAAATGAGACTAGAACGTTACAACTTTTAAGGTCTAGAACAACTGGAGAATCTTGTTCGTATAAGCTGATTTGTCGACGGGATCATAGAAAATGCCTGGGTGATCAGTCGCAGATATACCAGCATGTTAACAAAGGTTATTTGCCAATCTAGTGGAACTTGTTGGCGGTGTGTAGAGCATGATTTCGTGGAAACACTCCCTTGGGATATTGAACGAAGAATATGAAATGGCTAGGAAGAAGCATCAGGCTCTGGATGATTTGCTCAGCACTGGCAGAATATCACAATCGACGCACGACCTGTTCAACATGGAGATAGTGGAGGCCATGACAGACATTGAGAACAGGCAGAAAACACTCATGCAGAAAATGGACGTAAAAATAGCAGAACTCGGGGAACAAGTTAAAACACTTGAAATTCTTCTGACAGACTTTGAGATACAACACATTACAGGAGACATTGATGAAGAAACGTACCAGCGAGAGATCAACGTGTTGTCAATGGGGCTCGAAACTTCCAGGCTGGAATTGAACTCTGTTAGAGAAGCGGCAGATCAATTGGCAAACGGCAACATATTCACGAAGCAGGATAGCGAACAACAGACCGAGGAGATCGGAATGGACCGAGAAAAACTGCAGAAAACCCCAGTCGAGCTTGAGGCAAATGAAGCGGGCACGAAAGCGGCAGAGGCAGAGTTGCAGAGTGCAGAAACGCCGCCGCAATCTACTGAACAGCCGATTGAAGCGAAAGAAAACCAACAGGCTGCATGAAGAAAGGCAGCCGCTCTTCTTTTTTCTCATTGCGAAACCGTTGAGTCGCAGCCGTAGCATTTTATAGTCGAATGCGCCGTCTAAACCCGAGAGTGGACAAGTTGCCCGAAAGGACAATAATGACTTTCCATGAGAAATACAAGCAGTACGACATGGGAGAAGGACACCCCTTCAGAGGAGACAGATTCAGGAATGCCATGAAGTTCTTCGAAGACCACAAATTGCTTCAACAACCTGAACTTACCCTCGTCACGCCTCAGCCTGCCTCAAGGGAAGACCTGCTGAGAGTGCATGATGAGAAATATGTAGACCTGATTTACCGGTTGGCAAAAGAAAACAAGCCCTATGATTTTGAAACGCCAGTTTCCCCAAAAATCCTGGAGGCAGCAATGCTTATCATCGGAGGCGCAGTCGAATGTGGAAGAAACGTGGCTGAAGGAAAAGCCAAACGCGCGATTTCTCTGGGAGGCGGACATCACCACGCAGGCAGAAGCTATGGAGGAGGATTCTGCATTTTCAACGACGTCGCAATCTTGATCGAGTATCTGAGAATCAGGCACGGGTTTGAAAGGTTCCTGGTGTTGGACTATGATGTTCACTTTGGAAACGGTACCAGCGACATCTACTACCAAGATCCGAACGTTCTCTACGTTTCCCTGCATCAGGATCCTGGCACGATCTATCCCGGAACTGGCTTCATCGCACAGACAGGTGAAGGAAGCGGAAAAGGATACAACATCAACGTGCCCCTGCCGCCTGGAACAGGCGACGACACGTACCTATACGTCTTAAACGAGGTGTTTGTGCCCGTAGCCGAAGAGTTCAACCCCCAGATAATAATAGCGAATGGAGGAAGCGACGCGCATTTTGCCGACATGCTCGGAGACTTGAACCTAACAGCCAAGGGCTTTTTTAATGTGGCCCGTTTGATCGGGGAAACGGCTGACAGAGTATGCAAAGGCAAGCTAATTCTCGTGCCGGGAAGCGGATACAACCCACAAGTCCTACCGCGTTCCTGGTATGCCCTTGCAGCAGGCGCCATGGGCTTGAAACAAATCGACCTGGAAGAGGCCGAACAGCCGACCAAAGAACCAGCACAATGCCGAAAAACAGTTGAGAAAACTGTTGACGAGCTCAAAAGATCATTGAGAAAACACTGGACGGGTTTTGGCGGCTTCGCCATGAACACCGTCCCCTAGCTTCTGCCAAATTAGTACACCAGCAGATCAAACACTTTTGGTAAGTTCAATGTTTCCGATTCACTGTTCTTAGAGGATAGCCCCAGCTTGGCAAAGAGGTTCGGGTCGACGCTCAGACCTTTCGGCAGAATGGCCTTTGGACCTGCTTGAGGCTTTAATAGTTGATTTTGCCAATATTGAGTTGTTTGACCAAGAATCGGGGAATCCTGCATGGAAGACATGGAGAAGACGCGTGAGCAATTCCCAATAACCAAGAACAGGGTGTTTCTGAATCATGCTGCGCAGTCACCGCTGCCTAAACCATCAGCAGACGCTATCAGCAAGTTTGCTCATGATTTCTCAAACTTTGGTCCTGCCCCGAGCGAATGGGACGATTTTGGCAAACCATCATTTGCAAAGCTGATAGGAGCAAGACCTGGAGAGATAGCCCTCGTCGAAAACACTTCAATGGGCTTGAACATTGCCGCAAACGCTCTTGACTATCCGCATGGCTCAAAGATCGTCACAACTGACCTGAGTATCCTTCAGTAGTTTATCCTTGGCTGCGAAAGAGACTGGGCGTGAAAGTTCATTACGTGAAAAATGTCGGCGGAAAGATACTGTTGGACGACATGGAGAAAACAATCGATGACAAGACTGTGGCAGTTGCCATAAGCCACGTTGAATACACGAATGGCTTTCGTCACAACCTTCGAGTGCTAAGCGAAATAGCGCACGAGCACGGGGCATACTTAATAGTTGACGCGATCCAATCCGTGGGAACCATGCACGTCGATGTTAGAAGAGATGACGTTGACTTCTTAACCGCTGCATGCTACAAATGGCTCCTCAGCCCCTCAGGAGCGGGCTACCTATACGTCAAAGAAGACCTGATCGAAAAGCTCGAACCTCCACTCGTCGGATGGGCAAGCGTTGAACAAAAAATCTTTGACACTGCAGATTTCTGGGACATCTGGAACATGAAACTTTCGAAAACCGCAAGCCGCTTTGAAGCCGGATCTCCAAGCTTCATAAGCTTTGTAGGAGCGAAAGAAGCCATGAAACTGCTCATAGGTTTCGGAGTCGAAAGTGTGACCAAGAGAATCATGAAACTGACGAGCCATCTGATAGACACCATCAAGGATCTAGGGCTCGAACTGCAGACCCCCGAGGAACAACAATATCGCTCGGGAATTGTCAATTTCAAAATACGCAAGCCACAAGAAGTAGCACTAAGACTCGGCGCTAAGGGAATAGTCGTCTCCGCAAGAGACCATGGAATCAGGGTTTCACCGCACTTCTACAACACGGAAGAGGAAATTGAGACACTCACGAAAGAGATCGATAGGGCGAAAAAAGCGCCTTGAGTAGCATTCGCCAGCCTCGAAACACAGTTCTGAGATAGGTAGTCTAGAGATGAAGATTAAGGAAAACATGCTTAGCATAGAGAAAATCGACGAAAACAACAGGCAATGGGCTGTTGATCAGCTTAGACGAGACGTGATCAGGCATGTTTTCGCCTTCTACGACTTGCAATACGATTTGAAAAACACGACGATGTATGCCGCCGTTGAGAATGGCATGTTGAGAGGCTACATTCTCGTCTATCAAGCGCTAGAGTTTCCAAGCGTTGTCTTAGAAGCTGACGCCGAAGCCGCGAAGAGGCTGATCGAACATGCTCCCACGGATAATTTCATCATGCATACGCCGGCGGATCTTCTTCCCGAAATCGAAGACAAATTCCCAACCGCAAAGCATTATGTCGAGAATTGGATGCGTATCAAGAAAGGCGAAGCCAAGCTCTTCAGGTCAGAGAACGTGCGCAAGCTGAACCCTGCGGACGGTTCAAAGCTTGCTGCGCTCCTTTCAAGCCGACCGGATCGCCCTGAAGGGGCTGCGGAAAAATACTCGGATTGGATAAGAAGAATGCAGATGTACGGAGTCTATGAGGATGGTGAGCTGGTCGCTTATGCTGGTTCTTTCATTCAGACCCCGCAGGTCTGGATGATAGGGGGCGTCTACACGCATCCGCAACATAGAAAAAGAGGATATGCAACCTTGGCCACATCAGCCATTACGGAAGAGGCCTTGGGGAAATCCGATTCAGCAGCTCTTTTCGCGAGGCAAGACAACTATTGGGCCATCAGAGCCTATGAAAAAATCGGATACAGAAAAATAGGCGAGAGAATCTGGATAGATGTAGGCACGGGAATCAAACCCTAGGCTGTGCTACCATTCGCCAATATTTGTCTCAGCAGCCTGATCGCCGACCACGCCGAGAGCGCGCTGGTTTTGGGATTATCAGGATGCGGATCATTGGAAAATTGCAGGAGCATCTCGCCATGTTTCCATTTTACTCTTATCTCGTGCACGTTTCTATCGACTTTTGGATCTGAGATTACTCTCACTTTGACTTTTTCAGGCTGAACCGTCAACGCGAGCGTGGCCGCAACGTTCATTTCGCGTGGAAAGCGCCTGACCGCCTCATGAGCGTCTCCTTCATAGACCAATTTCTCTTCTCGATCATCCAAGTCCAAAACTCGCGGGTTCTTCCTAGTGGTCAGGACGACTTCTTCAACCCCAGCCAGGTTTGCACTCGAGATGGCGTCCAAGCCTCCGATGGCTCCTGAAGAAATGTGTATCTTGTTGCTTTTTAGGTTCATGTCTAACAGTGCGCCGACGCTCATTACTATCAAATCCACGTTTCCAGCGACAATCTTGGGTGCATAGTCTTTGGCAGCCTGTTGTGATGCAGATTCCACGATAACAGTAGGTTTGAGTCTGATCATCTCTTCAACGTTCGTCGTGACGGCCGTTGGAACGTGAAGTTTTCTCTCGAGTTTTTCAACCTTAGACGAGTCAATATCGTAGAGGATAAGCCTGTCACAAGGCAGGATTCCTTTCTCAACGGCTTCTGCAATCAAGGTCCCGATTGCGCCGCACCCGATTATCCCAATGCTCTTCAACTTTCACCGCTTCCAAACGGCAGCTCAGAAATCAACGACAATGTGGATGCTTTCGTAGGATTTGATTTCTTTGCCCTCTCCCTTCTCGGCCAGAATTTCTACGTCTGCAATTTTACAGGTGCCAGCGATGTCTTCCTTACATGCGTCAATGATCCTCGCCGTGGCTTTTTCGCCAGCGTAAACTGTGAGCTTCTTGACTTGCGTGTTCAGAGGCAAGTGCTTCTCCGCTTTTTCTCTTCTGACTTCGACTATTATGGCCATTATTAGATCGCCTTGTTTCTCAGCTTCCTCGTCTGCCAGTTTCTTGTTTATCGTGGGCCAAGAAGATAGATGAACGCTGTTGAAGCCTTTTTCTTTTGCATACAGCGTTTGATAGATCTCCTCAGTAATGTGTGGTGTAAATGGAGCCAGAAGCTGAAGAATCCTGTAAAGGACGGCATACAACGTGTGTTGCGCCGCCCTTCTTTTTTCTTCTCCATAGATTTCTGGCCTGTACAGCCTATCTTTGACTGCCTCTATGTAGCAGTCGCAGAAGACGTGCCATGCAAAGTTGCGAGTTTCTTCTAGTGCCATGTTGAATTGGCACTCTTCGAATGCATTTGTCACTTTCTCAGTAAGCTTTTCGGCCTTGCTTAGAATCCACTTGTCCATTGGTCGCAACGCGTTTTTTGCTTCATCGTCTGGCCTGTAATCCTTCAGCAAGTTGCTTACGAAGCCGGCGGCATTCCACAGCTTGATCAGAAATCGCCAGCCATATTCAACATCGGGCCAGCGGAAAGGTATGTCTGATCCAGTCGCTCCACCACCAGCGGCCCATTGTCTAGCAGCGTCAGCGCCATACTTGTCTAGAACCTCAGGAGTAGCCACATAATTCTTAAGCGACTTGCTCATCTTTCTGCCGTCTAAGCCCAACACCATGCCGTTGATCAGGCAGCTCTTGTATGGCTTCTCATCGAAAAGTGCCAAATGCCTGACCATGAGGTAGTATGCCCACGTTCGAATGATGTCAACGCCCGAGGGATGAACATCCGCAGGAAAGAGTCTCCGCCAGTCCTTGCGATCTGGCCAACCAGCGTGGACCGAACACGAAATCGACGAGTCCATCCAAGTGTCGAAAACATCCGTTTCTGCCACAAATTCTGTTCCGCCACAATCGGGGCATTTCTGGACACGTGGCTTCTCAAGTTTCGGGTCTATTGGAACCCAGCCTTCTTCGGCCAAGATTATTTCGTTGCAGCTTTTGCAGTACCATACGGGAATGGGCGTTCCGAAGACGCGTTGGCGGCTTATCACCCAGTCCCAGTCAAGCGATCGTGCCCAATCAATCATTCGTGTTCTCATATAATCGGGATACCACACGACTTCCTTTGCAGCGTTCTCAACCTTGTCTGTGAGAATGCGGGTTTTCATAAACCATTGTTTGAGCTGCAGTATTTCTACGCGTGTGTCGCATCTGTCGCATAATCCGATTTCTTGAAGTAATCTCTCGGTCTTCTCTAAGAGCCCTTCTTTCTTCAAGTCTTCGATTATGGCTTCTTTTGCCTCGTCCGTTGTGAGACCTGCGTATTTTCCTCCGTTTTCGTTTATTCTCCCGTTCTCAGTGAGGATCATCCTGACGGGCAGCTTGTGTCTGATGACCGTTTTAACATCGGCCTTGTCTCCATAAGTGCAGATCATTACAACGCCTGTTCCGAAGGTTGGATCGATGTCTCCATCGGAGATCACCTGGACCGTGCTGTTCATCAGTGGCACCGCGATTCTCTTGGTCATGTACTTGGTGAATCGGCTGTCCGTCGGGTTTACCGCAACGGCCACGCATGCTGGGATAAGCTCTGGACGTGTAGTCGCGATTGTCAAGGATTCCTTGCTGTTTTCCAACTGAAATTTTATGTAGTGCAGCGTGCCTTCGTGCTCTTCGTAGTTCACTTCCGCATCTGCAATCGCTGTTTCACATCGTGGACACCAGTTCACCGGATGCGTGCCCTGATACATGAAACCCTTCTTATGCAACAGTATGAAGCTGAGTTGGGTTCGTCTCCAGTAATCAGGATCCATAGTGCGATACTCGGTCGTCCAGTCGACGCTGCACCCGAGGTGCACTACACCTTCCTTCATAATTGCAATGTACTTCACTACGAGCTGCTCACATAACCTTCTAAACTTGTCAGGGGGCATCTCCCTCTTTCTGATTTTGTTTTCCCTTTCGGCCTGAACCTCAATCCCCAGACCGTGACAGTCCCAGCCTTGTGGAAAATACACGTTGAAACCCCTCATCCGCTCATACCTACCGAGAAAATCAAAGTAAGACCAGTTTAGGACGTTTCCCATGTGAAAATCGCCCGACGGGTAAGGCGGAGGAGTATCAATACTGAAAGCAGGACGCTTCTTATCATTCCAGTCAAAATGGTAAGTGCCCATCTCTTCCCATTTGCCCTGCCACTTCCTTTCAATATCAAAGATGTTGAACTCTTTCGGCAGTCTATCCATATCAGATCAACCGTGTCCAAGCATGGCAATCGAATTGTTTTCTAGGAAAGATAAACATTCCAGATATAAAGGCGATGTCTCCCGCACAATCCCCTTTTTTCTGTCTTTTATGGTTGAATATTGATCTTTGTTGAGTGTGGCGTGGTTTTGGAGGGGTTGCTTCAGGGTATTGATTTTGTGTTCATA
>JBGPBS010000044.1:0-11505 GCA_041481365.1 Bathyarchaeia archaeon
AACGTTAGCCTTCAAAGCGTTGTTAACGTAGACCTCCACGGGCTTGCTACCGACGCGGGCGCCATCACTCACAAGATAGCCTGAAACGACATGGTTATAGTCCGAGCCCATGCTCACATTAAGCATCAAACCAGTCTCCTTACCCACCCCCGTCAACATCACAGGACTAGTCATCATCTGCTGTCCACCAGCAACCAAGACAGTGTAGGCGTAGACGCCAAACGGTTTGTACGGCCACGCGCGAGTTGCCACGCCGCTCGCGTTTGTGGTGCCACTTCCTATTGAGAGGCTCGTCCCATCAGTGCTTACTTCATAAAAATTGGCTACGAACCCTGGCAGCGGATCCTGCGACGTGGCGTTCAACACCGTGGCAATCAACGTTATGTCACTGCCAGGCTCGAACTCGTGAGGCTCAACATCAAAAACAACCATGATGGGAGCAGCCGAGGCCACAACCACAAACCTCGTCTCGTTAGAAGGCCTGTAAAAATACATGTCCCCAACGAAGGACGCCTTAAAAAAGTACACTCCGCTCTGTGAAAAGCCGCCAGACCACGGCCCACTTGACGTTCCATCATCACAAATGTGATATGGATAATGGATGGTGTCATTCATACACACATCAATATCCACGTTTGGAACAGGGGTCCCTGTGTCAGACCTCGTTAGGTTGAAAGCCAAGTCATACTCTGCCCCAGCAACCATCTGCACCACGGGGCCGCCGAGGAACTCTAACACTGTCGGATACCTCGTATCCACCGCGACAGGAACAACCTCAACCATCTGCGTAAAGTCAGTCTCATTGCACAAAACACGAACGACGAAATAAGCCGGCAGACCGTACCGAACCTGATAATACCTAGGATTCCACGAGAAAGTTGCCACTCCCGAACCGTTAGTGTTAGAGGCGCCCATGCAAATGTAGCTTCCGTTCAGGTTTGAAAGATAGAAGCCGACGTTGAGACCGCTTGCGGGTGCTCCCAACGCCTCGTCAATACAGGTCGCAGACATGTTGACCATATCATCAAGTGTAGGCTGAGAAGGAGCGTAACCAACAGACATGCTCACGGGCCTTTTCACCACGTTCACGTAGGTGACGTTGACGAGCTGGTCTTGGACGCTTGTAAAGCTGATCAGCTTCGATATGGTAGCCTGAAAGCTAGGGGGTAACCATGCCAAAGCCATGTATCCTTTCAGCCTCACCTTGCCTGTACTGATGGAACTTCCCGAGCAATCTCCGGTCTCAGGCGGAGTCCATGATGTCACGCTTTCACCAGCATTATCTGTGCTGCATGCCTGATGGAAAGTGCAATTGAAGAACTCGACCACTGCCCCGACCGGGTTTACTCCAAGGGAAAAATTCAGTCCTGAAGCGTTGAATGGAACAGGGGCGCAACCTGAACAGTCCAGAAAAGCCACATTCAGCTGGCCATTCACGAGGAAACTGGCCTTCACGCCGCTGCAGTCGGCAACGTTCAAGTACGTGACATTTTTGCCAAAATTATGGGCAACCAGTGAAGTATCCTTCCCATCGCTCTTCATGTCAAAATTCAAGTCGGCTCTCCAGTTCCACCTCGGATCGGATCCTGGGCTAGTCCCGAAAGCTTTTGCCACAAATGAAATGTCCTTCCCATCGACAGAACCATCATGGTTGATATCAGCAGCCGCAGTGAAAGCCGGAGCCAACGCAGTCGTCGTGCTAAGGTTGAACAGTGAAGCCACTCTGAGGCAACTTGAACAGTTAGCCGTTGAAACCCATCCTGAACCATTAGTGCAGGCGCGCGCGATAGGCTTCCCTATCAACACCGAAGCAGGTGCACCCCACACGGACGAATCATTCAGCTTAGCAGTTAGATCAACCAAGTTTCCAGTTCCAACGCAGATCGTTCCGTTTCCTAAACCATAAGTGACACCCTGCCCATTGACTATGCAATTCAGCTTGAACACGTTGCCTCCAACATCCAATGTATCGCTAACATTGACACTAGTGAAAGTGATGTCCCTCGAAGCATTCCCAACCTGAAACAGCAATCCTGAACAGTTAGTGGTGCAGTTAATACTCAAACTAGAATATGATCCTGAAAATGCCAACGAATACAGAAAAGATGCGAGCCCATCTACATCTGTCATACTCGGCGTTCCGATCTGGGTGCCGTTCACGTACAGGCTGACGGGAACCGAAGCGTTAACAGGCGTGCCGATCGCGTAGCTTACGCTGTCATACGTGAATTGCGGCGCCAGCGAGCAAGCAGTAAAGCCGCCCCCATCATTCGCTGCGTAAGGCCAAGCTTTGGAGAAAGCGACACCAATGGGCAAAAGATTGCCGTAAACGGCTTCCGGAAGATGAAGAACCAGGTTGGACGGGCATGGACTGATGTTGAACGTCTTGTTCCCTGAAGCAATTATTCCGGTTCCATTTTGGGCTCTTATGATGTCTGATCCGCTTCCAGATACGACACCCGCGATGAGCGTGTGAAAACCTACCACTCTGGGACCCCAGATGAAAGTGGCTCGGTATACGTAAAATGTGCCTTCAGAGATGCTGATTAGATTCGGTTCACTCACAAGAGTGGACCGATCAATGCTATCCACGAAGAAAACCATGACATTGAAATCGCCAGTCAAGGGCGTGCTTGAGTTGTAGCTCGCGGTCACATTCACACCTAGAAGTGCATACGGGGAAGTGACGTTCGTGCTTATAGACACGGTTCCAACGTCAAAAACACGGGTCTCACGCGTGCGTGCAGCATTGCACCCTGAGAAGGGCATGTACAGGAGGCTTTCAGAAAAATCCGATATCACTTCAACGTCGGTAGTGTTCTCGCATGCGCCAAAATCAGCGTTGCCCACGTGGCAAGCCTTCAAGGACATCTGATCCGCGAAAGGAATGTTCAGCCCCACGCTTAGTTTAGCCGTCCCGTTGTCGTCAGTCACGCTGGATCCTAGGGGTATCCAACCGTCAGTGAGAGGATCCTCACTCTTGAGCTGAACGGCGAAGCTTACAGTCTCATTGATTACAGGGTAGCCGTCAAGGTCTGTGAGGTTGGCATACGCGTACACACTCTTCATCACGTCATCGTATATGCTGACGAGCCCAAGCTTGGTTTGGGTACTGGCAACTTCAAAGGTGTAAGAGGCAGAATCTCTGAAGAAGGCTCCAGGTATCGGACTGTTCACGACGAAACCGTTGAGGGACAGAGTGTAGGATTTCCCAACGGTGAATGCTGGCGAAACCAGCGGAACCTGAAACTTGAGCGAAGACCCACCGCCCCCTTCAGACTCGAAAACCATGGAAGAATTGGCATAGACCTGCAAGTCACATTCGGAAGCTACATCAGATTTTGCCTCGACCACAAGCGTGTCACCTATCAAGAATTTGCCTGAAGAACCCGATCGTCTCAAACTCTTTAGGGAGAAGGATTTCAGGATGCCGTCTGGCTTGAACGTGTCTATTATTTCGACGATCGTCAGGTAAACTGAAAAAACAACGACCAAGACGAGAACAAAACCCACGATTTTCCTAGAAGGAGTACGCATAAACTCGCCGAGCCTCATATTCTCTCACACAAACCTAATAAGACTTGTGGAACCAACAACTAGAACAATCACACTCGCGAAAGAGCCCTAGCGTAGAAAGCTCGGTCCCATCGACGCGTGATTTCAACTAAGAGACCTCCAACCTCCCTGTGAAGCCCAGATTTGGGAAATTTAAACATAAGTCAAAACCTACATGGCCCCACCAAAGTCTATCTTGCCAAAACAAGCGAAGCGACATCAATAATTAATCGTGGAGCCAGTGCCCGGAAACGCACTCGTCATTTTCTAGCATGTGGTGGGGTACCGTTCCGACACCTAAGTTGGTTTTTGTTCACTTACTGGCTGCGCAATTTCCGTACTAGCTCCCAGAAATTCTAGAATCTTGCCAAATCCTCATGTTTTGGAAAGTGGTAGCGGGTCTGCTCTTGGTCAGGTGTAGGTTTTATGAGAGTCTATGGTTGCTAATCTGAACGCAATGCCTTAGGTGAATGACAAGCATGGAGAAAAACTCAGGATATGTTACTGACATGAAGGTAGTGGCGGTATTGTTAGTAGTTTTTGTGACTTTGATCGGAGATTTTGCCATTACCAAAGAGACGATGGTTCCTGCTCAACCCAATTCCATCTTTCCGTGCCAAGAAAGAATAGTGAAAAACAGCGGACACGCATGCATTTGACTAGTCACGCAACTTTACTTCCTTAGGCGGTCTGTAGACGTTGAACTTGTGCTCTATTTCAGGCTCCCAAGAATCGCTTTGCTTGCCCTATGCCGAGCTTCGCCCTAGAAACCTGTCTGCTCTGTTCTTTTTATTATTTCATTTTGCAGATCCACGCCCAAATCGACGAAGTAATCGCTATATCCGGCAACCCTCACTATCAGGTCCCTGTATCTTTCAGGATGTTTTTGTGCGTCGAGTAGCATGTTGGAGTCTACTACGTTGAACTGAATGTGATGGCCGTCCATCCTGAAGAAAGTCCGTATCAATTGTGCAAGTTTGTTTATTCCGATCTCATCTGCTAGTAGCTGCGGCGTGAATTTCTGGTTAAGAAGCGTTCCACCCGTTCTGACATGGTCGATCTTCGCAACAGATTCTATCACGGCCGTCGGACCTTTATGATCAGCTCCCTGCACCGGTGATACTCCCTCAGACAAAGGTTCTCCAGCCATTCTTCCGTCAGGAGTGGCTCCGACAACTTTTCCAAAGTAGATGTGAACGGTCGTCGGCAACAGATTGATTCTGTAACATCCACCTTTCGTGTTTGGTCTTCCGTCTATTGCTTCAAAATAGGCTTCGAAAATAGCTTTCATCACCTGGTCCGAGTAATCCTCGCCATTTCCGTATTTCGGTGTCTTATTCAGAAACCTTTGACGCAGGCTCTCGTTCCCTTCATAGTCCATATTCAAAACATTGAGCATTTTCTTCATAGTCACGCGTTTCTTTTCGAAAACATTGTATTTCAAGGCAGTCAACGAATCTGTCGTCGTTCCAAGCCCGACTCCTTGAATATAGTCGGTGTTGTACCGTGCACCACCATCGTTGTAGTCTTTGCCCTTGGCCATACAATCATCAATTAGAAGAGATAGGAAAGGCACTGGAAGCTGTTCAGCGTACATACGCTCTATAGCGTTGTTCCCCTTGATCTTGACTTCGACGAAGTAATTGAGTTGTTTTCTGAACGCTTCGAACAGATCCTCAAAAGAACCGAAGTCAACTGGATCCCCAGTTTCTAACCCGATTTTCTTCCCTGTTCTTGGATCGACACCGTTGTTCAGAGTGATTTCCAGAATCTTGGGCATGTTGAAGTAGCCTGTGAGGATGTAGCTCTCTTTGCCGAAAGCTCCGGTTTCAACGCATCCGCTTGCTCCTCCATTTCTGGCGTCTTCAACGAGTTTTCCCTGTCTCAGCAGTTCTTGGATCATTTCGTCCGTGTTGAATACTGACGGCTGTCCGAAGCCTGTTCTTATTACTTGTACTGCTCTCTTCAGAAATCTATCAGGCGTTTTCTTACTGATTTGAACCATAGAACCGGGTTGAGTCAACCTCATTTCTTCCACTACATCAAGCAAGAGGTACGAAAGCTCATTTACTGCATCTGATCCATCAGCCTTGACTCCACCCATGTTTATCAACGCAAAGTCATTGTAGGTGCAGCTTTCCTCTGCCGTAACCCCTACTTTAGGCGGCGCTGGTTGATTGTTGAACTTTATCCAAAATGCTTGAAGGAGCTCTTTTGCTCCTTCTTTTGTTAGAGTACCGTCTTGAAGACCTTTTTCGTAGAAGGGATAAACGTGTTGATCTAGCCTGCCTGGGTTGAATGCGTCCCAAGGATTAAGCTCCATTATGACTCCAAGATGAACGAACCAATAGTATTGTAGAGCTTCCCAGAAGTCTCTTGGCGCATGAGCCGGAACATGCGAACATACGCTGGCTATTTTCTGCAATTCCTTTCGTCTCTCGGCGTCTGCTTCTTTTTTTGCCAGCTTTTTGGCCAAGCCAGCATGGCGTTTAGCGAAAAGGATCAACGCGTCTGCAGCGATTTCCATCGCCTTGAGTTCTTCCTGCTTCTTATATGCATCTTCACCTTTGAGAAAATCGAGGTTTTGCATGCTTTTGTTTACGTCTTTTTTGAAGTCTTCCAAGCCCTTCTTGTAGATTTTGTCGTCTAGGGCAGTATGCCCTGGAGCCCTTTGTTCCAAGAACTCCGTAAACACGCCAGCTTCATATGCAACTTTCCATTCATCTGACATCCTGCTGAATATGGCAGCCCTTATTGACCTGCCCCTCCAGAAAGGAATTATCTTCTCTCTGTACGCTTTCTTTGTTGTCTCATTTACAGCATATGGAATCTTCTTTCTGGAGCCTAGAATCTCGAGGTCTCCCAGCGTGTGGCAACATATTTCAGGATACGTTGGAGTCTCCTTCGGAGCGAGACCCCTCTCACCGACGATCAACTCCCCATCGTTGATGCAGATTTTCTTTTTCTCAAGCAAATACTTGAAGGCAAGCGCCCTTCTCACGGGGATGGATACTTGACCAGCAATTTCACTTTCATAGAACTCTGTTATGAGAATCGCTCTCTCTGGAGAAATGTGGGGCTTGGCAGTCATGCTTTGTTTCCTCAATCTCCTGATCCTCGCCCGCATATCATCCTCCTCCGATTCCCACCTTCGTTCCAAAGGCCTCGATTCTTTCCTTCACCGATTCTATCCTCTGATTCGAGGGAGGTCGAAGCTTATCCAGCCTGTAAGGTTTGCCTAGGCTCTTGTACTTCTCGATCCCGGCCCTATGGTAGGGAAGCAGATTAACCTGCTGTATGTTAGGTAAAGAGCTCACGAACTTGGCTGTTCGCGTAACATTCCCGTCGTCGTCATTTATGTTTGGTATAATTGGAAAGCTGATAACGATCTTGCTTCCATTTTCCGCTAGCTTTTTGAGGTTCCTGAGAATCTGCTCATTTGAACGGCCAGTGTATTTTCTGTGTTTTCCGTTGTCCATGGTTTTGATATCATACAAGAAAAGATCCACCTTTTCACGTATTCGTTCGATGATTTCGTATTGTACAAACCCGCAAGTATCCAAAGTCGTATGGACATCCCTCTCTTTGCATTTCTTAAGAAGCGCATTCAAGAAGTCAGGTTGCATGAGCGGCTCTCCCCCCGAAAATGTGACCCCTCCTCCCGACTCTTCATAAAAAGCTCTGTCCTTCTCAATTTCTTCGAGAACCTCCTCCACGCTCATTCGTTTGCCGGCAATCGAAAGAGCGTCAGATGGACACGCATCAGAGCAATTAGAGCAAAGAACACAATTTTCTCTATTCAAAGATACACGATGAGAGAGTAGCGACATCGCTCCTTCTTGACAGTTTTTCGCACATTCGCCACAGCTGATACATCTGTTTTTCCTGTAAACCAACTCAGGCTCTGAATCCTGGCCTTCAGGGTTGTGACACCACCAACACCGCAATGGGCATCCCTTGAAGAACACTGTAGTGCGAATTCCCGGCCCGTCATGAATAGAATACTTCCTAATGTCGAAGATAAGGCCAGTCTTCAAGTGCGATGCCAACACTCTCAAAACGGCACGGCGTTTGCTATAGCTCTTTCTTCAAGAAAGCGTACAAAAAGAGCGATCTTCAATGGATAGTACTCAGTCTGAAGACTCATCTATGGTTCGAAACCTTCGAGTTCCACCAAAACGGGCGAGTCTGTAGCAACTCCAGTGAGCTTGTGGCTCGAGCCAATTCTCAGATTCTGAAACGCTTCCGGCTCGTCATTAAGGAACAAGAACAGATAATAGATACTGCTTTTATGCTTTGGCAATATTGAAACGAAGCTTTTTCAAGAAATGCTTGTGGCTTGCGAGTTCACTCAGGAAATGCTACTCGCAAATAAGACTTTCATTGGTATCATATCCCGGTTTTCCATCTACACTTTAACTCGAATATGTGCTAGATGTGTGACATCTCGTAACTTGCAAGACGACGCGTGACTTATATCTTTCAGACGGCAAGTACTTATCAGGGAGAGAGGGGATGAAGAGACGACTCTTCTGACTCGCATATGGCAAGCAACTTTGTTGATCGTTCTAATAGGCACGTTAGTTTCCTGTATACTGATAGTGTCAGCCTCACCTTGCACGAATATAGATGTAGGCACAGCCTACGGCATGATAACAGGCGGTGCCTATCCCAACCTCGTGGTTCTAGATGTTAGAACGAAGAGTGAGTATGACAGCGGCCACATATATGGTGCAACTTTGATACCCGTTGCGGACTTGCCGACAAGGATCGGGGAACTGCTAGGCCATGTGAACGACCCGATGATAGTCTACTGCGGGTCAGGAAAACGAAGCACGACTGCCTGCGGTATTCTAGTTTCAAACGGTTTTACGAACGTCTACAACATGACGGGAGGCCTTAACGCTTGGAAGGCTGCTGGATATCCGACATGGATTGGCACAGTCCACAATGTGAACACGACCTACAATTATGATACCATTCAAGCAGCTGTAGGTTCTGCGGAAACACTTGATGGGAACACGATCTTCGTCGATAGAGGCGTATACTACGAGCATGTGACCGTAGACAAGGCATTAACTATCGTTGGTGAAGATTCGACGAACACGGCCGTCGACGGCAACGGAACGGGAACGGCGATTTCTATCAAGGCCGACAACGTGACAATTGAGGACTTCACCATACGAAACAGCTCAGAATCCGGGGTGTATTTGAATGGCGGAAACTACGCACAAATCCAGAATGACAAGATCGTAAACAACTACTGCGGGTTAAACGTATCATCAGCGTACAACATGATTTTTGGCAATGAGATAGTAAGCAACCAATACTGCGGTTTGCTAGTATCTGGGGGTAGCGGCACAATTTTCGAAAATAACATAACGTACAACAATTATGGCATCTGCGTAAACAGCTCGCAAGCTTCGAATAACAATCTCATTTACCACAACAACTTAAACAACACTCACCAGACGTCAACGAATGAGGCATATGGTCTATGGGATAATGGCTATCCTTCAGGCGGAAACTACTGGAGCGACTATGACGGACCGGATCTTTTCAGCGGAGTGTTTCAAACCGTGACAGGAAGTGACGGTATAGGAGACACGGCATACACAATCGATGCAAACAATACAGACCGTTATCCGCTGATTGGCCAATGGCTCTGGGGCACGCGGAACCTGACAATCACTTCGACAGACGGTGGAACGACGAGCCCAGCTCCTGGAAGCTACGCGTACAACACTACGGAATACGTTGAAGTAACAGCAATAGCTTATGGCAATTATACATTCGATCATTGGGAGTTGGACGGATACAACGCCTCTGAGACAAGCCAGACTGGCATAAGGACAGACACGAATCATACGCTGAAGGCCGTGTTCACCCGAACAAAATACGCGTTGGAAATCACGTTCACGGCCGGAGGCAACACAGATCCCACAGCAGGTGCCTACATTTTCGAGCCTGGAACAGAAGCCTCCGTTAGCGCTCTATTTGACGCCGGATACTATCTCGACAGTTGGGAACTCGACAACGTCTATGTGGGAATATTCAACCCCGAAAGCGTTATTATGAACAGGAACCACACGCTGGAGGCCGTGTTCAAGCCACTGGACACCGGACATAACATTGCCACAAAATGGGTCGCTTCAAAGACCGTCGTCGGACAAGGACTCAACCTATCCATCCAAGCAACCACGTTGAACACCGGCAGCTACACTGAAAACTTCAGCATCACAGCATATCTCAATTCAACATCCGTATCCTCTCATGACGTAACACTGGACAGCGGGGCTTCCACGACAGTGACCTTCACGCTGAATACGTCAAGCTTTTCCAAGGGCAACTACACTGTATGGTCTTACTCATGGCCAGTATTAGACGAAAATGAGACAGCAGACAACAACTTCACAGGCGGTTACGTCATCGTATCCGCCGTTGGCGACTTAACAGGCGGCACATCCAACGTCTGGGATTTCATCCCAGACGGAAAAGTCGACGGCAAAGACGTGTCGTTGGCTGCAAAATGCTTCGGCTCCTACCCAGGGTGCGCGCCTCCGTTGATATGGAATGTCAACTGCGACGTTAACAACGATGGCAAAGTGGACGGCAAAGACATAAGCCTAGTAGCAAGACACTTCGGCGAACACAACCCATAAAGCCACTTTTTCATCTTAGCCCATATCAGCGGGGGCTACCAACTGAAAGCCTTGAAATCAGTTCTCTATCACAAAACTTCCAAACGAAAGCTTGGAATCTTTCACTAATCGAGCCTGCATTTGGTTTTATACGTCATGACGGGCAAGGGAGACTAAGAACATGGCGCGTGGTATGATTGATGGAAATATATCGGAAACGGTTCGGGTATCATGTCGTCTATGACAGTGACATATTTGACGCGATTAACTTCGCGAGTGAAAACAGTTTCGGCTACATAGTACCAGACTTGATGATCCCACGCTTTTTTCCAGAAAGGTTCAGCCAATCAGAAAGGCGCTGCATTCGAGAAGATGCACAATCGAAAAATGTTTCCATTTCTTTGAATGCACCTTCTGACTACTTGAACCTAGGATCGCCATATCCAGAGGATGGAAAGAACCATCGATTAGAAAGTGATCGTAGACTCGCCTTGGAGCGTGATTTATGACTCACATCTTACTGTCATGGAAACCGAACTCGGATATGCTCTTGAAAAGAAGGACTATTTCTGGGTCAAGATTAGACTAAAGAGTCTTAAGAAAGTGTTTTAGATTATGATCCTAACCTTCCATAACAAATGAGGCCGAGGGCAGAGGCAGTAATTCGAGAGGTTCTGTAAAGCCGCGGAATTCAGACCAGCCGACGAGAATGTTGGAACCAGAACGTTCCTGCAGAGTTTCGTGTTCAACGTCTCACTTGAATTCTCATTGGGAAATTGACTCGTAGATTTCGATTGTTTGCTCTGCAACTTTTTTCCACGTGAAGAACTCGATGACTCTCTTGCGTCCATTCTCGCCCCACAACTTTGCTTTTTGGGGGTCTTTCAACGTTTCTTTTATGCCCCAGGCGATGTCTGCAGGGTCTTCGCCGTTGATGTGAATCCCGTTTTGTCCGGGCCCGGAGGGCACGACTTGCTCACGGAATCCCACGACTCCATGGGCCCCAATGACGATGGGTTTTGCCATGGCCATTGCTTCGAGGCTTACGATGCCAAAGGGCTCATAGACTGACGGAAATATGCAGACGTCGGCAGCAGCATAATGCATGATTCTTTCATCTTCCGGAACAAACTCGAAACGGCATATGACGTTCTCTCTAATTCCAAGTCTTTCAGTCATTTCGACTATGTCTTTCTGTTCTTCTCCCTTGCCCAAGATGACAAGCTTTGTTTTAGGATATTCTTCTAGAACGATCGGGAGAGCCTGCACCAGGTTTCGAACGCTCTTAACCCAAGTGAGTCTGCCGACG
>JBGPBS010000045.1:0-11371 GCA_041481365.1 Bathyarchaeia archaeon
CTCCGCCGCCTCCTCCCCCGCCAGCGTGAATTTTTGATGGTAGCTGCCTCAGCGAAACAGACTGATAGAACGGCGTGCAATCTTGGAACATGTCGACTATCTAGCTTATATGTGCGAAAGTTTTAGAAAAATCGGTCTTAACCAAACCATGGTGAAGAGTAATGGCAGACCCAGCTTATCCCCCTCCGCCGCCTCCAGAAAGCCCTGCTGCCAAGAGTGGTTTTCATGGTCGGGAAACACATATCTTCATCCGCATAAGAGAACGCTTGACCGTTCTAGAGCAAAGCTTCCATCCATCCATAGGCAAAAACCTCAAGAAAGGCCTGATCGTGGCCTTAGCCTTGGGAGCAACACTGAGCATAGCTTTTTCTTTGCTTGCGCAACTTGCAGTTGGTCTCGCTCCAACCGACTGGGTTTTACTGGTCATCGTCGCGCCGTTCACTGAAGAGTTCTTCAAAGGTCTGGCAATACTGATTGTAGCATGGTATGTGTGGAAAACGATCCCAAGTCGCCGGTACGGAGCTGCATTAGGGGCAGCAACAGGATTGGGATTCGCAATAGCCGAAACTATCATTTACATAATCGGTGCGTCCCCAGATCAGGTTCTATCCACAGCACTGTCAAGACTTGTTATCGAACCCTTCATGCACCCGCTTTGGTCAGCCTTCGCAGGCGTCGGGTTCTTCGTCTTCCTGACCAAAAAGTCAACAGGTGGAAGTGCGCAACTAGGGTTAGGCCTGCTATTCATATTCACGGGGCTATTCGCTCACGTGACTTGGAATAGCCTTGCCGTATTGCTTAGTAGCCTTGGAATTTGGCCGGTGGTTTTTGTGGAAATGGCATCGGTTTTTCCTGTCTTTACCGTAGCTTTAAGAGACTTCTTAGGTGGCCATTTCAACTTCCGGAGCTTCTTCAGATCACTGCCCGAATCGTGGTCTTCCAACAAAAACCCTTCACCACCTCCTCCGCCTCCTTGAGACATACCTCGATTAAGCCACTTTTCTGTGCATACCAATAGGTTCCCTTGGCTTAACATAGCTTTTAGCTAAAAATGTCCAATAACCTCATTAACACTGTTTTGCATTGCCCAGCTATGGGAGAAGAGCTTAAGATCGCGTGCGGCGTCTTCGCAGCCATAAACTATGAAGACCAGCCCGTGTTTCCATGCATATATTGGGGGCTCAGGGCACAAAATCATAGGGGACATCAGTCTCACGGCTTCCTGACTTTCAATGATGGAGAATTTTACGTTTACAGAAACTTGGACCTTGTGCCGAAAATCAAGGCAAGCGCTATTCAAGAATGGTTCGGGCGTCTGCCTGGGCACATAGGCATAGGAAACGTTAGATACACAACGTCTGGAAAAACTGATGAAAAGTCATTGATAATGGGCACGCAACCAGTCACAGCTTCAAAGAATGGGTTGAGACTCGCTATCTCTTACAACGGCAACGTGGTTAACACATTCCAGCTCAAGAAGGAAATAGGCACAGAGTTTCAGGGCTTCACCTCCGAGTGTGATGCAGATCTGGTTTGCCACAAGCTCATGATCGAACTGCTAAAAGGCAAGGATCTAGCTTCTGCCGTCAAAACATGCATGCTTGAGGTTGACGGCGCCTTTTCAGTGGCCGGCGTAACTCAGGACGGCGAATTCTTTGCCTTCAAAGACCCGCATTCGATAAGACCCTTGTGCGCGGGACACAGCCCTGACGATCTAACTTACGCATTTTCTTCAGAAACTGTCAGCCTCGACATCAACGGCTTTGAAAGGGATTTCGAACTGAAACCTGGAGAGTTCGTTCGAGTCACAAAGAACGGCTTCGAGAGAAAGCAGCTTGTGGACGCTGAACGAAAGGCATTCTGTTCCTTTGAATTTGCCTACTTTGCGAGACCCGACTCTCGCTTCGACGACAGGTACGTTTATGAAGTACGTGAAGAATTCGGCAGGAACCTTGTTAGAGAGAACCCCAGCATCGTGAAGGATGCAGACATTATCCTATCAGTACCTGAAACAGGCGACGACCCAGCCATGGGAGTCCACGAAGAATCTGGGTTAAGATGGGAAAGAGCCTCACGGAGACACCGATACGTCACGGAAAGGGCCTTTCTACTACTGAATAGAGAACGGCAACCCACGCTAACTCGCAAGATTAACATTCTTGCTCCGAAAATCAAAGGGAAACGCGTCATAGTGACGGAGGATAGCATCGTCCGGGGAGACACGACAAAAGTAATAGTGAAAAGGCTACGGAACATGGGAGCAAAAAAAGTATACTTGTTCGTCACATACCCACGCATCATCGGGCCATGCCTGTACGGAATAGACATGGCAACCTACGGTCAGCTCATCGGCTCTAAGCACAGCCCGGAAGAAATAGCTGAGATAATAGGCGCAGATGCGGTGTGTTATCAGTCACTTGAAGGTTTCGTGAAGGCGACGGGATTTGACCGAAGTCAGCTCTGCACCGCTTGCGCTACAGGAGAATATCCAACACCAATGGCCCAAAAGATGGCAGATGCCATGAAGAAAAAGTTCCTAGAAGGCTTTGAGGAAACTGAAAGAATCTACGAGACTGAAGAGGCAATCAAGAGCTGATTGTGGAAGAACAAATCATCGTCTCCTTTCATAATGGTGGCGGTCAGTCATGGAGAAATTGGGCGTACTCGTCGTTTCCTATGGCGCAAGAGAAGCGGCGATAGTTGACGTTTTGACGCGGAGCGATAACTACAAGGTCGATGTTTACGTTGCGGACAAACAGATGAGCCCTTTCTACGCGAAGATCGCCGTCAAGCATGTTGTCATTCCAAGTCTCAACGTGGAAGAAATCTGCCGATTTGCTCAGGCGAACAGGGACAAGATCAATTTTGGAATAGTTGGCGCTGAGAAGCCAATAATCGAAGGAATACGCGACTTGGTGGAACAGCGAACAAGCATACCGATGATTTGTCCAACCAAGGAGTATGCCATAGAAGAGAGCAAGGTTCGCCAGCGACTATTGTTTGAGAAGATAGTTCCGGAAGCAAATCCACGCTTCAAAATCTTCGATCCAAAAGATTTCAAAAATGTGCCAGATGTGAAAAAGGCTGTTTACCAGTGGCTTGATGAATTGGAGAACAAGGCGGTTGTCAAGCCTGACAAGCCGGCGGCTGGAAAGGGCGTCGGTGTCTGGGGAGATCACTTCAACAACCGTGATCAACTGTTCGAGCATTTTCTTTCAAACTTTCAATTTGGAGCGGTCATAATAGAGGAGAAAGTAGACGGTGAAGAATCAAGTTTTCAGGCCTTCTCCGATGGCAAACACCTTGCGCCGTTGCCAGACACAAGAGATTACAAAAGGGCTTTTGACGGCGACAAGGGGCCAAACACCGGCGGAATGGGATCCTACAAGAGTGCTGGAGACATATTACCATTCCTCGATGGCGATGATCGGGCGAAAGAGACGGAAATTGTGCAGAGAACCTTCGCAAAGTGGAAGAGAAAAGACGCGTCGGGTCTAAGAGGCGTTCCGCTGTACATGGCTTTCATGCATACCGGAAAGGAGCCGAAGATCCTTGAGAACAACAGCAGACCAGGGGACCCGGAAATAATAAACATCTTGCCCATCTTGAAGCAGGATTTCGTCGATATATGCTACAAGATCCTGGAAGGAAACCTTACCCGCGTAGAAGTCGAGAGGACGGCAACGGTTGTCACATACAAGGTTCCTCCAAGCTATGGAGGATACGCTAACGATTTTTCAAGTCTCGTAAAGGTGATTGAGGTTGACACGCCCATCGATTTGACCAAGGCCGATCAGTTGAGCAAAAAATATGGCGACAGGATTCGCGTCTACCCAGCTTCAATGGAAACGCGCGACGGCCAATCCTATGCCCTCAAATCCAGAGCCGTAGCAGTCTTGGGAGCAGGCGAAGAAATCGAGGCAGCCAGAGAAATATCGATCGAAGGCATAAACGCCATCAAGGGCGGAGCTCTTTGGTCTAGAACAGACATAGGATCTGAGGAACACATAAACGAAAGCAAGCGGCACATGGAACGACTGAGGCTCAGGCAGTGAGACAAGCTTTCGTTTCAGACTGCGAAGGCCCCATCTCAAAAAATGACAATGCGTATGAAATCACGTCGCAGCTCGTTTCTGAAGGAAGCAGACTCTACACAGTTATAAGTCGGTACGATGATGTGCTTGCAGACGTTCTGAAGAGGCCTGGCTACAAGGCTGGCTCCACTTTGAAGCTTATTCTGCCTTTTCTCAAAGCCTACGGCGCCACAGACCAGAAGATGCAAGAGCTTTCAGCCAGAAATCTTGTTCTGATCTCTGATGTGAAAGCAACTCTGCAGCATATCAGAAGCCTTGCCCCAGCTTTTATCGTCAGCACGAGCTATGAGCACTACATAAAGGCGCTGTGCCAAGCCATAGATTTCCCGCGCGAAAACACCTACTGCACCAAAGTCAACATCGACAAATACGACATGATGAAACAGGAGAAAAACCTGCTGAGGACGTTTGCGGCGGAGATCGCCAAAATGAACGTAATCGATATCCCGCCAGATGCAAAATCCACACGAGACCTTTCAACCGGTGATCAGGAAACGATAAAGCGGCTAGATGAAATATTCTGGAAAGAGGTATCAAAGCTGGAAATAGGAAGAATATATTCTGAGGTTGACCCGATGGGCGGGGCTGAAAAAGCTGAAGCCATAGAAGACATCGTTCAAAAACTGAAGATTCGCCTGTCTAATACTATGTATGTTGGCGACAGCATAACAGATGAGGAAGCATTCAAACTAGTCAAAAAAGGAGATGGCCTGACCGTCTCCTTCAACGGTAACCAGTATGCCGTGAGAAACGCTGAAGTCGCCGTGCTCTCGGAGAGCAGCATTCCTACGGCGATAATCGCAGATATTTTCTGCAGGTTCGGCAAACGGCAGGCTCTGAAGCTAGCGGAAGACTGGAGCGTGGAAGCATTAAAGAAGAACCGGGCCAGCCCGAATCTGCTCGAACGTCTTTTCAAATCTCAGGCTGACAAATCGTGCAAAGTTGAAATAGTGAACAAAGGAAATGTTGAGGAATTGGTAAGGAAGAGCACCGAGTTCAGACGAGAAGTGAGAGGTGAAGCTGTCGGGGGCCTGGGATAACATGGTCAATGAAAGCCTGATTGAGGATACATTCGCAGAAGCCTTCGACGGTATTTACTGTCGGATAATAGTTACTGCAGATGACAAGGATACCCTGAAGAGGGCCTCTGAGGATGCCACTGCAACGCCATCAGGAGTCATCGGAAGACTCGACAATGGGATTGAAAGATGGTTGACAGGAAAAGAGACTCCGGACAAGCGCAAAGGAGCAGTCCTGCAGTTTTGGAAGGGCCTAGACGGAAAAAAGCCAGTTGAGGACACTATCAAGCGATTTGAGAAGGAACTCTCCTATAGGATCCGGCAGGACATACTCGTGAAGCCTTTCACCGCGGTTTTCGACGCCTTGTCTGTGAAGCCTGATGGGAGGATAGACATGATGGAAAGGGTTGGGCACTGCGGTGACGGGTTTGAATGGGGGAAGCAGCTCTACGGTCGCCACATGATTGTTGTTCCCCTTATGGTGCCGGATTTTCTCATAGAACGATATGTCGGCTACGCTCGAGGAATATCTGGAGGCAATTTTTGGATAATGTGTAAAACCAAGGCAGCAGTTATGAACTCTGGAAAAGCTGCGTTGCAATCGATAAGCAATGTTGAAGGCGTAGTCACCCCTTTTGACATTTGTTCAGCCGGTTCTAAAACTGAGACGAAATTTCCGTTAATAGGGCCTACAACAAACCATCCATACTGTCCCACTTTGAAAGATGAGCTCGGCAAAACCTCAAGAGTCCCCAAAGATGTCAACTACATTCCGGAAATAGTGATCAACGGAATCTCAATTGGTGCCGTTAAAGAAGCCATGAGGGTGGGCATAACTGCGGCGTTGAACGTTGATGGTGTCGTTGGGATCTCTGCTGGAAACTACGGTGGCAGACTTGGTGATCATAAAATACGTCTTCGAGAGTTGTTTCCATGACAGTGTTCGACGTAATAGGGTTCGGAGCGCTGAATGTTGACAGGCTCTTCAGGGTAAACAGGATAGCTTCTGCAGAAGAAGAAAGCACAATCACAGATTTTGAGGAAGCATGCGGCGGCTCGGCAGCCAACACCATAGTAGCCTTGGCAAGGCTCAATTGCGCGGTAAGTTTTGTAGGAAAAGCAGCAAGCGACAGGGAAGGAACGATGCTTCTAGAGGATTTTCGCAAAGAACGCGTTGACGCGAGGAACGTTATTGTTGCGAAACATGGAAGAAGTGGAAATGTCATGGGGTTCATCGACGAAGAGGGTGACAGGGCATTGTACGTCGATTCTGGCGTGAACGGCGAAATAGAGCTTCGAGAACTGGGTGTAGAACGCGTTTTTCAGACCAGATTCTTGCATTTAACATCGTTTGTTGGCAAGAAATCGCTTCAAACCCAGAAGGAACTCCTCCAGATACTTCCAAGGAGCATCTTGGTGAGCTTCGACCCCGGAACCGTTTACGCGAGGATAGGTTTTGATGAGCTGGAGCCCATAATAGATAGAACCTATGTCATGATGCCAAACATTGGCGAGATCAAGCTTCTGACTGGCAAGACTGACTATCGAAAGGGGGCAGAGTTCCTGCTGTCTCAGGGCGTAAGCATCGTTGCCGTGAAACTCGGTGCCCAAGGCTGCTTCGTAACCGATGGTCGAGAAAGCTGCTTAATCGAAGCATGTAAAGTCAAGGTTGTTGATACGACCGGGGCAGGAGACGCTTTCTGTGCAGGTTTCCTCTACGGCTTGATCAAAGGGAAAAGCCTTCATGACTGTGGGAAGATAGGAAATTTCGTGGCATCACGGTGCATAATGAGGGTGGGCGCCAGAACGGGACTACCACACGTTAAGGATCTAGGTCCTCTTGCTTAGGAACACGATCAGGCTCTCAAAGATCGCTCTGCAGTCACAATATTCGGTCTTCCGTACATGTCTTGTCCAGTCGGGCTGTTGCCACCAATAGAATGCCCTTTCAGGGTGTGGCATTAGACCAAATACTGTTCCTTCTGGATTGCATATGCCTGCTATATCATAGAATGAACCATTAGGATTAGTCGGAAAATCACCATCTGCGTATTCGCCCTTCTCGTTGCAGTAGCGGAAGACAAGCTGATCATTTTCGCGCAGTCTCTCCAAGAACCGCTCTTCTTTGTCTTTTGAGAATATGAATCTTCCTTCAGAATGTGCTACTGGCATGCTCAAGATCTTCCCTTTAGGTATTGCTAAAGTGAAGACGCATTTTCCATTGCTTTCATTTTTCAGATGAATCCACCTGCAGTTGTAGCTCGGGGGAACGTTCGTAGCCAAAGAAGCATCTGGGTATCGGCTGGCCCCATCGAAAGCAGGGAGCAGGCCCGCCTCAACAAGCACCTGAAAGCCATTGCATATTCCAAGCACTGGTCGACCTTCATCCACAAAGGCTTGCAACTCCTTGCCCAGCTTGGTCAAGATCCACTTTGCCCATATAGCCCCTGCACGCACGTAATCCCCGTAAGAGAATCCTCCTGGGAAGACCAGGGCATCATATTCAAACAGGTTTCGGCGTCTCACTATTTCATTGGCGAGCAAGATTTCGGTTTTGGCGCCGAGTTCTTCGAATGAGCGTTTTGTTTCTGCATCGCAGTTTGTTCCGCCGACGCGTAACACGCAAACTCTGATATCTTTCACGTGCATGAATCAAGCCTCTCTGCTGAACGTCTGCTTCCAACTGTCTCGCAAATCGTCGATTGTTGCTTCAAGTGTGACTTTTCCAGTCATTCCGACAGCGCGCAGTCGAAGAGGTTCGATAACCTTGCCGATTTCTGCGTAGGGTTTTCCCCTGACCAAATCTTCAAAACGATGCCTGTCCCTGTTTGAAACTTCAACCAGAAAACGACTGTTAGATTCGGAAAAAAGAACAAAATCATCTCGGGTCACACCTTTTCTCGGCACGTTCCGCAAGTCTAACTCGATCCCGTAGCCACCTGCGAAGGCCATCTCGGCTGCCGCCACGCCCAAGCCTCCTTCCGAAAGATCGTGGCAGGCCTTCACCAGTCCCTGATCAATCGCATTCGTTACAGCGTCGAATATCTCTCTAGCTGCCTTCGCTCTCGTCTTCGGCACGCTCTTTCCTAAGCATCCATTAAGCCTGTAATATTCTGACCCGCCTAGTTCTTTGAAGGTTTGTCCGACGATATAGATTGAGTCGCCTGCAGCCTTGACGTCCATCGAAACTGTCAGTCGAATATCAGGAACGACCCCCACCGCAGTAATCAACAGAGTAGGAGTAACTGGCCCAAGCGGAGACTCATTGTAGAGGCTGTCTTTGCCGGAAATAAACGGCGTCCCGTATGCCTTTGCAACGTCGTAGCAGGCCTTGCAGGCTTCAACCAAACTGCCGAGTCTTTCCGGTCTTTCTGGGTTTCCCCACGTAAAATTGTCGAGCAGTGCTATTCTTCTTCCTCCAACAGCCAAGTTGTTCCTTACAGCCTCGTCTACTGCTGATGCAGCCATCCAATAAGCATCAATCTTTCCGTAGTTAGGGTTCACCCCGCACGAGATCGCGATTCCCTTCCAAGAGTGGTTCAGCGGCTTCAGCACGGATGCATCATTCGGGCCAGCGTACACTCCTTGCAAAGGCTTGAGCACGGTGTTTCCTTTGACCTCGTGATCATAGCTCCGTATTACGTTTTCTCTGCTTGCAATATTAGGTGACGACAAGAGTTTCAACAATACCCTGTCCAACTTCTTCGACTCTCGAAAGCGTGGTTCGTTGAGAATTGGTTGCTCGAGTCTTGCGGTCTTCTGGGATCTTGGGGGCTTGAAAAGAAAAGGGACGCCTATGTTTGCCACTTCTATGCCTCGATAGGTGATCTGGAGGGTTTCTTTGCGGGTCAGCTGTCCGATTGCAGCAGCTTGAACATCTTCGTTCTCGAAAACATCTTTAACTTTTTCGAGGTTTCCTTCTGGGACGATCAGGAGCATTCTTTCCTGTGATTCGGAAATGTAGATCTCCCAGGGGGCTAATTCAGCGTATTTCAGCGGAACCTTTTCAAGCTCTATGGTTGCACCGCACCCGTATCTGTTGGCGATTTCGCCGACGGCTGATGATAAACCTCCGCCGCCTAGGTCTGTTATCGCGGAGGCCAATTCACGGTCCCGGATCTCGATTATTGCTCTTTTCAGTTTCTCCTCTTCGATGGGGTTCGCGATTTGGACGGCGGGGCGGGATACAACCTCCGATTTCTCGGTCAATTCGGCCGACGCGAAAGTCACGCCGTGAATACCATCTCGGCCAGTTTTGCCGCCTGCCAGCACTATTATTTCACCTGGGGCGGCGTCTCTCCGGATTTTCTTGAGCGGAACGAGTCCGATGCACCCACAGTAGACGACAACGTTTCCGGTGTAGCTCTCATCAAAATATATTGCACCATTCACTGTTGGGATTCCCATGTTGTTACCATAGCTTCCGATGCCAGCTACCACTCCAATGTAGACGTATTTCGGATGTTTCACGCCCAGCGGTAATCTTTTATAATCAAGATCCAATGGTCCGAAGCCCAAAACGTCGGTGCACGCGATAGGGTCGGCCCAGACACCTAGAATGTCGCGAATTACCCCTCCAACGCCTGTGGCTGCTCCACCGAAGGGCTCTACTGCAGAAGGGTGATTATGCGTTTCCACTTTTGCCGCTATGCCGTACCCTTCGTCGAATTCTACTATGCCTGCGTTGTCCTCGAAAACTGAGCAACACCAGGGCGCGCTAATTTCATCTGAGGCTCTCGCAATGTATGTTCTGAAGAGGCTGTCAATGTCTTTGCCCCGGTATTTTATTCTCCCTTTGAACGTCTTGTGGCAGCAGTGTTCGGACCAAGTTTGACTTATAGTCTGCAACTCTAGATCCGTTGGGTTCCGCCCTTTTACCTTGAAATATGCTTTGATCGCGTTCATTTCTTGCCGGTTCAGGCCTAGTCCCAACTCTTGACTAATCCTCTCTCGCTGTTTGTCTGAAGCCTTAAGCATGTCTATTTCGAACAACATGAACGGCGTCTTCTTTCGGACGAAGATGCCTGTCGTCATTTCCCTTCCTCGACTTCAATAAGATAATTGTCCTTGGTTGGATTTGCCAAAAGCCTCTTGCATATTTCTTCACTCTGTGCTTCAGCCTCTTTGCGTGATTGTGCTTCAAGAAAAACGTTGTACACTTTGCCCACGTTAACGGACCCAACAGCATAACCAAGTTCTTTCAACAGTCGTGCTGTTGTCTCACCTTCCGGGTCACTGTGGCCTGGCTTCAGTTTAACCTCGATTCTTATCTGATATCTCATGGGCTAAATTTGAATTTCCAACGGATTTAAGCACTTTCATCAGCAATGAAGCAACAGCTAGTTCAGAACAATCTTCCTGTTCTTATAGACTATCTTGATCCGTTCCGATCTTGTTATACTGCCAATCTGTTGAGCATTTATCTGACTCATTTCCAGAGCATCTATTGCCTCATCGGCATCCATTTTGTTCACAACTATCGCAAATCCCCATCCCATGTTGAAAGTCTTGAACATCTCCTTATCTGTTATTATACCTCCCAATTTAGAAGCAGTTCTTTGAATCAATTCGAAAATGGGATGCGGGTTGAAATTGGAGAATTCGAAGCCGACGTGTTTTGAAAACTTCGTTAATCTATCAAACTTGAGGTACGCGTCACCGGTAATGTGCACTGCAGCTTTCAGGTGAACTTCTTCAGCAACTCTCGCCAAAGGTTTGACGTAGATTCTGGTCGGTTCCAGAACTTCCCAGATTATCTCCCTTTTCAATCCGTCTGGAACATCGTGCAGATCGAACTTGCCACCCCACTGTTTGAAGAGAATTTTCCTCGCCAGAGATATGCCGTTGCTGTGAAGGCCGGAGCTTCGAAGGCCAATGACGGCATCGCCTGGTTTTATCTTTCTTCCGGAGACTATCTTCTCCTTGTCAACCTCGCCTACTGCCGCGACTATCATATCGAAACCCCTGCCTTCGATCAGGCCTTTTGTCAGCTCTGCTACGTCTCCGACTTCTCCACTGGGAACGATACATCCAGCCTCAGTCGCTCCCTTAGCGATACCTCCTATCCATTGTTCAACTAGGCTGGGATCTGAAACTTGTGCGTGAATGTTGTCTGCTATTGCAAGAGGTCTGGCACCAGAGCGTATGATGTCGTTCACGACCATCGCAACGCCGTCAATCCCTATCGTGTCGTATTTTTCAGCCAGTTGGGCCACAAGCACTTTTGTGCCGACTCCTTCAATCTGGAGGTCTAGGAAG
>JBGPBS010000046.1:0-10976 GCA_041481365.1 Bathyarchaeia archaeon
CATAGCGCGATATGATCAAAGTGGCTAGAGTAGCCAGAATTATGTACGTCGCACGGAAAGTCTCAATGAGTGGCAGATTTTTCTCCCTCCAGTATCTTCCTGAAAGTGTCCTCTGGAAGCGACAAAAGCACGAATGTTAAAGTGAACCCTGCACCCACTGCCAAATATTCTGACAGGTTAAGCATCCACAAGTTTCCGCCCATCATCCGATCAAGAATGGTGGAGGGCAGACTCACTGGGGCATTTGGCTTGATTTGATTCTGCATGATATATGCCCCACTGTGCGTGAAGAGACCCAGAATCAGAGGCAAAACAACAGTCGTAGCTATACCTAGAAGACCCATACTTCTTAAGATAAGCATTGAAGTCCTGTTGACATTTCTGTCTTCAAGCGCAGATCTCGACAAGGCGATAATGAACAGAATCGGAAGCACGGCCAAAGCAGCACCGCCTTGAAATCCTCCTCCAGGTGTGAGCTGACCGTGAAGCGCGATTGAAGCAGAAACAACCACTATTATTAAACCGACTATTTTTGTGACTACCTTAACGATAATACTGAGGCCTATGTCTGCGCGTTTGCTGGCCGTGCGTCCTGCTCCTTTGGTCATGTCCACTTCAAAAAGGGCCACACATGCAATGATTGCTAGGAAGAACACTGAAGTCTCAAAAAGCGTGTCAAATCCCCTGTAGTCCCAAACGATGGCCGTGACAGCCTCGGGACTTGCCGCCCAAGTGTACTTGCTGGAGCTGTTCAACGTGTTCTGAAGGTAGTACGAGGCCAAGTTTCGCAGGTTCGTTTGAGGTATTGCGCCGGTTGCCTGGTCGGCTACGGCATAGGAGATTGCAATTAGAGAACCGATGATCACGGATAGTGAGAGGATAGTTTTCTTGTTCATTCTGTTTCATATCTCTCAGTTTTCTTAACAAGGAAAAATGCAACTGCCGGATAGATTCCAATGCCAATTGCAACGTAGGCAAGAGCCAGATCCGGGCCCATCAGCAAGTAGAAGACTAGCAAGTATGCTCCACTCTCAACTGCCGAATAGATGATTGCCTTAACCAAGTCTTTTTGGATGATCGCCAAGTAAGTAAATACCAGAGCTATCGTTGACATTACTGCCAAGAAAATGTCGATGAGCAATGTTTCATACATTATGCCGTCTCGCCTCTCCCTTCGCCTCTATCTTCCTCCAGATGATCGACAACTTTCGGTTCAACGGGCGCAACTTTTGCTCTGTGTGTTGCTCTTGCCAGAGCATGTGAACCAGCAGGCGAAACCAGCATCACTATGACTGCTGTCACAACCAGACTGCCGAAGAACAGCCACTTATAATCAAGAAAGTCTGAACCCAAGGCAATAAAGGCAGCACCGACGATTGGCACAAAAGCTCCGCCTATGCTTCCGACGGTGGCAGCATGAAGCCTTACAAAAAAGTTCGGGAACCTCAGCATCCCAATGGCTCCCACAAGACTGCAAAAACCTCCTATTGAGATCAGAACCATGCCGATGATGATGAACACTAGGTTAACCAATTCAAACAAGTTAGTCACCCATCTCCTTCTTTTCAAGATACTTGGCGACGAAAACATCAAGGGCATATGTCCAAACAGACAGAAGTATCGCCACTGGTATGAGCAGAAGTGATTTGAAGAAAATTGCAAAAATCGCCATTAGAACTATTGTTTCGAAAGAAATAGCATCTATCGCTAAAACGGTATCGGAAATAGTAGGCCCTTTGAACACTCTTACAAGATAAAGCAAAAAGGAGACGAGGTAAATCGGCAAGACGATCATGATGAAAGTCATTACTTCTGTTTCCAAATACCTTCTCCCTTCGGTCGGCCTCAGGATTCGGAGCTAGTTGCTTTGAGCACATCCTTTATTAAAGCTTCTTTCTCAAAAGAGGCCAGTTTGTAAATGTTGCTAGTGACATACGCTTTGACCGGACAGACCCGCACGCACTGGTAACAGAAGACACATTTCCCAAAATCTGTAACTGGATACAGTTTATTGTTGGCAGGACTTGCCTTCATTTCAATCGCGTATGCGGGACAATCAATTGCGCAGAGCTTGCAACCGGTGCACTTTTCAAAATCTAGGATTTGCATCCCTCTGTAGTCTGATTGCGCAGGTCTGTCTTCGCGGGGAAACTCGTACGTTGCCGGCCTCTTGAACAGGTTCTTCATTATCTCGGTAAACAGTTTAAGCATTTTTCTTCATCTCGCCAAGCTCATCACAGTTTTCGTTTCTATAAGTCCATCCTTATGAATCACGACCAGTCTCTCCATACATGATATACAGGGATCTAAACTGGCAAGTATGACTGGAAGATCGCCAATGTTTGCATCCCTAAATAGCAACGGACTGTTCATGATGTTATTGAAGCTTGGAGTTCTTATCTTTACTCTATAGGGCTTGTCTCCGCCTTTGCTGACAATATAGTAAACCAGTTGGCCTCTCTGAGCTTCGACCCTAGATATAGCTTCGCCAGCTTGAACCTTTCTTATCGGAACCTTGGGACCTATTGGTCCATCTGGCAAGTGATCAACAGTATACCTCACGATATTTATCGCCTCGAACACCTCACTTATCCTGACCAAGGTTCTGGCCCAAGAGTCCCCTTCTTCTCTTGTAATCACATTGAATGGAATTTCACCGTAAGCCGCGTATGGATCTTCATACCGTACATCAGTCTTCACGCCTGAAGCTCTGGCTATTGGCCCAACAAAACCGTACCTGCTAACTTCGGGTCTGTCTAGCTTTCCAACCTTGGAAAGTCTCTTGGTTATGATTGAATCCTCTTTGAAGACTTTCTCGTAGTATCTCATTCTTTCCTCGACGTGCTCAAGGGTCTTTTTGATTTTCTCGATCTTTTCAGAACCTATGTCTTTTCTGACGCCTCCGGGCATGACATAGTCAGCTTGAACTCGGTTTCCCGCGACCGATTCCTTCAAGGCCAAAATGGGTTCCCTGTCCCTCATCATTAGCATGAAGAGGGTGTGGAAGCCGATCAGTTCCCCCATCACGGCCAAAGCAAGCATGTGGCTGTGAACCCTTTCCAACTCGTTGAGCAAAGTCCTCAAGTATCTAGCTCTTGACGGAACCTCAATATTCCCGATTCTTTCAACACCCTCAGAATAGCAGGTAGTGTGGACAACGTTGCAGATTCCGCATACTCTACCGGCTAAGTAGACGTCCTTGAGAAAGGTGTTGTTCTCGCAGAGTTTCTCTATTCCCCTATGATTGTAGCCTGTAAAAGGAGTGATCTCAGCTATTCTTTCTCCTTCAACTTTAACCTTGAACAACAATGGCTCATGCAGTGCTGGATGCTGGGGTCCGACTGGTATCTCCAAATATTTTGAGTTGCTCAAACCTTATTCTCCTTTTCTTCTTTCCTAAGTGGAAAGCCATTTGTTGCCTCTTCAGAGACTAGAAAACCTCGTCGTAGACTTGGATTCCCCGAGAAGGTGATTCCCATCAAGTCATACGCTTCTTGTTCATGGCTAACGGCAGAAGGAATCAAATCGCTTATGGTGTCAATTGCTGGTTTTTCCCTCGGTAGTCTAAATCTGACAGTCAAAATCGTTTTCAAGCTGTATATCCAAACGTTGTAGTTGATTTCGAATTGCCTTTCTTCTACGTAGTCAACTGAGGCTATGAAATCCAAATAGAAATCTTCTTTGAAATCCTCCCGAAGCTTTGCGAAAATCGCCCTCAAGTTTTTCGATTCGGCCTTAGCGAGCAGCCGTCGCTGCCCAACTTCGTCAACACCAGCTACTAGGTCGCTTAGACTTTCCTTGACTCTTTCTAGCGCGGTCGAAATTCTACTTCGCCTCTTGAAGTTTAGCGAGAATCTTTGTCAAGCCGTCCAATATGGCCTCGGGTCTCGGTGGGCAGCCTGGAATGTAAGCTACAACAGGTACAACCTTGTCTGCTCCAGCAAGCAGGTTATACGATTTTGCAAATACTCCTCCGCTGATGGCACAAGCGCCAATCGCCACGACAAACTTGGGTTCAGCCATCTGCTCATACAACCTCTTAAGCCTAACAGCCGCTTTTTTGCTAACAGCCCCTGTCACAACCAGTATGTCCGCATGCCTCATGCTGGGAGTAAGTTTCACACCGAGTCGCTCAGGGTCATAATGTGGACTTAGCATGGCAAGAACTTCAATGTCGCAACCATTGCAAGCAGCAGTATTAAAATGGGCCAACCACGGAGAACGTGAGACCAATCTTTCGGATTTCAATTTGAAACGTCAATTCGAATCTGTCCTAATAACGTTTTCGACCAAAGAAAGAACAAACAAAAACGCAAGAAAAGGCAGAGTAGAACCGTATGTTACTCGACAAAACAGCTCTGGAAAACAAAATTATGGAAAAAACGCACGTTTGATGTAAGAAGTGCACAAGAAACACTAATAAGCAACTTGTGTGGGTACGTTTCTACTTCTAACTATTTGAGGGGAGATATGACATGGCAACAGCGTTGGTTTTGTCCCTACTGGCTATAGTTGGAGGCGTCCTTTCAGTTGGCTACATAGCATATCTTGCTTGGAGAATCCTGAGAGAAGACGAAGGAACCGAAAGAATGAAAGAGATTTCTTCGTTTATCAGACAAGGCGCCTCAGCCTATATGCGAAGACAATACACGGTCATCGCAATCATAATCACATTAGTCGCAGTGGCCATCGCCATATTCATTGGTCCTTTAGTCGCTCTGGCATATGGCATCGGCGCTACTTGTTCTGCTTCAACCGGATTCATAGGCATGTACATATCGGTGAGGTCCAACGCTAGAACCGCCAACGCCGCCAGGACCAAAGGATTAGAGAAAGCTCTAGACATAGCCTTCAAAGGTGGAAGCGTTCTGGGATTCGCCGTTGTCGGCATTGGCGTCTTAGGGATAACTCTTGTTTACATGTTGTATGGAGGACTAGATGCCATCAGAGCTGTGGACGTCGTAAATCAAGTGGTTGGCTTCAGTTTCGGCGCAAGCACAGTCGCGTTGTTTGCAAGGGTTGGAGGCGGCATATTCACAAAGGCAGCAGACGTGGGCACAGACCTCGTTGGCAAAGTTGAGAAGAACATTCCTGAAGACGACCCAAGAAACCCAGGTGTAATAGCTGACAACGTCGGAGACAACGTAGGCGACGTAGCAGGAATGGGAGCCGACCTTTTTGAATCCTATGTGGGCGCAATAGTAGCCACAATGATTCTCGGGGCCGTGCTTTATAAGCTTCCAGATGGAGGAGCAAAACTCGAATGGGTACTCCTGCCTCTCATGGTTTCCGCGGTAGGGATAATTGCGTCTATAGTCACAGCTTTCACGGTGAGAGGATCACCTGAAAAGGCACTTACAAGGGCGTCCATAATTGCCACCGTTCTTACGGCAGTAGCATCTTACTTCGTAGTTACCTATCTTCTTGGAAGCGAATGGTACGGACCATTCGTATCTATACTGAGTGGGCTGGTTGTGGGAGTGGCCCTCGGGGTAACGTCCGACTACTTCACTTCAAGCAACTACGCACCAACCAAGAAAGTAGCAAAGGCAGCTCAAGGTGGACCTGCGCTCACAATACTTTCCGGTATTTCAATGGGATACTACAGTGTATTCATACCGATACTGTTCATCGCTGTGGCTGAGATGATATCGTTCCTAAGCGGAGGAGTATACGGTGTCGCGATCTCAGCAGTAGGCATGCTTTCAATAACAGGAGTGATAGTAGCTGCTGACGCGTACGGACCGATAACAGACAATGCAGCAGGAATAGCAGAACAAGCAAAGCTCCCTGCAGACGTAAGAAAGATAACGGATAAGCTGGACTCCGTTGGAAACACGATGAAATCCATATGTAAAGGATTCGCAATCGGCTCAGCAGCCCTAACGGCAATAGCATTCTTTGTAGCCATAACCCAGATCCCAGCATTCACACAGTATGTCAGCACGCTGGCGGGAGGCCAGAACGCGGTTTTGAGCCTTCTTAACCCAAGGACCTTCGCAGGATTGCTCATAGGTTCAGCACTGCCCCCGTTCTTCACGGCCGTTGTAATTCTTGCAGTAAGCGACGGAGCCTACAGCCTTGTGGGTGAAATCCGAAGGCAATTCAGGGAAATCGCAGGCTTATTGGAAGGAACGGCAAAGCCGGACTATGCCCAATGCGTCAGAATTACAACGAACAACGCGTTGAGGAAACTGGTACTGCCTGGATCAGTTGCCATAATCGCGCCTCTTCTAGTCGGATTCCTCCTTGGCCCAGATGCAATCATAGGAATGATAGCGGGAGCAATTATCACAGGTCTCCTGCTTGGCCTCTTCATGGGAAACGTTGGAAACACATGGGACAACGCCAAAAAATATGTTGAAGGCGGAGAATTCGGAGGCAAAGGAAGCCCAGCCCATGCGGCAACAGTGATCGGGGACACAGTCGGAGACCCTATGAAGGACGCTGCAGGACCAGGCCAGAACATATTCATCAAATTAATGTCCGTCACGGCACTCGTGTTTGCACCCCTGATAATCAAATACTTCCTACATTTCTAGACCCTTTTGCTAACAACATCACCTAGCCCTGCGCTTGCTAGAGATTCTGCCGCTCTCTTCACCTTTTTCGCTATCGCTATGGGCGACCGAGAGCTTTGAGCGCCGCGCACTCCTTTCTGGAGCAGCAAAACATTTCCCATTCATGAAATCAAAGGGAAGGCTCAGACTCGTGCGATTTCCTTATTTCTAACTTGGAGACTAATGTTTGAAACTGGGGTGTAGATCAAGTTGCCCGTAAGGGACGAGTTCATTACTATGCTGCATGGTGCCGGCGGAACAGTCATGCATGATTTGATAAAGAACTACGTGGTGAAATATTTTGGTGGCGCAGACGATGCTGAAGTCCCACTTGAGGCAATGGATGACGCGGCCGTTGTTGGCAATATAGCGCTGAAGAGCGATTCACATGTTGTTAAGCCCATTTTCTTTCCTGGCGGAGACATTGGGCGTCTAGCTGTGTCCGGCACAGTTAATGATATTGCTGCTATAGGCGCTGAACCTTACGCCTTGGCATGTGGTTTCATTCTAGAAGAAGGCTTGGCCCTCGCGGACTTCGAGAGGATCTTAGCTAGCATGAAACAAGCATGCGGAGAAGCCGGTGTTAACATAGTTACGGGCGACACCAAAGTCGTTGAGAAAGGAACTCTAGGCGGCTGTGTAATAAACACGTCAGGAATTGGAAGAAGAACAGAAGCTTTAGAGAGAAACTTCGAAGTTGTGAAGCATTTCAGAAGAGAATCTACCGCACGATGGACTCTGGACTCGAATCTTAGAGCTGGCGACAAAATAATTCTGTCAGGAACGATAGGCGACCACGGACTGGCCATCCTGTCTGCGCAAAAGGGCCTGAGCTTTGGGAGCAACATAAAATCTGATGTCAAACCTCTGAACCGTTTAGTTCAACGTCTGCTCGGCGAGGTTGGCGGGATAGTTGCGATTAAAGATCCGACGCGAGGCGGTCTGGCTGACGCATTGAATGAGTTCAGCGAAAAATCCAAAGTGGGAATACTCCTCTATGAGAATAAGGTTCCGATCAGGAAAGATGTACGATCAGCATGTGAAATGCTGGGGTTAGATCCATTTGAAGTTGGAAACGAAGGGAAGATAATCATAGGCGTTGTGAAAGAAAAGGCAAGAGGCGTCTTGAAGCTTCTGAGAGCAAACATGGAAGGAAAGGATGCAGAAATCATCGGCGAAGCGACTGCGGAGTTCAAGGGTGTAGCGATGCAAACGCTAGTTGGAGGCAAAAGAATAGTCTCTAGACCTGTTGGCGATCCAGTTCCTAGAATATGCTAAAGGGAAGATCGATGTCGGAACCCTGGTACGCATTTGAAATCGAAGAAACAATCAAAAGGTTGAACACTAAAGAAACTGGCTTAGGCCGAGAGGAAGCTCAGAGGCGGCTTGAACAATATGGAACCAATGAACTGCAGAAAGAAAGAGGAACGTCAGCAATTAGGCTGTTTGTCGGACAATTCGCAGATCTGCTGATTGTAATATTGCTCATTGCCACTGGACTTTCGATCTATTTAGGCGAACTTACTGACGCAATAGTTATCATCGCCATAGTTTTTGCCTGCGCAATCCTCGGGTTTGCGGAGGAATACCGGTCGGAAAAAGCTTTGGATGCACTGAAGGAAATGACTGCTCCAACTGCTACGGTATTGCGGGATGGAATGGAAGTAAAGATCCAAACAAGCGAGATCGTTCCAGGAGACATCGTCCTGATATACACAGGTGACAAAGTACCAGCCGACGCCAGACTTTTAGAAGCATTCAATCTGAAAGTGGACGAGGCCTCATTAACAGGTGAATCTTCACCGGTCAACAAGGACAGGGCAAAGATAAGTGAAGAAACGCCGGTCAACGACAGGCGCAACATGATTTTCACCGGAACAGTGGTCGTCTATGGACGCGGGAAGGCGGCAGTAACGTCTACCGGAATGAACACGGAATTCGGCAAAATAGCCAGCATGGTTCAAACATCAAAAGAGGAGAAGACGCCACTTGAAAAAAGAATGACATCTGTTGGAAAGTGGATAGGAATCTTGTCTGTAACTGTATGCTTGGCCGTAGCAGTTCTGGGAATCATCGAGGGGCGCAGCATTTTTGACATGATCTTGTGGGGGATAAGCCTCGCTGTTGCAGCAGTCCCAGAAGCTTTACCTGCGATCGTGACTGGCGCTCTTGCCGTCGGCATGTACCGAATGGCCAAGGTAAACACCATAGTCAGGAAATTGCCAGCTGTTGAAACATTGGGATGTACAAGCGTCATATGCTCTGACAAGACTGGCACGATGACAAAGGGCGAGATGACCGTTCAGAGAATATACGCAGGCGGTCAGACGATCAAAGTCTCAGGAGTGGGTTACAAGCCCGAAGGGGAATTTCTTGCAGAAAGCAATATTGACATGAAAGACGAGAACCTTCGTTCACTTTTGAAAGCTGCAGCATTGTGTAATGATGCTAGACTGGAAAAAGATACAGAAACCGAAAGATGGATCATCAAAGGCGACCCCACCGAGGGAGCATTGGTTGTCGCTGCAGCGAAAGCTGGTTTGTGGAAGGAAGAACTGGAACAGGAAGCACCGCGCATAGGCGAGATTCCATTCTCTTCGGAAAGAAAATGTATGACCACGATTCACCTTGCTTCGGGAAGAAAGAAAATTGCCTACATGAAAGGCGCGCCAGAAGTGGTTCTAAGCAAATGCACCAAGATTTACGCAGATGGCAAAGTTCAAAAGATCACACAGGAAGACAGAACAGAGATCCTGAAAGTCACCGAAGCCATGGCATTTCAAGCTCTGAGAAACTTGGGCTTCGCATCAAAGGAATCGTCAGAATCTACAGAGAATTCTGACGAAAAAACTGAGAAAGACATGGTTTTCATCGGCATAATGGGAATGATTGATCCTCCGCGCGAAGAAGCCAAAGACGCGATCTACTTATGCAAGAAGGCCGGCATCAAAGTTGTAATGGTGACGGGCGACCACAAGCTCACGGCAATTGCTGTAGCTAAGGAGCTGAACTTGCTAGATGAGAACGACGCAGAAGGCAGGGTGCTTACCGGCGAGGAACTGGACAAGATAAGCGATGAAAAACTGGCTGAAAAAGTTGAGAGTGTCGCGATCTATGCGCGAGTCTCGCCTGAACATAAGATAAGGATTGTTAATGCTTGGAAGGCCAAAGGGCAAGTGGTCGCGATGACTGGCGATGGAGTGAACGATGCACCAGCACTCAAGAGGTCTGACATAGGCATTGCAATGGGAGTCACTGGTACTGACGTTGCGAAAGAAGCTTCGGACATGGTTTTGACAGATGACAACTTCGCATCAATTGTCAAAGCTATCAGGGAAGGCAGAGAAATCTATGGAAACATCAAAAAATACCTTACCTATCTGCTGCGCTGCAACATCATGGAAATCCTTGTGATGCTCATTGCCGTGATCTCTGTCCCCTTTCTCGCAAGAATGAACGCGCCAGCGACAGATGCTGCCGTTGTGGGCAGCGCAACGATAGCGTTGACCGCGACACAGCTTTTGTGGGTGAACCTGACTACCGACGGATTGCCCGCAATTGCATTGGGCATTGACCCAGGCGACCCAGACATCATGGAGAGAAAACCACGTGATCCAAACGAGAGCGTCTTCACGCGCGAAGTCAAAGCTTACCTGTCTCTGACACCAATATTAATGGCAGCCCTGCTCTTGTTCGGATACTTCTACTATCAACCATGGTTGCCACCTACTCTAAACGCCGCAGGCAAAGTAATATACAACCCCTTGCTTGAAGCGCGGACGCAGTTGCTAACGTCCATGATCCTCATGGAATTGGCCAATGCAATATCGGCGCGATCCCTCAAGTACCCTGTGTGGAAGGTAGGTGCCTTCAAGAACAAATTCCTGTGGTACGCTGTCGCAGCGTCTTTTGTCCTACAGCTCTTCATACTCTACGCGCCAGGAGTCAACTCAGTGTTCGACGTGGCCGCTCCTGAACCGCTCGACTGGGCGTTTGCAATACTATTCACGGCGATAACCTTCGGATCCCTAGAAACTGCAAAGTGGATAACAAGCAGGACACGCGAGAAGCAGGTTTAGAAAGACTTAAATTCGAAGCAATGCGAAAAATGCCTCTAACAACAGAAATTAAAGGACTGGAAAGAAATGAGTGAAAAACTGGCAAATCCCGCGCCGCTTGGATTGTTGGCATTCGGACTGACAACCGTCTTGCTGAATCTGGCGAATGCTGGCTACTACAAATTGGACAGCATGATCCTGGCTATGGGCTTGGCTTACGGCGGACTAGCTCAAATCATAGCAGGCGCAATGGAATTCAAAAAAGGAAATACCTTCGGTACAGTGGCATTCTCTTCGTATGGCTTTTTCTGGTGGTCTCTTGTCGGCTTGATCTTGCTACCAGGGGCAGGCCTCGGAG
>JBGPBS010000047.1:0-10742 GCA_041481365.1 Bathyarchaeia archaeon
CTGAAGGTGATCTTTTCTCTATTAGTTCACAGAAATAATCTATCCCGACATCATACCCTGGCCGCATGACACTGGAGAAAGAAGATAAGCGACTCTCTATTGCTTTTTCTCCCACTAGCCCTAGTTTCTGACTATCAGGAATCTGTGGCTCACGATACATTGATTTCCCCACTACGAGAACTTTCCTCGCAATCTTATTTGAAGCTGGGTTAGCATATGCTACTACTTAGAAGTTAAGCTGTTCCACTACTTGCGCTTTCTGAAGAGCATTATCCCATCATGATTACAGACATATTCAAATCCTGATTCTATCAGCTTCTTAGCCTCTCCTACACTACCAGCTACAGCAGAGCAATATTCGTCTCCTCCAAACTCCACCAGTTGAGTGTAGACTAGGGTGTTGCTTATGCTCTTATGCCCAAGAAGTTTCATCACATAAAGGATGTCCTTTGTTTTATGGTATTCTGTAGTTGCTTTCCAATGTCTGAAGGTATGAAAGTGTATCCTTAATAGTCTAGGATTTCCAATCTTCTGTGCTGCGTTCTTCCTCTGCCTGTTGAAGTTGTTTGCAATAGTTGCCTTAGTCTTATTCGGAAATACCTTATCGTTGACCTTGTGAAGTCTATTCAACATCGTAATAAGCTTATTAGATATCTTTAAGGCTCTGGCATTCCATGCTTTTCGGGTCTGTTAAGAAGTATCATCTTTCTTTCAAGGTCTATGTCAGTCCACTGCAAGTCTAGAGCTTCTCCAATACGCATACCAGTGTCCTTGAGCAGTTGAAGCACAGTTGCCATTCTCTTTCCACATGAAGCAATAAGGTCATCAATCTTCTTCTCAAGCGGAATGAAAGGCAGCTTCCTATTAACCTCATGCTTCGGCAATGTCCAAGAGATGTTATGGAATGCTGCAAACTTCTTGTAAGCTGCAACCATTAACATCCTTGTAGAGTTTCCAACCAGCTTGAGATGCGATGACAGCCTTAATGGATTCAGGCTCAAATAGATTGGCGCCTCTCTTCACTAACACTTCAAGAGACTTAGAATAGTTCCTAATGGTGATCTCGCTTAACCCATCCTTCTTAAGCTGCCACGCAAAATCTATGATATTTCCTTGACTTCGCGCCGAGTTATAGCCTTTGTCAGATGCCCCTTACTATCTTTGGCAAACCCCGTTTTTATACGGATATGGAAGAATGGTCCACAACAAATGTATGACTGACGATTCTAGTCTGCAAAACAAAAGGGGCTGATTGCCATGGTTAAATGTCATGTGCGGTTTTCACATCCTTCGATAGCGCACGCTAAGACCGAGAAAGCCTTAGACACTCTGAAGAAAATGTTTGGCGCGCGCCATGACACCCAAAACAGGTTTTACGACCCTACACTGATCTTGAGTCAAATGTCAGCGTTTATGGTTTTCTTGCCTCGTTACCACGTACGCGTTCATACGCTTCTGTTGTGCCTCTTGAGGTAGGCGACGGTGAACATTCTGCCATCTGCCAGCCTAGTGTCTTGGACGCTGACAAGCTCCCATCCTTCATTGCCTAGGGCGTTCAGGTCATTTTGAACATCTTCTATAACTGGTCTTCGCTCGCCTTGCAAATAATCCGAATGGATCTGAGTCTTTATGGGGATCACTTTATACTCCCATCTAACCAATTCAAACATCACCTTGAACACCGATGATATTCAAGCTAGAGAGTAAAAACTTTTGCGCGTCAAGGGAGATAAGCGCGCGTACATTATCATTGCTTCCTTTAGCGCGCGCACTCTACGAAGCTCTAATAGGAGAAGCAATACACTGCTCTACTACTCGCACTCTATACTACTAGAAGTGATACTCCACCACTCTGCTCTACTACTAGAAATACTACTCGCGTGCACTGGCCGGTAACCTTGCGAAAATTGATATAGTCAAATGGCTACGTATTCGCGGTGTTGACAAGTGAAAAGAGTGGTAAAAGCGTACTTAAGGACCGTTACTCTGGCAATTCTTGTTGCATTTATGGTTTTACCTACGCTGGTTCGAGCTGTAGACTACAATGTCGGAGTCAAAGCTGGAGACTGGATAAAGTACGGTCAAATCAGCATCATATGGAGTGGAAACGGAACTGAACCTTCCTACATCACAGATGAAAAGAAAATGGATTGGGAGAAATTCGAGGTTGAAAACGTAACCGGCACAACAATCGGCCTCAACATGACTAGTCACTTCAATAATGGCACAGAGACGTCTGTAACCAGTAACATAACTTTGTTTGGGTCTCGCTTCCTCATTGCCGCTAACCTCAAGAGCGGAGATCCGCTTGCAACCCAGCCGAATTCGCCGACGATAAATCAAACAACGACAGGAATATACGCGGGGGCCTACAGAAACATCAACGTGCTCGACATTACAGCAGTCACTACATCCGTCTATGGAAACCAAACGGTGACAGGCAAGATCCACTGGGATCAGAGCACTGGAGTCATGGTTGAAATGTACGTGAAACAACCTGACACAGGCAATCCAGGTGCGTACACTGAGATTTCGCTGAAAGCAACTGAGACCAATATGTGGTCAGCAGATCTTCTTGGATTATTGTCAAACAACCTCACCTACATCATCGCAGGCATAATCATAGCCATAGCTGTAATTGCAGCCGCCATCGCTCTCAGAAGAAAGAAACCCTCGCCTCCTGCACAATCTCCGCCGGTACAGACTACTGAGACAGCCACCCAAGATACAAAACAAGAATAACTAGCGCGCGCTCAGATAGGCGATTAGCATGACCGTTCCAAATTACCTTCTTTTTCTCGTCATCTTCGGGATGTTGCCGTTGTCTTTGGGGATATTTATCGTTTACGTCGGCATCATGTTAAATCTCGGCGTTTATACTTGGTTATGGGTTGCTTTGTGTCTCGGCGTATTTTGGAGTGTTGCCTTCACATGGGCGAAAAAAGATGCAGAAAAACATGAAGGGCGGGGCTAACCCTCTTTTTTTGTCGCGACGACGACGAGAGAAAGGCGATTATAGACCCCCAAAAAACTTTATGATTTTAGCCGCTTTTGGCAAAAACGAAGTGTAAAGATCGCAATATCTGGAATTGTCGCCATTGGGACTACATTGGTGAGAGCATTCAATTATCAAGAGAATTGGATTAATTATCGAACTACATGTGAAACATTGAAAAAGGAGATTTATTATTTTGATGCCAACATCACACATCCGCATCTATTAACGACTGTTTCACAAATGATAAGGTTATCAATTTAGAAATAGACTTCTGCATACATGTTTGTTGAAATGTTAGGCGCTGAGAGCGGCATGTCCCTCTTCACTTAGATAGGTTTAAATGTGTAAGGTTAAGTATAAAAGTGATAAAAGTATGGCGTGAGGATGAGCAAATGAGTGAGATGACCACTGAAATCCTTGAACAGAACCTCGGGAAAATCGTGCTCGTTAGACTAAAAGGCGGGAAAAGCCTACGTGGAAGACTCAAAGGTTTTGATCAACACTTGAACTTGGTTCTCGAGGAAACTGAAGACACCACCACTTCTGAAAACGTCAGAAAGCTTGGACTAATAATAGTTAGAGGAGACAACGTAGTTCTGATTTCGCCTCCACCAAGGTGACAATTTTGGGAAAAGGAACACCGTCTTTCGGCAAACGCCAAGGCAAAACGGTGCACACACGCTGCAGACGGTGCGGAAGAAGAGCATACAGCGTCGCGAAGAAACGATGCGCAGCCTGCGGCTATGGAGAGAGGACAACTATCAGAAAGTATTCTTGGCAAACGCACAATCTTCAAAGAGACAGAATACGCTGACAACATTCGTCCATCAGATAGATTTATGATAGTTTTGTCTTATTATCGACCGTTGAACAATATATTCATGGCTCCAGCCTCTTGATCCGGTTGTAAACTCCCCTAGAAGGAAAATACGTCAAGACACATTTGACGTTAGACGAATGGGACAGAGAATTGAATGATCGAGGAGCAAGTCCTAAGCAGTAGAAACCTGAGGTAATACGTTTTCTGTCGATCGAAGAAAGACGATTATGTTGCGTTGTCTAATGAGTCTCAGAGATTAGAATAGTAGCCCTTGTCAATTTTCACAAAAATCAATGGTCCTTTGCTTTGGGTCAATTCCCTAGCTTTTCTCAAAGTGCTGTTGACAACATTCAGTATTTGCTCTTTTTCGCTGAGATACTCCCTCTTCTTTTCCCCTAATTCCATTTTTAGCAGATTCTCGGCAAGAATCGAAGTGCCGCAGATCTCCCCGTTCTTAACGAGGGTGAGGACTACGATCTCTTCTATATCTTGCCGATTCGGGAGGTTTTTCCAAATGGGTTCCGCATTGCTGAGAATCTTGGTGACCTTGTTCCACCGATTCGCGTTCTCATTGCCAATCAGCAGCTTTACCCGTTCTTTCCACTTCCGAAGCCATATTCCCGTCCAGATGTTCAAGAACTCTTCGAGTTCACTCCGATTTTCATTATAGAACTTTTCCAACCTCTCCACTATGTCGCAGTCATTTGCCTCTTTTCCCACAAGTTCCCAATGAACCTTGAGGTAGTTCACCAAATCCTGAGATGCTATTTGAAGCACCTTGCGATCTGAGCCGAGAGCGTCCAGCATGGGGTCTTTTTCTCGAAGTTTCTGCGACAATAGTATTTCGACAAAGTTCATGATATTCCCGCTTCGAAGCCTTCTCCGATGAAGAATATAGGCGAAAAGCTTCAGATAAGCTTTATTCGTGTTTGCTTCTATAACATTATTCGATAATTTTCTGTTATATTTCGGTTTTAGCAATATCCTGAGGCACTTTTGCATGTTATTCTAGACAATCTGGGAGATCTTTCACACTTTCCAAGATCAGATCTGGTTTTTCCCTTTCCAGTTCTTGGCGAGAAAAGATACCTGATAGAACTGCCACTGTTTTTGTCCCAGCATTCTTTCCAGCCTTTATATCTGCGACTGAATCGCCTACAACCACGCATCGTATTATCGACGTATCTAGTTGTTTTGCACATTTGACCAGCGCCTCGGGAGATGGCTTAGGATCATGCGTATCAAATGCAGTCACTACGCACTGGAAGTATTTTGCCAAATTGAACCCTGCTAGCTCTTCAATCACTTTTTCCTTTGGAACACAACGCATAGTTATGATGGCCATCTTGACTCTGCCTGAAAGTCTCTCCAATACTTGTGAAATGCTCGGCATAGGCCGAGCCTTCGTTCCGGTGGCTTGATAGTAGGCATAAAGATAGTGTTCCAAGAATCTCTTCACGTCCACACCTTCTATCAAGTCACTTATTGGCAGGTTCTGCTCAAGTCTCCTCGGAATCTCTGTCGCCAACTTAACGTTGTCCTCCTCCTGTTTTCCCATTTTCGACAGGGCAGTCTTCATCGCTGCCAAGTATGCCTCTTTCGAATCTACAATCGTGCCATCTAAGTCGAAGAATACCGCTTTTGCCTCAAGTTTCAGTCCGGCCATACATTATCGGCGCTATTGTAGTGGTTCTTGCCGTTATCTGTTTCGATAGGTTTTTATTTTGCGGTTAATCGTCTAAGGTAAATACCTGATATGGCTGTTTAGAAACAGAAAAGTAGGAATGATTGGCGATGGTTAGAAAAGCAAGAATACGCTTGACCAGCACAGATTACGTCAAACTGGAGGATGTTTGCGGCGAACTGAAGGCTATCGCCCAAAAGACAGGAGTCAAGATGAACGGTCCAGTTCCGCTTCCAACCAAGAGGTTGAAGGTGCCAGTTTTGAAGTCGCCATGTGGCGAAGGCACTGCAACTTGGGACAGATGGGAAATGCGCATCCACAAACGTCTAGTCGACATTGACGCTGAAGAACGCGTTATGCGGCGTATCATGCGTATTCGTGTTCCGGAAGAAGTGCATGTCACGATAGAGCTTCTCTAGGCCGATTGCTTTTTTATCGTATACGCATACGCAAGGATGCTTTTCGGAATTTTCGTGTACCTGTTTTCGAATGGTTTTTGTTGAAACTTTTTGCCTTTGTTAATCTCCATCGTCTTCATTTTGTTTCCCCGACAATTCCGGGCAAATGCTTCATTAGAGGAGTACATAAGACACTGCAGTCAAGGTTAGACTCATAGCGAAAGCAGCAAGCCAGATCTTCTTGTTCCAGCCGAAAACTTTCAATCCATCAAATATCCCATAGGGAATCAGGTTGAACAGGGCTATCCAAGCATTGAAAGCTGCCCCGGCCAAGAAGATGCGTTGATAATCAGGAACAAGGATAGCTGCTCCCAGCAGCGTGGAGGACAATATTATGTTTGTTGCTGGTCCAGCTATTGATATTCTCCCTACTTGTCGTCTATCAGCAGGGCCTCCGATCATAACTGCACCTGGAGCGATAATCTTGAAGACTATGGGTATGACTGAAAGCAATGTCAATGCGGCACCGACAAGTGTCAACCTGAACTCTGCCCAATATCCTTCTTTTTGGGCGACAAACTTGTGGGCCATTTCATGTGCAAAAAAAGATGCACTGAACATCATGACGAAGACAATTACCGCTGCATAGTTCAGCACATTGTTTCCGGACGGAAGGCCCAGCAAACCTATAAATGATAACCCAACTGCTATTACAAGTAGCGTAGCTACAGATAGGTGGCAGATCTCTTTTTTGCTGAATCGCATTCTAGCATTTGTTTTGCTGGGTGGCGTATAGATAACACTATGTTCGTATGATTTCCCTTTTTGAGGGGCGAGTGGTCGTGCCTTCTCTTTGGGCAAGCGGGCCAGATCCATTCGTGGGCATTCATGATTTTCCGGCAGGCGATGTTCTGAACAAAAGTGTCCTCCGCAATAAAGGCACGTGAAAGGCAGAAAAGTCTCAGCTTGGCATCTGTCGCACTTCATCTGACCCCGCCTTTTGTCTTTATGACTTTTGTTGGGCGTTTATACGTTTTGCTTGAAGATTAGAAGTCTCCGCTAGTTCAACAAACACTTAAGATCGCCAATGCAGAGCATAAGTCAGTGCGAACAATCCGGCAAGGGGAGGAAAAACAATTTGAAAGTTTCAGCTTCATCCATGCGTCAGATCTACATCTAGGCCATTCGTAGCAGGGCCCCGAAAGACGTGAAATGCCAGCGGCTTTTTTGCTTTGAAGCCGCTTAGACTCTGATCGAATCCTTTTTGTCGCAGGAGACAGTGGATAGAGAAAAGACCTTTTTGCATAACTTCGACTGTCGATCCTGCAGAGCCCTGACGATGAAACAAGTTCATGAGGTGTGATGGTGTCAGAACGACCTCATTCTTCTTCGTTAACCTTTATCTCTTTGACAATTAGGGTGTTTTCCTTTCCGCCTATGACTCTGAAATACTCTTTCAACCCTTGCTGATGCAGGAACTTTCTCAGAAGCACTCTGAGATAAGTTCTTGAAATTGCTTTGTCCTTGCCCTTTATGGTTATGCAGTCTGTTGCCGTTTCTATTTCGGCTTTAGTTTTTTCTTTCATGAGTTGGCTTAACTCTTTGATTAGGTCGCCGCCCTCACTTTTGAGGTCTGAAATATCGATTTTCGTCTCTGACATATTCGTGCACTATCTCCTGATCATTATGACTCTTACTTGGTCGCAGGCGTCTTCGCACGTGTCTGCGATCATTTCTAAGGCTTCGAAGAGCTGGCTTATTAAGACTGCTACTCCAGCCTTCGGCAAATCCTCTTTTCCAAGGGATATTCTTGCTTTTTCATGTATGTCGTCGACTTTTTCTTCTTCTCTTTCAACGGCATCGGCGGCCTGAAGTGCTTCTTCGGGTTTAGTCAGCATTTTGTTCACACATTTTTGGACGGATCGCACGCATTCTCTTGCACTTTTAACCATTTCCAGAAAATTCTCTTTGATAACTTCGGGCACAGACTCCATCGGTATCGCGCCCAGTATTCGTGTCGATTCTCGACTCCAATCTGCAACCATGTCTACTTTCTTGACGAGCTCCATTAGATCCTCCCTATCTGTTGGAGAGAGCTCTCCCTTCGATATTTCGTCCATGATTTTTCTGCGAAGCCTATCTGCTTCTCTTTCGCCTTCTGTAACTGTTTCGGCAAATCCACGCTCCTCTTTCTCTTCTCCCCTTGTTGCAGCCGTTATCGCCTTTTCCAGATCTTCCACTGTCGATGTCGCAAGAGCCAAGTGCTGCTGCACAAGCTCAATTGCTTTGTCTTCACGTCTCTTTTCGAACCATTTTACCAAGTGGCTCAAATGCGGTTTTCTCCTTCACCAACTGGCTTTGGCCGCCAGGCTGGACTTTGTTTTAGTGTGACCTGACAGATTCTTGCTTATATTAAATCCTTCTTGAGCTGTTCATTTCTTAATACTGCAATTGAAATTGTTGCGATTGCAGGATTCTTTAAACACGCGAGCAATTGAGGAACGGGTCAACCGAAGTACGTTCGAGAAACGTTGAGGATGTTTGACCTTTCTCTTTATGTGTTGACAGGTTTCAGCGTGAGTGAATGTCAGTTTGCCCGTCGAGTCATATCACCGCTTTTTGCTCTATTGACTCTCGGTTCTCATCATCCACGGACATATGAAGCCTAAATGGACTTAAGGCTTTTGCCTGCTAGGATTCGTTTGTGGTTCGATAGTAGCATACTGGGAGTTTGGGTAGGCTAACCTGCGTTTTGGACGGTGAAAGGGCTCGCAGAACGCACGCTCCCCAGTCGATTTTTCGGCTTTTGGCATCAGTTTTTTTTGTTCGTGCTCGTTAGCACGTGACTTCGTCTAGGCCATGCTTTTGATTGTTGATCTTGTGCTTCAAGTTGGTGCTGAGGCATGCGCTCAGGGGGCGGGCTATCGGCCGTTGCAAGCAAGGTAATCTGTTTAGAATGAAATCTTAATACTTTCCGCTTTCATTTGTAACACTGAGGTTTGATGATTGGAGTACGCTGTGATTGCTGATGCTTATGAGAAGATCGGGGCGACGACTAAGCGGCTGGAAATTACGGATCTGTTGGTTGAACTTTTGAAGAAGACGCCCAGTGAAGTCATAGACAAAGTGGTCTATTTGACCCAGGGCAAAATCTATCCTGATTTTGTTGGCATTGAGATTGGCGTAGCTGAAAAACTTGCAGTGAAGGCGCTTGTCAAGGTTTCTGGGAGGAGAGAAGCTGAGGTTGAAGAAGATCTGAATAAGAGTGGGGACATCGGCGAATCGACTGAAAGCTTCGTTGCCAAGAAGAAGCAAGTGACATTCTTCCAGCAACCATTGACGGTGGAGAAGGTGTATGAGACGTTTGATAAGATGGCTAAGGCCTCAGGCTCAGGTGCTGTTGATCTCAAAGTTTCACTGTTGGCCGGTCTTCTTGCTGCAGCATCTCCAAGAGAAGCCAAGTATGTGATGAAAACTGTTACTGGGAACTTGCGTTTGGGAATAGCTGATATGACTGTTCTTGACGCTTTGGCCGTGGCTTATGGAGGCGGCAAAGAAGCCCGTGAAGACGTTGAACGGGCATATAACATCAGCTCTGACCTGGGCAGAGTCGCAAAAACCGTCGTTGAAAAGGGAATCGAAGGAATCAAGAGATTCCGGGTTTCCGTTGACGAGCCCATAAGGCCAATGCTCGCTGAAAGGCTCTCGTCTCCGGAAGAAATCCTTGGAAAACTCGGCGGAAAGTGCATGGCAGAATACAAGTATGATGGAGAACGACTCCAAGCCCACAAAAGCGGAGACATTGTGACGCTCTATTCTAGGCGTTTGGAAGACATTTCGAGTCAGTATCCTGATGCTGTTAAGCTCTTCAAGAAACACGTCAAAGCAAAGGAAGCTATTCTTGAATGTGAATGTGTGGTCGTCGATGTAAATTCTGGTGAGATGCGTCCTTTTCAGGAGCTCATGCATCGGAGGCGCAAGTATGAGATTGAAAGAGCCATAGAAGACTATCCGGTCTCACTTTTCATGTTCGAGGCGCTGTATGTCGACGGGAAAGATCTGACTTTCGAACCTTACACCCAGAGAAGGAGGATGCTTGAGCAGATAATTAGGGAAAGTGAACGTGTTAAACTGGCGCAGCACATGATCGTCGGCGATGCACGCGAGCTTGAAAAATTCTTTTTGGAGGCCATAGAAAATGGATGCGAGGGTCTAGTCTGCAAGTCAATTGCCAAGGACTCTGTATACCAAGCAGGGGCACGCGGTTGGCTGTGGATAAAATACAAACGTGACTACAAGAGTGAAATGAGGGATACCGTTGACCTGGTTGCGGTCGGAGCTTTTCATGGCAGAGGAAAGAGGGCGGGGACTTACGGTGCCCTACTTCTTGCGGCCTACAATTCTGAAGATGATACTTTTGAAACCGTAACGAAGTGTGGGACTGGTTTCACTGATGAAGACTTAGCGAAGCTTCCGAAGATGATGGAGAAACACGTCGTTTCACACAAGCATCCGAGAGTCAAATCAACACTTGAGGCTGACGTCTGGTTCGAGCCTGCGGAGGTAATTGAGATTCTAGGCGCAGAAATCACCTTAAGCCCGATTCACACGTGTGCAGTGGATTCCGTTCGAAAAGGAAGCGGACTCGCCATTAGGTTTCCGAGGTTCACAGGCAACTGTAGGTTAGATAAAGCGGCAGAAGATGCCACAACATCCGCTGAAATGGTTGAAATGTACCAGAACCAACTGAAGAAGATTGCTGATAGCTGAAATCACAGGTACTATCCAGGTTTGGCTATGTTGCTAGGCTTTGAGAGTAGGCAATTCCTTGGAAAAGTTTGA
>JBGPBS010000048.1:0-10664 GCA_041481365.1 Bathyarchaeia archaeon
CGCAAAGTTTCAGATGCCAATGAATTCGCGAGCACTCTGGGCGAGAAGTTTAAGGCAATCATAGGAGAAGGAGAACAGATCTGGGCACCTTCTCCCGTCGGGGCTTTCTTTGCGAGCGTCGTAACGGCAGGTTTTGCGAGCATTGTTTCATCTTTGGCTTCGGCAGTAACTAATCCTGAGTCTTTTCCAAGTCAAATGGTGGCGCAGAAAATCAGCGCGACCCTTCCAGAGACTTTGAAAAAGTGGCTGCAGGAGTTCATCTCTGCAAAACGCAAGCTGGTCATTGGTTCGCGTGCTGCACGTGTATTCACGTTGACAAAGTTGGAGGCGATTTCCTATGCGGTTTCCTTGTCGTTTTTGACATTCGCTTATTCATATGTTAGAGTCAGTGATTTGAGTCAAATTTGGATTCTAATTCCTACTGTCTTGGCCACAAGTATTGTTGTGGAGTTCTGCAAGAACTTTTTGATATCGATTGTGGCAAGGGTTGAGGGAGTGTGGACCGAGCATCGTTTGTGGTATTTTGGTCTGGGCACTTTTCTCTTCTCCGTATTGGTTTTCAAAGTGCCCTTTTCTTCTCCGGCCCGGCTGACTCACAATGCTCCAAAGTTTACAAAGCGTTCTCTTGGTTTGGTCGCGGCAGCCCAAGTCGCAGTTGCTTTGGTGTTTGCAGCAGTTTTCTTCAGCGTGTTTACGATGGGGTGGACGGTCATAGGGAACGTTGGGCTTGTGATGTGCTTGACGATGGCTTTTTTCGACAGCATCCCAATTCCGCCGATGAATGGCCATGACGTTTATGATTGGAGCAAGATTCTTTGGCTGATTTTGTTCATCACAGCGCTGACTCTATACGTGCTGTGCGTGTTCGTGCTATGATTGGTTGGAAGGCTGAATGGATGTTGGAAATGGAGGAGTGGCAAGGAGGAGCCTGACATTTGCGATCTCCACATTGGGAATATCTTGCATACGTGCTGTTAGGTGTTGGAACGGCCCTGCTGGTTTCAGGTATTGCCACGCTCCTGTATTTCCAGAGGCACCCTGAAGTAAACCCGCAGTATAGCCCGTATCCAATTCCGCTGACGATTGCTGGTGCGTGCACCGTCGTTCTGAGCATTTTCCCTCTCGCAAGATCAAAGAAACAAAGGATAAAGGAGATTGGGGAAAATGAAGCTCGTCTCCCTCCACCCCCTCCAGAGAGCCCGCCTCCTCCACCCTAGCTGGCGTGGGCCAAGCGGGCTTCAGACATTTTCAGAAGAATCTAGACATATACGAGCTCAAAATATAGTCGCAGTAGCGACTTAGAAGAAAAGAGTAGCCACCTCACCAGAAAGTTACATCCATTTATGAAAAATAGGAAAATGGGAATTTGCGAGACTTCTCCATTTGCGCGTGGAAAGGGGAATTCATGTAGCGTGTGCGCACGAATGTGCTTAGGCGCTTTCATTAACGAAATCAAAAAGGTGTTGGCCTGCGGTTTTCTTCTTCAATGATGGGAAGCACTTGTCTTAGCTCTCTGAAGTACTTAAGTACGGTTATGCCTCTCTGAGTTACGGCGTAGACCCGCCTCTCTTTCCCCACGATTCTTTCTTCAACAAGACCTTGACTAATCAGGAAGCGCACGTAATTTTTCAGGACATTGCAGTTTACGTTCGCTTTGTACATTATGTGCGTCAGCTTCAATGGTCCTCGATGAGCCAGCACTCTGAGGATGTCTATGTACATTTCGAGTTTAGAGCGTCTCATTTCAAAACTCTCCACTAGGCGTTCTTGCCTATCGAAGCCCTGAGTATAAACCTTTTATGTATTTGAAATATGGTTGCTGCATTTGGCAACGTTTTGCGGGTCAAGTGGTTCATGAAACTGATGACCAAACCGAAGGAAATAAGGCCAGGCCTCACCTCATCCATAAACGCTGCTTACACCATCCAAGAGATTCAGTCGATCCTATCGAAGACAGATTTGAAATCATCCACAGTGAAAAAGACAATGAGGGCTTCGTAATAAGCGGGGAAAAACATACGAAATAGCACCGCGCGAGCGTATGCAAGCAGAGCATTTTGGGCTCAGCGGCGGGTAGGTTCCTCTGTCGCTAGCTTAGTCCGAGCGCCTTTGCGACGCGTTTGCCCAATTTGGTGTCAGCTTTCTTGAGGTTTGCCACCATGCGTTGCTGAATCGGCCTATCTGCCTTTCCCAGTGAATCAGCTATGTTATCAACCAAATGGTCTTGATCCACTTTGCCCAGCGAACCGTAGCGTTCGCCCGCCTGCTGAAAGTCGTTGGTCAGGCTGATCTTCTGGCGCACGACTTTCCCTTTGATCTCGTAATCTTCCGTCGGCGTGGCTGGCGCTTCATGTGGCATCCCGCCTGCCAAAGTGTTGGGCTCGTAGTTGACTGCTCCACCACCATAGGGCGCGTACTGCATCGCACCATCTCTCTGGTCATTATTGACAGGCGCCTGCGGCCGATTGACCGGAAGCTGCAGGTAGTTGGGACCAAGTCGATACCGCTGCGTGTCCGCGTACGAGAAGGCTCTGCCTTGCAGAAGCTTGTCTGCAGAAAACTCGATTCCTGGCACGATAGAGGCTGGACAGAAAGCAGCCTGCTCCACCTCAGCAAAGAAGTTCTCCGGGTTGCGATTCAACACCATCTTGCCTACTGGCATTAGCGGGAATTTGTGCTCTGGCCAAGTCTTTGTAGCGTCCAGCGGGTCAAAGCCCTGCTTCAGCTCATCAGCCATCTCCATGATCTGAACATGCATCTCGAACTCCACCGTTTTTTCTGAGGCGATAGTTTGGTACAAGTCGCGTGCCGCAATGTCCGGGTCTTCCCCCGCAAGGCGGGCTGCCTCGTGGCGGTCAATAGTCTCAAGCCCTGCTTTTGGCTTCCAGTGATACTTGACATAAACGGCCTTGCCTTCTGCGTTCACCCACTTGTAGGTGTTGACACCGAACCCTTCCATTTTCCTGTAGCTCTTGACGGTTCCCCTATCCGAAAAGAGCCATGTTATCATATGCGTGGATTCCGGAGTCAGCGAGATGAAATCCCAAAAACGATTGTCAGCCGACGGGCCCGAGGAGAAATTCGTGTCAGGGGCAGGCTTAAAAGAATGTACCATATCAGGGAATTTGATGGCGTCCCTGATGAAGAAAACGGGCAGATTGTTCCCCACCAGATCGTAGTTTCCATCTTCGGTGTAGAACTTCACCGCGAAGCCTCTGGGATCGCGCGCAGTATCTGCAGATCCTCGTGAACCCACAACTGTGGAGAAACGAACGAATACAGGCGTCTTCTTCTTCGGATCTTGAAGGAACTCTGCGCAGGTATACTTTGCCATGCTCCTGTAAACTTGGAAGTAGCCAGCCGCACCGGCTCCCTTAGCATGAACCACACGCTCAGGAATCCGCTCACGGTCGAAGTGTGCGAGCTTCTCGACAAGATGCACATCCTGCAGCAATACAGGGCCACGCTCCCCAGCCGTTAGTGAGTTCTGGTTATCGGTGACTGGAGCTCCTTGATTCGTCGTAAGACGTTTTTCTTTCATAACTCGCAATATCTCCTTCCTAGCAAGATACTGCATTAATCCTAAGGCTTATTTAAGAATTGTTATTATGTAATAACCTGTATGAACTACTTTCAAAAATCCGACGCATCGGCAATTGAGGCTCTCCGCAAGAAAGGATACAGAGCCACTCCACAGAGGATAGCGATTTGTCGATTCGCACTCCACAGCCGAGACCATCCAACTGCGCAGAAAATCTATGAAGAAGTTAGAAAGGTGCATCCAACGGTTAGCCTTGCGACAGTTTACAAGACCCTTCAGGTTCTCGAAGAACTGGATCTGATCCAGGAATTGGACTTTCCTCAAAGTCAAGCAAGATTCGATTCCTACATGAAACCTCACATAAACTTGGTCTGCATACGATGTGGCAACATCAGAGATCTAGACGATGAGACTGCGCGAGAGATAGTCAAGAGAGTTGCCGCTACAACAAAATTCACTCCGACAGGGCAACGCCTGGACATATGTGGCATCTGCCAAGAATGTGGCAGCACCGAACTCGTCACCCGCCCCATTAAAAAGAACCTGTAAGCTTGGCCTCTTACCCTGATTGGTTGTCGGCAAGGTAACGCAAGAGAAAGGCACCACTGCGACTAGATGTGCTAGAAAAATGATTCTTCTTGAATGACTGCGCGTTCCCTGCTCGTGCCGAGAAATAACCTCTCGTGTGCAGACGGCTAGATTACTCGTTTCGAGCCGGAAGTGCAGGTTAGTCTTCTTCCCACTTCGTTATCCATGAGCCTACGAAAATGGATAGTAATCCTAGGGCCGTTATGATTACGGTGTTCAGGATTGCTTGTTGGGGTTGGCCGAAGATCATGGCGGATCTGAGGCCTTCGTTTACGTAGGTGAGTGGGAGCACTTGGGCAATTGTTTGCAGGAACTGGGGCATCTGGCTCAGTGGGAAGAATGTGCCTGAGAGGAACATCATTGGGAACGTTACGACGTTTGCCGCCGCGTCTGCGCCATCTGGGTCTTTGACGAACCTTGCAATAATCATTCCCAAACCCGTGAACATTAGCGAAGCCATTGCCACCATGATCAACGAGACTGGGTCAACAGTCATCTTCATGCTGAATATCGTAAGACCCAGTATCATCATCACCGCCATGCCTAAGTAGGATATGAGGACGTTGTAGATGGTTCTGGACAGTATCCACTCATAACGTTTCAATGGCGTGGTTGCTAGCTTGTGGAAGACACCGTTTTCTTTGAACCTGGCACTCAGCGAGACCGCAGTAAAAATGCTCGTTGTCATGGCGGTCATCCCAATGACGCCTGGAAGGAAGAAGTCGATATAGCCGAAGCGCTTTGGAGCTATCGTCAAGTCTTCAACGCTCAAGTAATGGACACCTCTTGAAAGCGTGCGTTCTATGACGTTCATCACGATGCTGCGAACGACAGGTCCAGATGAAGTCGATTGGTCGTAGATGAAAGTCACGTTTGCCGTGACGCTGCCACTGGTAGACACTGCCATGTTTGCGGTGTCGTTGAATCCGGATGGAATAATGAGCAGGCTGCTTAGTCTGTTGGTTATCGCATAGTCTGTTGCGTTGATTGAGGGGTCCAATATGTGAATGTTGAAGGCGTTTGAGGTGTTTAGAACATTCACAATAGTGTCAGACCAGAGCGTTGCTTTCCCATTGATTTGGTCTTGATTCTGCAGGTAGAGGTCGTACTTCATTGAGGACTGGCTGAAAATGGCCCCGAACAGGAGTATCAAGACGCTGGGAAATGCGATCGTCCAGAAAATCGTGCTCTTGTTTCGGAGGAAAGTCTTGAGGCTGGCCTTGAGATCAAGAACTACGTGGCTCATACTTTGCTGTCCTCCTCCAAAGATTCTCCCGTAAGGTTGAGAAACACATCTTCAAGACTTGAACGTTTCACCTGTAATTCACTGAAGGACACGTCAGCACTGCTTAGCTCATGAAGGATTTCAGAAACGGTCACAGCATGGTTGAGATGAACGGTAACGTCGCCAGTTGCATCGTCAAAGTTTGCTTCGATTCCAAGTTTTTCTATCGTTGGAACCGCCTTCGAACTAGTTTTCTTGAGGACTAGCAGGTTCTTTTTGCCGTATTCGGAGATAAGTTTGTCAGTCGCATCTAACGCAACAATTTTGCCGTTGTAGATTATGCCGACGCGATCGGCAAGCACTTCCGCTTCTTCCATGTAATGCGTCGTTAAGAACACGGTTTTCCCGTGCTTTTGGAATTCATCGATCAAGTGCCAGACTACATGACGCGCTTTTGGGTCCAGTCCAGATGTGGGCTCATCCAGGAAAATCAGTTCAGGATCATTCACCAGAGCGACAGCTATTCCGAGTCGCTGTTTCAATCCGCCTGACAAATGCTTGAACAACACGTTCTTCTTGTCCTCCAAGTCCACCTGCTTGATCAAGCCGTCGACGTCCGGATGGCTGTTGAACATTCCCGCAAAATACTGGATTGTCTCCTTGACGGTCAATCTTTCGTAAGTGGCGAAATCCTGCGGCAAAACGCCTGTCCTTTTCTTTATGCTTTCCTTGTCTTTCGAAATGTCATGCCCCAGCACGTAGGCCTTCCCGGCTGTGGGCTTCCGGAGACATTCCAGCATCTCGACAGTCGTGGTCTTGCCTGCGCCGTTGGGTCCCAGAAAGGCGAAGATCTCGCCCCTTTTAACCGTGAAAGAAATACCGTTGACGGCGATCAAATCACCGTATCTTTTCGTGAGGCCTTCCACTTGAATGGCGACGTCATTGCTCAAATCCATTCCTCGCAGTTTGATAACAACTGTTTCGACATCTAGAATCGCGAGTTTAAACCTTTCTGCGTCAAAAACTTGATATTCACCGTAGATTAGAGAGCCCGACCGGCGCATAATTGAAAGAACTTCGAATGCTCTTATCGATGTTCAATCTGACTTCCATGATCCTACTACATGATTTGAGTATTCTGTTTATAAGTGTCAATGCGAAGGTAGATGTAACGTGTAAGAAGCAATTTTCGCATAGCGACTAACAGGGAGTTGAAAGAATCAATGTACGAGAAAGAGATGCATAAGGCAGTCTGCGCCGATTGCGGTCAAGAATGTGAAGTCCCATTCAAGCCTGACACGAGCAGACCAGTTTACTGTCGAGAGTGCTATTCGAAGAGAGCACCCGCCAGAAGAGGATTTTAGATCAAGGCAATAGCTTTAGTCTAAAACCATCTTTCTCTTGTTTTCCAGATCCCATCCATTTCAATGTATGAGCATAATCAGGTGGCATATCTGAAGCCGAAACACGGCTACAGACGCGGGTACTCAGTAGCGCTTCTCGTAGGCCTCGAGGATGACCGCGCGGTTCTGTGGCAGATATTCAGTCACGTCGTGAAACCGCATCTTACAGTGATGCTTGACGGAAGGAGGACTGATGAGAAGGGGCTGTATAATTTTCATGAATCTGTCGTCGCTGCGTTTAGACCTGCGCTGAATGAGGGCGTAAGAAGTATCGTGGTCACATCCCCCGTGAAGACTACTTATGCCGCAGACTTTCTGAATCATGTGCGAAAGCATCACACTCATCTAATTCAATCGAAGAATCCGAACAAGGCAACTTTCGCCACGTTAGTCGGCTCTGCAGACCAGCCATATAAAGTCGCTGAAATGGTGAAAACCAAAGAATTCCGCGAGCTAGTAGCAGAGACCACTTCAGATGAAGCTGATAACGTCGTAGACGCATTGGAGAAACATCTTTACAACAGCAACTCGTTTGTCCTGTTTTCGCTCAAAGAAATCGAAGACAGGGTCTATGACCGAGAAGGACAGGATGACCTCAGAACGAATTATCTGGTGCTCACAAACAAGTATCTCGCTAATGCTGAAGACAAGAACAGAATTCACAGGCTATTGCAGATTTCAAAGAACAGAAGAGTGGAAACGAGAATAGTCAACGCGGAAACGCCGGCAGGCAAACGAATCAGCCAATTCGGAGGCATAGCCTTTTTCACCAAGGCAACCAAACAGCGGCCGTAGAAAAATGGCGTTGTGCGGGAGAAGCCTCCACTGGCGTGCGCATATACAATAGGTCCTTCTGGGGCTACGAAAGAAGCTGATGAAAAGGAGAGGGTGACGGAGCGCTTGTATTCCCCACCACAGCCTTTTTTCCTACCCCACCTTTACAATAGGAGCCTTCTTTACCCGCCTAGCGAATGATTCTTAAATGACAGACAACATGGGCTAGCCTTAAAGGTCGTTTCCGATGGATGCCTGGGAGTTAGTCATCATAGGCGCAGGTTCCGCCGGTTTGGCGGCTGGGATTTATGGTATTAGAAGCGGACTGAAAACGCTTGTTATCGAGGAGAAGATTGCAGGGGGAACCACGGCAGAAGCGCCCTTGGTTGAGAATTACCCGGGTTTCCAAAGCATCAATGGACCTGAACTTGCTCAAAAAATGGTCGAACAGGCCAGGAACGCAGGCGTGACTGTCCACGAATTCGAGACGGTCACAAGTCTGGACCTCAAGTCTGAGCCCAAGGTTGTCGTGACGAACAGAGCAAAGTGCACAACGAAAGCCGTCGTCATCGCCTCTGGAAGGCACTACCGAGAGATCGGCGCTCCAGGTGAAAAAGAATTTCGAGGAAGAGGCGTGAGCTACTGCGGAATCTGTGATGGCCCACTTTTCAAGGGCAAACGTCTGTTAGTCGTCGGCGGCGGAAACTCAGCTCTAATAACAACCCTTTACCTTGCAGGAATCGCCTTGAACGTGAAGATAGCCCATCGCCGAGACACCTTCAGGGCCGAAGAAGCCCTTTTCAAAGCATTGAAGGAGAAAGCAAACATCGAAATTCTATGGAACGCCGAAGTCAAACAGATAGTCGGCGAAAAACTCGTCACCAAGGCGTTGTTGTTCAATAACAAGACTGGAGAAACAGCTGAACTGCCAGTTGATGGTGTATTTGTGCAAGTAGGCGAAGACCCAAACAGCCAACTTGCCCGGGAAGCGGGCGTTGAGGTTGATGAGGACGGTTACATAATCGTTGACATGCTGCAGAGAACAAGCATCATCGGAGTCTATGCGGCAGGAGACGTCACGAATCAGCCCGTCAAACAGATTGGAACGGCGGTCGGGCAAGGTATAACGGCAGCAATGGAAGCTTACGGCTACATTCGAAGACCATACTATAAACAATGAGTCAAAGTGCGAAACTTCTGCAAAACTATTATATTATTCAGAACTTCCTTGAAAAACTCCATGAGCCAAGGACAAGCACCTTGCCTAATCAGAAAGGAAGATCATAAGGAGAGAATTGCAGATGAGTCAACCGTGCGCAGCTGCAATAAGCATTAATCAGGATCTATGTAGCAGATGCTCGATTTGCCACTCAATCTGTCCTTATGAAGCAATAAAGCGGGACACGGAAACAGGCAAGGTTGAAATAGACCTTCAGAAGTGCCAAGTCTGCGGGATATGCTACAGTGCTTGTCCCGTGTTCGCCATAGAAATGGTCTACTACAATTATGACAGCCTGATTGACTACGTCAAAACGATGCGTGAAAAATGCGAGAGCGACACGCTTGTTCTCATGTGCCGTGGAAATTCACCTTCAACTGGCGAAATCGAAGAAATCCTCAAAGATCAGGGCCTAAACGTTACTAGCTATGTACCCTTGCGCCTGCCATGCTCCGGACGAGTGCCGACGGAATTCATCTTCAACGTCCTCAAATCTGGAATCAAAAAAGTGATCTCCATCCAATGTGAAGACGAGTTCTGCAGGTTCAAAGAAGGCACGAGAATAAGCACCAGACGGATGTTGCTGAGCCAGGCCGTCCTGGAAAGACTAGGCCTAGGCAAAGACTCTGTGAAAGTAATAAAGTACTCACGAAAAGTCGTTTACGACACTGAAAAATGCGTAGGTTGTGACAAGTGCGTGTTCATCTGCCCGTACAAGGCCATCGAAGCAGAAGAGTTCGCCACTCCGAAGATACTCTACGATCACTGCATGGGTTGCGGAGCATGCGCGCTAGTTTGCCCGCATTCTGCTATACAGATCAAGGGCTTCGAGTTTGAAGATATCGTGAAAAGATACACAGAATCAGCCCAGAAACTCAAGGCTGCAGGCAACTTTCCCGTAATCCTAGTCTTCTGCTGCCAATGGTCAGAATTCTCAGCCCTAGATAATCCTGAAAACCCAATGTTCAAGAAAAAAACCTTGACGCTTGAAGTCCCATGCTTCAAAGCCCTTGACCCAGTTCATGTCGTCAACGCGTTACGAACCGGTTTTGACGGCGTCATGGCCGTGGTCTGCTCAAACGAGGATTGCAAGCTGCACGAGGGCAGAGACACCGCAGAAAGAAACATGGCTGTGCTGAAGGACACTCTTAAGAAGATGAACCTGCTCGACCGCTTTGAGCTTTACACGGCGTCGCCGAGATGCCTAGGAAACTTCAATCAGAAGTTCGAAGAATTCTTAAAGAAGATAGCTTCCATGCCCCCCTTGAAGATGGAGGTGAAAGTAAACGTATAAAATCCTAGCCAAGAGAGAGCTAGCCCCAAGAATCAAGTTCTTTGAAGTCTGCGCGCCAGAAATGGCAGAAAAAGCTCGGCCTGGCCAATTCATAATACTCATCACTCATGCGAATGGCGAGCGCATACCTCTAAACATAGCGGGGTACGACACCAAGAAGGGCACAGTAGCATTTGCATTTAATGAGGTTGGCAAGACAACCAAGCAGCTTGGGCTCATGGAAGAAGGAGACACTATTTTGAATATGACTGGGCCGCTCGGTGTCCCGTCGGAAATAGGGAATTTTGGCAAAGTCCTCTGTGTCGCAGCAGGCGTAATGATTGCGCCCATGCTTCTGGAGGTTCGAGCGTTGAAGGAAGCGGGAAATAGTATAACCACTGTTGTTGGAGCGAGGATGACGGAGCGGCTCTTCTTTGAAGAAGAAATGAAGACTTCAAGCGATATGTTCTACGTGGCGACCGATGATGGGTCGAAAGGCCACAAGGGATTAGGTTTTTTGATGGAGATTCTTGAAAAGGAGAAGTTTGACCGCTGCGTGACAGCGGGACCTGTCGTCATGATGAAAGATGTTTCAGAACTCACGAAGCCATTTGGCATTCCGACAATCGTCACTTTGGCGC
>JBGPBS010000049.1:0-10542 GCA_041481365.1 Bathyarchaeia archaeon
CTTTTCCACAGACTGAACATTTCTTTTCCGTATTAATCCCTCTGATTATGTATTTCAATGCAGATATTTGAACCGTTGTGCAGCTAGAGAAGAATTCACCCAGTTAAAAAAGTATCTAAACACAAAAGAACAGCCAGAGATAGAGGCTGGGAAAATTGAACCTTTGAAAAAGGCAATAGTCGGTCTCCAAGAACAAGCGCGCGAGAGTGACCCTATAATCTAAACAAAAAAAGGAATTTCAGTATAAATTACAGTCTGGGAACGGTAACTCCCGGGCTACCATTCCATGTGTTGAAGAATACTATTCCCTTTTTTTCTTGCTGTGATTCGAGCGTTCCTACTCAATTGCCCGAAAATTGTCTGCTCGAAGATTCGATTTTGAGCTTAGACGTTACGTAGAAGCAGGCGGCGTTAGATACAATAAGAAGCAAAGGCGGGCTTTCCAGCGTTTGATGAGTGGCTTGACTGTTGGCAAAAGCAGAAGTGAAAGACTACGGTTCATAACGCTTACGAGCTCTGCTGAAGCTAAGGGTCGTAATCTTAATGCTGATTTTAGGGCTTTGAAGATGCGTATTTTTCGCAGGTTCCATTTCAAGATGAAGTATTGGAAGATTCGTACCAATGAGGGAAATGGGGTCTTGCACATTGTTTATCGTGGAAGATACATTCCTCAGAAATGGCTCAGCAACCAATGGGCTGGGATACACAAGTCTCCAATCGTGGACATTCGCTCTCTGTATGAGACGAGAAAAGGTTTGAAGGGTCTTGTCTTCTATCTTGTAGGAAATTATCTTGCGAAACAGAGTTTTGAGCGTATGAGTTGGGGTTACAGTTGGGTGTTTCCTGCGTTTGTGAGTTGTTGGAGGCGTTTGATTGAGAAGTATGGCTTCAAGCAAGCATTGTATTTGTGGCGTCGGTTGCTTTGCAGTTCATTTATTGTCACTCGCCAAGTGAGGCTCACGAGGTACTTGCCTGAGTATGAACACAGTAGTGAGAAAAGTCTGCCTTGGGGTGCATTATTCCGCACTTCGGCTCCCTAGCAAATGCAAGCGCTTGGCGTTCGCGTTTTTGAGAAAACGATAAATCCATCTTTCAGACATATCAAAGCAGTAAGGCTGTAACAATTATGAAAAGAGCGTTCGAAATCCTTTCGGTAGTCCTTTTGGTCGGCATGCTCGTAGCAATACTCAATGCAGGACAAGCGTGCGCAGCCCCTTCTGTAGACGTATGGAGCAAGACTTACGGAGGAACAAACTGGGACAAGGCTCAGGCTTTGGTACAGACGGCCGACAGCGGATACGCACTGGCAGGCTACACAGGCTCTTATGGTGCTGGACTCTATGATTTTTGGCTAGTAAAAACCGACACGTCTGGCAATGTGCAATGGAACAAAACCTACGGAGGAACATTACAAGATGAGGCTCAGGCTTTGGTACAGACGGCCGACAGCGGATACGCACTGGCAGGCTACACATACACTTACGGTGCTGGCAGCGAAGATTTTTGGCTAGTAAAAACCGACTTGGGTGGCGACATGCAATGGAACCAGACCTACGGAGGAACAGGCGAGGATTTTGCTCAGGCTTTGGTACAGACTGACGACGGTGGATACGCGCTAGCAGGTTTGACAGACTCTTATGGTGTTGGCTTTGATTTTTGGCTAGTAAAAACTGACTCATCAGGCAACGCCCAATGGAACAAAACCTACGGAGGAACAAATGCTGATGGTGCTTGGGCTTTGGTCAAGACGACTGACGGAGGATATGCGCTAGCAGGCTTCACAAATGCTGCAAGCATTTATGGGATTGGCGGTGATTTTTGGCTAGTAAAAACTGACGCAGCGGGCAATGCACAGTGGAACAAAACCTACGGAGGAACATTACAAGATGAGGCTTATGCTTTGGTGCAGACAAGCGACGGCGGATACGCACTAGCAGGCTTGACAGGTGCTGGCGGTCCTGACACCGATTTTTGGCTAGTAAAAACTGACGCAAACGGTGTGGTTCCGGAGTTTTCCTCACCTATTGTTCTTGCTGCTTTGTTTGTTGTTGCCTCGTCGGCAGTGATTGTGGCAAGAAAAAAATTAAAAGGAAGCCTAGTAAAGCCCTATTAGCTTACATCGTTCGTTAATTTCAGGTTCGTGGCAAACGGCCTTGCTCGGATCGTTGGGAGTTTGGCGAAGCCAAACGACTTCTTGTTCTAGAGTCTGAGTTATGGCCTATTCATAATTTAGAACAGTGGAAGGGGAACGGGGAAAACTTGCGCAACAGGGAACGGCCTGCAGGGATGACTAAGCAGGGTGTCCCCGCGTTATTGTTTGTCGTCGTGGCTTCACTTGATAGTTACTAACAATCCTGTACGCTGATTATTGTGATGGAGATGATGGCTTTCTCTCAAAGAGATCATTTTGGAATCCGCTTATTGCGCGTTGTATTAGTTCCAGTGCTTTTTGGCCGTTTTCTTTGGATTCTTTGCATGTATCTATGAACCATAACCTATAGTAATCAAGCAGTTTGTGAGCGAAAATATAGGCGAAACTGTGCTCAGGCTTCCTGGTTGGCTCAAGGACGTCGAGAACATCAAATTTTAAGCGCAAGAGCTCTCCTAGTGCTAGTATGCTTGAGATTGTGATTAACTGTTCATCTAGTGGGAGCAATTTGAAAGCTTTTTCATTTTTCAGGTTTTGGTCTATTCTCTGTTTGTAATCTAGTGCCTCTTTCAAATGCTCGAATTTCTTCCAGTTCACTCTGTAAGAGACGTTTTGTCTATCCTCTTTCTTCCGTATGATAAACCCTTTCGCGCGTAAATGTGCCAAGTGCTGTATCAGTGTAGGTACCGACATTGTCGCCTCAAAATCCAAGAGTGTCTTATGGAGTTCGTTGAATCTGAATTTTTTGTTGGTTACCATTAGGAGAGAGAAGATTCTGTCGCAATATTCATCCAATTCCTTGACCATGTGCTAATCCTTCTTTACTGGTTAATTTACTTTACCATTTATATAAGACTTTGCTCTACTGATAGTCTAGGGTTAAGATATGCTCTCTAAAGAAAAACAAAAAGGAGGTGTGGTGGCAAGTAGAGAAAGCTCTGAAAATCATGGCAAGGAAATTGGTCTTGGATTTGAGAAAAGAGGAGCTCCGTTATACGTTAAGTACAGAGACCTTGTTCTCTTCAAGAACTCTGATCCCAACGAGATGAATTTGGCCACAAGGGAAGCATTAGGCTGGCTTACCGGCGAAGACTCAGAGATAGTAATGATCTGTTTTGATCGGTCTGTGGATCCGCTTCCGAACGAGCAAATCAGTGAAGCAGGAGTAGTCATTCCGAAAGATTGCATTCTGGAGAAGCATAAGGTCAAAATCAAGAAACCATTTAACCGCTCACGTAGAGGTTATGATGGGCTGACAAGGCCCTATACGAAGGGGAAATAGAAAGATGCAACGGCTAATCAGAGACGACATTAAAGCATTAGATGAGCTCCAAGGCTTGAACATAAATACTCTGTCTTTGCGCGAAAAGAAAGCGCGAGAATATGTTGCTGATTCGTTTGTTGGCAAGATGCCTGCGTTGATACCTTTTGCTATTCAAAACGATTCTGTCCTAAAGTTGGCTTCGTATCTTCTGAAGTACACGACGGGAAGCAAGCATACGCTTTACCAATACGTTTTCGGTGTTCACCGATTCTGCAAGTGGATAAACAAGGATCCTGACGAAATAGTAAGAGAGGCTTCGATAGACAAGAATGTCGTTGAGCGGTACGTTTCGAAGCTGGATGACTTCATTGGAGATCTCCAAGCTGAAGGTCTCGCACCGGGCACTATAAACAATCATGTCAAAGGCGTTAAGGCGCTATTTGGAGTGAATGGCATAAGCTTGACGTTGCCTTTTCGGGTTCCTAAAAGCATTCGGTATCCTGACAGGGCTCCTACGCCTGAAGAGTTGGCTCGCGTTATTGACGTTGCTGATCTCAGAGACAGAGTCATAGTGAGTCTGCTGGCCTTAAGTGGTGTCAGAATCGGTACTCTGGCAAAGTTGCAATATCGTCACGTGAGGCATGATCTTGAAAGTGGAGTTGTGCCTGTTCATATGCACGTTGAAGCTGAGATTACTAAGGGCAAGTACCATGATTACGATACTTTCATCGGTTCTGAGGCTGCTGAATATCTGAAGATGTATCTTGATGTTAGACGTTTCGGAAATGAACGGATTGAAGGCGGTCGTAGGCGTGGCATGCCTCCTGAAGAGATCGTGGATTCGTCTCCGCTGATACGCAATGAGCACAAGACTACTGTTGAGGCAATATCGCCTAGCACAGTGCATTGTGTTGTTCAAGGCTTGTATCGCAAGGCTGGCCTTATAGAGAAAAGCGGCAAAGTCAGGTATGATCTGCGTGCTCATTCGATACGCAAATACTTTAGAACACAGTTAGGGCGCAATTAGCACGGTTCCGACTGACTACATTGACTACATGATGGGTCATACGATCAGTACGTATAATGACATCAACATGAAGGGCGTTGAATTCCTGCGCAATCTCTACTCTTCGAGCGGTCTGAGCATAAAGCCGAAAACTAGGCTATCCAAACTTGACCAGTTGAAGATCTTTGTGGAGTCACTGGGCTTCAATCCGAGCGAGGTTCTTTCAAGAGATGCCTTAGCAATGCCTCATCGCACGGTGGTAGATCCTGAGCAGAGAAAGATTGACGTACTGAATCAAGCCTTAAAAGAAGCCATAATCAAGGAGCTCAATCAAGGTATTCCTCAACATGTGTAAAGGTTTCTCCCGGGAGATTCGAACTCTCGTCTTCGTTCTGAACACTTTTGTGGTCAGTACTTGAACCCTATTGGGTATGGGGACGGGCAGCCCCACCATTCTGGAACTGAATAGGTACGGTTTCCTCAAACAGCGCGCGCTAGTGGTGGACCGGGCGGGATTTGAACCCGCGACTTCCGCCTTGCGAAGGCGGCGATCATACCGGACTGATCTACCGGCCCTCTGCCGAAGAACGGTCTCTAGCATTCTTCTCAAGGATAAATTTAGGGTTTCTGATTCTAGGAACCTCTTCACTTGATTGCAGTGGATCGCGCTGCAGAACAGCCTTCTAGTGCTTCTGCTGGGCAATTGCCATAGAGACTTGCTTGTCATCTAGTTGGCTCCCATGCCATTCCACGTTGGCTTCTTTGCGGTCAGCGTGCAATTGGACTTGCTTAGCTCGGACGAGCTCAGCCATGGCTTTGACGTAGGGCTCTAATAGTCTGATGTTTTCCTCTTCAAGATCAGCTACATGCACGACTTCCAGAACATCTGTTGGCACATAGCCGAGCTCCTTTCGTAACGCTTGTATTCTCCGGGCAAGGTCCCGCATTAAGCCCTCCCCAAGTAGTTGTTCGTTTCTATGAGCATCAAGAGAAACATGCAGTTCGCCCTCCTCGGCTGAAACCCAGCCTTCTTGGGGCACATCAGATGTTTCTTGAGAGTATTCTACCGTCTTCACGTTCGAAAGTTCAAGCAGAAGGTCTTCGATACTCCGAAGTGTGTTGCATGTGTTTTCAGGCGCGACGATAATCATCTTGCTCAACGGCCATCTGCGCTTCAATCTGGCATTTTGTCTAGCGGCATAGGTCAATGAAACGCATTTGAACAACGTCTCAAATTCCTTCTCTAATGTTTCGCTTCGCATTTTCCTATCTGGCTTTGGCCAACTCTCAAAGTTAACGGACTCAGCCAGTCTTGGGTCGAGTTTTCTGTAGACGCTTTGGTAAAGGGCTTCGCTCAGGTACGGCGTAACAGGGTTGAAGAGCAGAGTCACCGTTTTCAGAACGTAGAACAGAGTTGCGTACACTGCCAGTCTTCTATCCAGAGTCTCCGGGTCGTCTGTCCATAATTCTTTTCGGACCATTGGCACGTAGAGCCTGCTGAGAGTCTCTATGGCAAAATCCTCCAAGACCGCAAGGGCCAAGTTGAATTCACAGGTTTCCAGTTTTCCAGTGTAGCCGTCAATGGTTTCCTGAAGCTTTGAGAGCAGCCACAGATCTGTACTCTTCAGTTGCTTCCCTTTTCTTGCCCATTCAAGCGTTTGTTTCTTCATGTTGAAACTGTCGAACTCTGCATTCTGTACGAAGAATCTGTTGAGATGATAGAGTGTTGAGAGCACCTGGTAGGTTCGGCGGCCTAGCTCGTTCGGGTCGAAGTTGATGAAATCTATTGGCGAGCATTTTCGCAGGCTGTAGAACCTGCTTGCATCTGCAGAGTACTTGTCGAGAAGCTGATTGGCTTCTATGACGTTGCCGACGCTTTTGCTCATCTTTCTGCCTTTGGCGTCTTGGGCCAGACCCTGAAACAGAAACGACTTGTACGGGGGGTCCGCCTTACCGGTAAGTATCACATATTCTAGGAGAAGCGAGTTTGCCCATCCGCGGGTTTGGTCAACTCCTTCCGAGAGGAAGTCGACTGGCACGTATTTCGCGTATTCTTCATCGGTAAACCTCGCGTATGGTGAAGCTCCACTGTTGTGCCAAGTATCCAGCACAAAGTCTTCTCGGTACATGATGGCGCCACATTTTTCACATTTGAAAGTTATCCGATCTACCCAGGGTTTGTGAAGCTCAAAGTCGCCTTCTGGTTTTTCAAGCGCCTTTTCGAGAAGCTCCTTCTTGCTGGCTACTACGGTCTTTGCGCCGCATTTTCTGCATTTCCACACGGGCAACGGTGCTCCCCAGACGCGTTCTCTCGATATGCACCATGGTTTGCCTTCTTTCAGGAAGCCCAGGAACCTATTCTTTGTTTCGTCGTAGAAGTATTCCACTTTCTCAGATGCTTCCATGACCTTGGCGTTTATCTTGTCTGTCCTCAGGAAGTACTCTTTTCTTGCAAGCCACACGATCTTGTGATGAGAACGCCAGCACGTTGGATATTCGTGTTTTATAGGTTTCACTTCGACGAGCAAGTTTCTGCTTCGAAGCTCTTCGACGACCAGCTTGTCGCTGTCTCTTGCGAATACTCCGCAGAACTTTCCACCTTCGGCTGTGAACCTGACTTCATCATCGAACGGCGCGAATATCGGCACTCCGCGTTTCATTGCTGCAGAAAAGTCATCCTCCCCGTTCCCGGGCGAAAGGTGAACAACGCCTGTGGCCGTCTCAACGTCTACAAAATCTTCGGAGATGACCTTGTGAACTAATGGATGGCTCTTCTCAAGTTCTGCCTGTCTTGGAACTATGTCTCTGAACGGATAGTCATACTTCATGCCTTCGAGGCTCTTGCCCTTGAAGGTCTCTAGTGTTCGGTATTTTTCTATTTTAAGCTCTTTCATGACTGGTTCGACGCGTTGTTTTGCTAGAATCCAGACTTCTTTGCCAACCTGCACTTTTGCATAGTCAGCATCTTGTCGGACTGCCAGCATAGTGTCCGTGATCAGTGTGAATGGCATCGTTGTCCAGATGAGCAAGTACTCGTTCTGAGAATCTGCTGCTTTGAACTTGAAGTATAGGCTTGGATCTTCGACGATTTGGTATGAGCCCTCGAAGCCTACTTCCGCATTGCTCAGGCTCGTCTGGCAGCCAGGGCAATAGGCGACAACGTAGTGCCCCTCTTCGAGCAGGTCTTGATCCCATGCGCGTTTGAGGTACAGCCATTCCCTCTCGATGTAACCGTCCAAGTAGGTCCAGTACGCTTTGCTGTGGTCCATGAAGATGCCGAGCTTTCGATCCAGCTCCACCCATTCTTTGTGATATTTCATCACGACTTTCTTGCATTCTTGTATGAAACGTTCCTCACTTACTCTTTGGAGAAGCTCCCGCTTGTTCTTGACGCCGAGCTGTTTTTCAACTTCCAGCTCAACAGGCAAGCCTTGGCAGTCCCAGCCTGCCCAGAAAGGCATGTAATAGCCCTGCATGGTTTTCAGGCGGTAGCGAAGATCCTTCATCACTCGCCCCCGTGCATGCCCAACATGGGGGATGCCATTGAGCGTTGGAGGTCCTTCGACAAAGCCTAAGATGCCTATGTTGTTCTTTTCCTTAAAATCCGTCAGCTTCTGCTGAATCTTGTTGTTTTCCCAGAATTGGCGTATTTCTCTTTCAAGCTCAAGCGGGCGGTATTCTGTCTGACTTGCCTCGGAATCAGTCTTGAATTTGGCGGTCACCTTGCATCACATTGCACCCGCAAACACTGCAAAATAACATCTGCGACATATAACCTTTGCCTATGGAAAACTTATGCAAGCGGCGACTCGAGATTTTCTTACAACATCGCGTTGATTGTTGCGCCGGGCACTGGACTTCGTCGACGACTTCCATATCTCATATTTCTGCAGATTGGATTTCTAGTTTCACATGTTCTCTCTAATCATTTTTCCGAGCCGTTGAATTCCATCGTCTATTTGTTGTTCTGAGGGGTAAGAGAAATTGAGCCTCATGGCATTCTGTCCTTTGCCATTGCAGTGGAAAGCTGAGCCGACGACGTAGGCTACTTTGTTTTCGACAGCTTTGGGGAATAGTTCGCTAGCACTCATTTTCTTCGGTAGTTTTACCCATAGGAATAATCCTCCTTCCGGTTTGGACCATTCTACGCCTTTGGGCATGTATTTTTCAAGTGCCTTCAACATGACTTCCAGTTTTCTACCGTATGTTTTGCGGATGTTTTCTACCTGTTTTGGAAGGAGTCCTCGCTTCAAGTATTCGGCGGCCATGAATTGGGTGTAGGTCGGTGAACATAAATCCATGCTCTGCTTGGCCACTATCATGCGGTCCATCCACTCGACTGGGGCTATTATCCAGGCTAGCCTTAGCCCTGGCGCTAGCAGCTTGGAAAAAGTTCCTAATGCGATGACCTGTTTCTGGTTGTCCAAGCTGTAGATTGCTGGAACAGTTTCTCCTTTGTACCTGAGATCCCTGTAAGGGCTGTCTTCGACGATGGGAAGCTCATACTGATAAGCCAGCCGTAGGAGTTCTTTGCGCCTCTCTAACGACATGGTCACGCCGGATGGGTTCTGAAAATCCGGGACCACATAGATGAACTTTGGTTTCTTCCCTCTTGTGGCGAGTCTTTCTAAAACTTTCTCGAGGAGATCCATTCTCATGCCATGATCGTCTTGGGGCACCCCGATCATTTTGGCACGGTAGGCGGCGAACGCTTGGAGACCTCCGATGTACGATGGTAATTCTACTACCACGATGTCTTTTGGGTCAAGGAAAACCTTGGAAACGATGTCCAGGCCCTGTTGGGAACCTGTTGTAACGAAGATGTTTTCTGGTTTGATCGTGGCTTTTTCGCGGTCTAGCCATTTTGCGATTTCTTCTCTGAATGCCATTTCTCCTTCTGTCATTCCGTATTGCAGGGCCAATGCCCCTCTTTCGCGCAGAATTTGGCACGAGATGTCTTCGAGATCTTTCACCGGAAACGTTTCGGGCCCCGGAAGTCCACCAGCAAAAGAGATCATGCCAGGTTGTCGAGTGACTTTTAGGAGTTCTCTTATTTCAGACCGTTTCATGCTGAGAGCGTTTTTGGAATAGAATGCTGTCAGATCTTTGATCAAGCTCGTCTCCCCTCCGACGTTGTTTCCCACGTTTGTTCGTATGTTGTTGCAGTCAATATTTATAATATAAGGATTGGGCTGCTGCTAACTGGAACCGCGCATACTACTTGTTGGAAACCCGCTATAGTGCGCATTTTTTTCCGATCTGTGCTATTTTGACGTTCTTGCTTATCTTCCTGAACAGCCACGGGTTTTCTGTGTGCACTGGGAAGATTTTCTTCGGCCTGATTTGTTTGATCAAGGCTGCGAGTTGATCTCTGTTTAGGTGTCCAGATGCATGCAGTTGATGGAAGTGGAGCCCAAAATGGTCTAGCCATTTATGCATGACGTCATCTTGTATGTCTTCTTCGCTGAACGGTTCGCTCATGCTGTGGATGAAGTGGCTTCCCGTTTCCGGTCGGATGTCGATGAGTTCTGTGAACTGGTAGAAGTCCAGATCCATGATCAATTTGCGTTGATTCTTGCTTACGAAATCATGTGTGACCATTTTGTCCATGAATTTTCTCTCCCAAACATAATAGTCCCTTTCATCGAACTTGCCTGATTTTTTTCGCCTGTAATAGACGAATATGCTTTCGTCCTTCATGGGGTCTGGGAAACTGAGACGCCTATCTTCCACGAGCCTGCTTAGCAGATATGCAGTCTTCGGGGAGATCACGATTCTTCTTCCGCATTTTTTGGCCACGTTGTAGAAGCTTCTGAACCGGTCCATGTCTCGGCTGTAATGCGTGACGAAAACGGCTTTGTTAGTCGAGGATACGATTTCGGTGCCTAAGGAGTCAACCTCTTGCTCAGAATGGTTCTTTCTTTTCTCGGTCTCGACCATCCTGGTGCCCTCGCAGATCAAGGCTGCAGGCTCGCACGCTTGCGCTTTTGAAGCAAATTCCTCGGTCATGTCCTTCCTTGGACCGTGAACCCTGAGGTCTCCCGTGTACGCGATCGTGCCTTCAGAAGTGTCAATCAAGAACCCATATGCTGCGGGGATTGAATGGTCAACGTGGACGGGTTC
>JBGPBS010000050.1:0-10505 GCA_041481365.1 Bathyarchaeia archaeon
GACCTTTTGAGAAAGCAAAGGAGTTTCCAGTAGTGATTGTCCCTATAATCCTGGCGACGCTTTGTATCGTCATCGGCCTCCTTGCTCCGCAGATCGACAAGACCGTGTTGACTCCAACCGTTTCTTCGCTTAGGAACGTGGACTCCTATATTCAAACTGCGGTGAGAGCCGCTGTGGGTGGTTAAATGGATCTTGGGTTGACTCTTTTTCAGACTCTAGTTGCGTCCGCTGCAATGCTCGGAGTGGCACTTGCAGTGTTGCTCATCTATATTAGAGCTTCGGGAGCAAAACCTAATCAGCCAGCCGGGGACAAGAATGAGCCTTACGTGGGCGGTGAACAGCAGCCTTTTGACGAAGAATCAATCGGCTCGGGAAACCTCTTCTGGTCGATTATCAATCAGTCGCTGAAGACTCTCTACCGACGAATAGTTGATAGGTTTAACACTTACGAGATTGATGCGTGGCTGGTCTACATGAGCGCATGGCTAGCATTCCTGATAATTCTACTCATAATCGTGGTTGTTGTCCTATGATGATCACGGCGTCTATGCTACAATCTTTCGCTGAGTTTCTGATTGCAGCTTTCATATTTCCAGGTCTTCTTTTCGTGTTCATTGCAGCTTTGCTTAATCAGTGGTACATGAGAAAAGTGTTTGCCAGAATGCAGAACAGAGTTGGGCCAAGATTCGTTGGGCTCTTCGGGATGCTGCAACCTTTTTATGATTTCTATAAGCTGTTGAGCAAAGAGCGTGTGACTCCCAATTATGGAAGAGGGACGCTTTATGCATTCTTCATCGGCATCGGAATAGGGAGCACGATCGCCACTTTGTTGTTCCTGCCTATTTCACCTTTCAGACTTTACGGTTTTTTTGATGTGGTGATATTTGTCTACTTGGGAATATGGTCCACGGTGGCGTTTGCTATTGCTTCCTTGATGTTTCCAAACAAGTTTTCTTCGATTGGCGTGTCACGGTTGGTGTCGTTGATGTTCGTATATGAACCTACTTGGTTCTTCGCAATACTAACTCCAATTGTGCTTGTATCAAGGCATACGAGTGGAATTTCGTATTCTGTTCTTGGAACAATAGAAGGCTTTTCGGCTTTACTTTCGAACCCGCTCTATGTGGCGTTGACTGCTGTCTCATTGGCTGCGGCTATTATCAGTCTCCAATGTAAACTTGGTCTGCAGCCTTTCGATATTCCAGAGGCAGACACCGAGATTATTGCGGGAGTGTATACAGAGGTCAGCGGGGCTAAACTGGCTTTGGCATCGTTGTTTCATGATGTAGAGGTGCTCGCCGGTGCGCTTATCGTGGTTTTCCTGTTCCTAGGAGGACCTTTGCCTTTCGATCTCGTCACCATAGGTGGAGTACTATCAATTGTTTTGAAATTCTTGGTGGTCGTGTTCTTGTTGGTTGCCGTGAAAGCTTCTTCAGCGCGATATAGGATTGATCAAGCCATCGGCTTTTTCGGTTATCCGCTGCTCATTTCACTGGTGGCTCTTGTAATAGCGACTTTCGTGTGATTGCACTAGCATCTGGTTTTTGCTGTGAGAATCATTATCTTGAGTCGATAAATCCTATAATTCTGAAACTGGTGTAGGATTTATGTTCGATGCGTCGAGTACACGGTTGAGTGAGAAAATTGTCTACAGTTCCACGGCAAACAAGCCAGCAGTGCCAGTTATCGGCAAGAAGCTATACGGGAGTTGCTGACAAAAGTCTTGAATGAGAATGGTTACACCACGGATTCATGTGGAACTAGGCTGGAAGCGATGGGGAAAGCAGGTGAGAAATTTTACAACATCGCACTAATCGACATTTTTTTGCCTGACATGAATGAAGTTCCTGGAGAAGCTCAGGGAAAGCGAGCCTAAGACGAGAAAAATCATCATGATGGGCAATCCATCGCTTCAGAATGCGACTGACGCACTGAACGGAGCGGCAGACGGTTAAATAATGAAATTTCTGGATGTTAAGAGGGTGTTGGTAACGGTGAAGGAGCAACTTGAGAACCAGAAGGAAGAGCGAGAAATCCTGCATGCTGGGCTGATGTATTCGATTCTGTGTGAAACGTTTCTTCATGACAGGCGCAATCTGGTGTCAAACTCACGATGCGCGCTCGGCTCGCAACGCAAGGTCTACTATGTATTCTTAACCAGCTTGTGGCGTGCATCCAGTTCTGTGGAAAACGGAAAACGCAGGTCTAACCTTGCGTGTAGGTCTTCCAAGTTAGGCTGAACAAAAAAAAGAGAGGATAGCTTAGCTGCCAGGTTGTATATTGAAGGGTATCACGGCGTACGCGTGTGTGCCTGTTGCGTTGATTGCTTCGTAGCCCATCATGATATTGATGCTGAAGCTCGTGTTACTGATCACGTCGCTTTCCATCACTTTAAGCGTCACGCTCTGGCCTGGGCTCGCAAATGTACCGTTGAAGAGGCCGACTCGGCCTACGACTTCGTTGTCCAAGGTCCAGCCCTTAGGCAGCAAGACTCGCGTCTGACCCGAGCCAGCGTCCAAGATTAGAATGTCCCTGAACTCTGAGACTACCGTTCCCTGAATCGTCGAAAGCGTAGCGTTCTGCAACAGCCCTTCAGACCATGGAAGATCATTTGCCCGCATATGCGGCATGCGCATCATATGGCCCGGCATAGTAACGTTGCTAGCGTTGCACGAACCGAAAAAGGCTTGCATGTTCTGTATGCTCATCTGCGTCTGTTCTTCACTATCTGCGTTGAAGCCATTTTGTGAGTTTGCGTATACCAGGACGATGGCGCCCATTGCCAAAAACAACACTGCGGCTACAGTGGCTATCTTCAAGCTTTTCCTCATGTTTTCACATCACCATCGGAACAGCATATCACGGGCTTATTAAATCGTTTTTCAGAATTAGACCCCATTCCGTTCCTAATCAAACATGTATGCTCATCCACTGTAGCGGCGCGTACGCTGAGAATCTGACTGGTTGATTCCTAGTTTGGTAGGTGAAAACCTCGCAAAACACACTCCCCCCATGTTGGTTTTTGGACTTGCATGATTTTCAGTACTACGTGCGCAACGTTCACTATAGTGCATGGTCTCAGTCAGGTTCAGTGTTATCAGCCTAGATCGTGCAACCTGCCAGTTGCCTCGAACCTGTCTGCTGCAAATCGAACACGGACGCAAACAGAGTCTCGATCAACCGGGGGTTAAGGGTTTTATATAAGGTTACGGAGAAAAACTTCCCGTGGTCAGTGTCTTGGCAGAATCGAAATCTGTTCCTCTGTTGCAATGGGCAAACGTTGTGGCATTTTTGATCACCATTGTAGTGAACGGTTTGGCTAACACGTCAATGCTTAACGGCAAGAATGCTGGCCAAATCTCTGATCAGTATCCGACTTTGGTCACGCCTGCAGGCTACGTTTTTGCTATTTGGGGTTTGATTTACATTTTGCTGTTCGTCTTCGTAGCTTTTCAGGCGTTGCCCAGTCAAAGAGATAAGGCGTTTCAGAAGAAAGTAGGCGTTCTTTTTGCATTGAGCAACGTTTTTAACGTTGTTTGGCTCCTTCTCTGGCAGTATGGCTTTGTCAGTTTGTCCGTTCTTCCGATGTTTGCGCTTCTGGCAATTTTGATCGCGACTTATTTGCGTTTGAACGTCGGCAAATCAGCCGTTTCTTTGAAGGAGAGGCTGAGCGTTCATTTGCCCTTCAGCGTTTACTTAGGTTGGATTACAATGGCAACTATCGCAGACGTTGCTGCAGCATTGGTTTCCGTAAGCTGGGATGGTTTCGGTATCGGTAGCGCTACGTGGGCCATTCTCGTCGTTGCCATCACCTTGATCGTCACGTTGTTGGTCATACTTACAAGAAGAGACATTGCCTATGGCCTCGTAATCATTTGGGCTCTAGTCGGCATCGCAGTCAAGCAAAGCGGAAATCAGAACATCGTCACAGTGTGTGAGACAAGCGCCCTGATTATTGCCATCGCACTGGTCCTGTCAATTCTGTTCTCATGGTTTAGACATCAGAAACTGTGATTAAGATGAGTGCCGAATCGACTGCAGATTCGTGATGGTCCATGAATCTGCCGGAATAGTTTTCACAATAATTCTTGGAACCGTGCTTCACTTCACGTTGATTGGCCGGGCAGTCGACCAGCCGCGGGCATATTTTCAGCAGGGTGAACGAAGGCGCATTGGAACACCTGAAATTGCAGTCATAATGCAGTCGCTTGTGCGGAAATGCGGATCCGACAACGTTGAAATACAACGTGGGTTTCTATGTAGCTGACATGCGCTCGGACCGAGTTTGCAGAGACTTTAGTCTTGGTGGAAAGAAAGACGCCAAAACTCATTTCGGAGGGATAATTGGAGTTTGAAGGCGAAAGGATCTGTTACCGGTGGTATCGTGACGGGTTGCTGCCCACGGACAGTCCTAATCAAGGTTATCAATACTATGTAGAGACTTGCTACAATGGAGTGACAATTGCAATAATGAATCACGGAAATGGAATCGACTATGCCCTAGAAAGGCTCAAAATGGAAATATCAGGCCAAAAGAAAAGAACGCGGACACAGCCAGAGTAGAATAGGACACGACATCATGCGTCGTTGCCTTCCAACTCATTTGGATCTCCAAACTGCTCTTTTCGCTCCTTTCTCGAACGCATTCATTGTACAGAAGTCTTTCTTCAAACCCATTCCGATTACTTCCCCGGTCTTTTCAGCCGTTTCCTCAGCCTTTTCATTCTCACTCAATCTTTCACGTCTAAGATGGCGTATGAATCGAATCTTGTGTCGTTGCTGCTCAACTTGCTCATAGTGCGCCTGGGCACTTGTAGCTTATTGCCTGTTCATTGAAAAATCTCAGCTTTCTCGGGGTTTCAACCTATGCGCAAACTTTGCTTATTGTTGGCGCCGGGAGAGGGATTCGAACCCGCGCGGACCCGAAGGTCCACAGGCTCACGTGCTAAGAGCAATGCCAAATGGGCACGCTCTTCGCCTCAAGGCCTGCGCATTATCCACTCTGCCTACGGGATGCTGGAGCTATCCAGCAATTATCCCGGCATTTTGCCCCGGCACCAGCGGGCAAGCTCATCTAGTCGGCTCCATCTTAAAATGTTTATTCTTGTTACTCCAGGCATTTTCAAGCGGCGTTCTTTCTCGTAATGCTGCAATAACAATGTTATAGAGGATTTCTCCTTAAGTGTTTATTACCGAGGGGACTGTTTAGAATTTTCTAGGAGAAGGGAGATGTTGCCAAAGAGACTAGTCTCTATAGCGGTGCTAGCAATGATTGTCCTAGGCGTTTCGATGCTTGCCTTCAGCATTCAGCTTACTAAAGCAAGTGGACTCGCAGAGGATCTCAATGGCGATGGTAAAGTCGACGGCAAAGACGTTGCCATTGTCGGGAAGACCTTCGGATCATATCCAGGGCATTTAAGATGGGACTCTACAGCTGACTTGAACGGAGACAACAAAGTTGATTCGCTAGACCTTGCTATCGTCGCAAAGTGCTTTGGAAAGAGCATTTCATAAACTCCCCTTTCTTTTTCTAGTTCACGTCTGGGCTTTTCTTCATGGGTTTGAGTTTTGCAATGGTGTTCGCGTGCGTTTGGGATGACGGGTATCCAAACGGCGGCAACTACTGGAGCGACTTTGACGGGACGGACATGTTCAGTGGATCTACCCGAATGAGACGGGCTACGATTGGATTAGAGACTCCCAATACATCGACCAGAACAACACCGACAAATATCCGTTGATGCGTCCCTTCAGCCCCGAAACAGAAGAAATAGGAATAGCTTATCGGGTTCTCTTAGCACAAACAGATTCAGATTGCGATAACTTGCGGAGTCACTATCAGACGCTAAACTCCTCCTATCACAATCTGAACGCCGCCTTCAACAACTACAAGACCTTAACACAAATCGAATCAAACTACGCCAAGGTTCTAGCATACGCCTCACAGCAGTAACCATAATTCTGATAGCAACAACAATATACTTTGCGAGAGAAAAACAAACTGATCGAAGCAGGGTTTGAATTCGTACGCTACAGCGAAAAAGACGAAGTGGCTATATATCGGAAACGAAAGTAGTAGACTATCTCAGGGGCCGGTAGTCTAGCTCGGTTAGGACATCTGCTTGACGTGCAGAAGGTCGCCGGTTCAAGTCCGGTCCGGCCCACCATATATCGATATTGCTGCCGTTTCCACTGTTGTTCACTGAATTAACCGTTGAGAATTGTGTTAATAGGTGTTTCAAGTGTTTTTCGAAGGTCTTGCTTAAATTGAAGCCAAGATTACGAGTCTTTTCAACCAATTCCTTGTCTAGATATAACACAACATTACGCTTGTTTGACATTTGCATTCGCATCCGGGCGATTGCGAGGGGGAGTTCTATGTTATAAATCTGGTGCAGGTTGTTCTTCTAGCATGTGTGATTTGGGGTAGCGCGCGCTAGAGCCGAAGCACCTCATCTTCTATCAGTATTTTGTTCTTTCTTTTCTGGAGGTCTTCCTTCCTATCTTTCCACTCCACTGATATCCACATACTTCACACTTCTTAGAACCACCTTGAACCATAATTTTCTTACTTCCGCATTGGGAACATCGTTCTTTTCGAGCCATTCAATTCATCTACTTGTCATTTTTGGAGACGAAAAGACAGTGCGTGCGAGCTTCTAGAAGCTTGCAGAATTTTTCACATATTGCATTGCCTCTTGGTCTCAGCTCTTCCGGCAGGTTTGGATCATTATCTAGGACACTGCTTTTGTGCTGTCTCAGTCTGGTCTCTGCCCAAGAATAATCTTTCTTTTGCAGCGCACAGTCAAGTTCAAGTTCCATAGCCTTAAAATGCGCCGTGTAAATCACGTTTTTGGGGCTATCCACGATCACTCGTTTCGTAATCACGTTGCCCATTTTCTTGAGTTCACTGACTTCTGCAACTTCGTGTACCATTAGGAACTCGCTACCAAGAACGTCCTGCAATGTAGTCTTGTCTTCAGAGAATATGTCTCCAGTCATATAATCATTAAACTCCTGTGCTGACACATCTGCTTCATATCCAATCTTGCTTAAGGATATCCTCGCTTTAGCTAATTCCTCATCAACAATTCGCGGTTTAGTTTCTAGCCTCTCTATGACTATTTGACCAGCAATGCAGGATATCTTAAACGTGCCGCGAAATCCTTCCTTGCATAGAGCTATGCATGCTGCCTTTATTCGAGCTGGAAATTTACTTTCATCCTCATCATTATAGTTGACCGTTATTAGAAAAGTGCCTGGATTTACGCTACATTCATACTGTCCTGCATAACCCTCTTCTGGTAGGAGCTTTATTACGACCGGTTTCCCGCTCAGCAAATAGTCCTTCTGCAGACTTAGCGTTTTGGTTATCGGAGGTACAAATCTGCTCTTTGATCTACATCCAAAAGTGTAAGGCATTTGATGGGTCTCAAGATCAATTATCATATCTAGCTATAAAATAGTAGTCCTGCGTCTTTGAACAAGCTTGAAGGGATTGTTCGTTGAAAACTACATGTTTGATTTCACGTGCTAAGAAAAAACAGAAAAAGGCTTGGAAAGATTCCTGAAGATCAAGAAAGATGAGCAACCAGGAATATCTGGAGAACGAACTGCTTCTCAAAAAAGAAGATCTGCAGAAGCGTAAATAACCCGCTATTTTGCGTGTTTATCTAGCACAAGTCCTGCCTTCTCATAGATTTCTCTTAATTTCTCGGGTGAGAAATCTGTGTAGTGTCTTGCCAAAACTGACTTTGGTACTCTTCCACAAAACGCATCAACATACGTTTCAGATACGCCCAATCTAAGCATTTCAGAGCAGAACCATTGACGCAGCTTCTGCGGAGTAATGTCTATGCCAATCTTTTCTCTAGCAGACTTCCACAACTCAACCACTTCATCTCGTTGCATTGGGAATAATCTCTGACTTCTCGATTGTTTCTTAGTGGCCAGATACTCTTTCAGCACAGTCTCAGCTTCTTCATTATAGAAACTGACCCACGACTTCTTCGTTTCACCCTCATGATTCTTCGGTGTTATCATACGTTTGCCAAAATCGATGTCTTCCGGTTTGAGTGATAGGATTTCGTCTCTCCTCAGTCCTGTCGTCGCATAGAGCATGAACAAAGCTTTCTCTTTCAGCGTTTCAAGACACTCGTAAAACTGCTTGAGCTGTTCTTTGCATAGAATCTGTTTTGGCTTGAAGACTTGATGTGGAAACTTGAAACTCACAACAGCTTCAGGCATCTTCAGGAAGTCTCTGAAGAAGATCTTCAACGCCATCAGAATGTTCTTGTATTGTGCTGAGCTAATACCTTTGAGACTTTTCAAGTAGTTTTCGAACGTCTTCTATGGTTGCATCTTCAACAGGCTTTGTAAGCGCGTTCAAGAACTTCTTGATGTAATACTTATGCTCATAAGCAGTCTTATCAGAGCGTCTCAAATCAACTTTCAAGAACTCTCTAAACTTGGTTAACAATTCTTCTGCTGGCATTCCAGGTGCTTGACGTGCAGAAGGTCGCCGGTTCAAGTCCGGTCCACCAATTGCCAACATTTCGATTGTTTCCATTAGTATTTGAAGAATTGAACTGTGAAAATTGTGTTAATAGTTGTTTCAAGTAGTTTTCGAACGTCTTTGAAAGATTGAACCCCAATTCATGCGACTTTTCAATTAATTCCTCATCAACATATAGAACAAGATTATGTTTGTTTGGCATTTGCGTTTGCACCCGGGCGGATGCGAGGGGGAGTTCTGTGTTATATGTTTGGTGCTTATAGTGAGACTAGGGCCATTCATTTCGAAAGTGATGGTGGAGTAAAGGTTTATCCCCAAACCCAAACAAATCGCAATGACAATAGCACGATCGTGAAAATAGAAGATCACGGACTCATTCTGTTGCTTTTTGTAATAATAGGCCAAATCACTGCTTCCTTTTTAGTGGTCAGAATGCCCATTCAACAGAGTGCTGAAACTCTTCCCAGCGGGACATACGGAACAATGGCTGGTTCAGACGCAGCATTTACGCCACCTATTGGGCAAAATGCTTCGGGAAAAACGTGGCATACAATTGCAATTTGGACAATTTCTCTAATGGCTGTGACCACATTTTGTTCATCTAACTACCTTGTTTTCTTGAAGGAAGAAGATAGGAGTGATTTGGATATGATCAGGGAGAAAGATGCGGGACGGTTAGAGGTCAAGCTCAGAAAATGGCATCACAATACAAGAAGGGCTCTGCTTCGGATTAAGGCATCACCTTGGCATAAACGCGGGCGGGATTAGAGTAAACCTCTCTTTTTCAAGGAATCCAGAAAGAATCATGAGGAAATCTCCTTTTATAGTATTATGCAACAAAGCTTTTAGCGCACGCTCTTAGACTCTTGTCGTGCATCTTTTTTCCTTCTCTTCACGAGGTACAACATTGAACCGAGCAAAATTGCGGCAACCACAACCACTGCAACGGTGATCCATTGTGAGGAGGAATCTGTCTGATGTTCGGAGATCGATTGGGTCCCTATTATTTGAATGTGATGAATGCTATAGCCATAAGTGAAGTAAACGAAAGTATAGGTCTCGTTCTCGCCTGCCGTATAGGTTATGCTTGTTCCATTCAGCTTGACTTGCCAATCGGTCAAAGAGGAGCAGTTCAACAGAGCCTTCGGAATTGTAACATTGCAGAAGCCATTGTTTGAATAGGAAGTGTATCCAGTTATGTCGAATTGAATTTTCTTGTCGGATTGGCTAAAATCCGGTTCGGTTACTGTAGAATTCGTGTATGTTGTCACATTGTAAGCCACGCCATTCCACGAGCCGGCAGAAGATGGTTTGCTTATGCCTACGACGTTTCCGATGAGAAGCTTTTCTGAAATCATGCCATTCCAGGAGTAGTTCTCCCCCCTGTAGTCAGCGGCAAAGTTGTTTGGAGCGGCGTTGTTGTCTCCTTTTGTTCTTAAGAACGTGATTCCAGTCTGATTATTTGTCATTTTTTCGATAGCTCTATGTGCATAGATTAGGGGTGTGTCGGATGAATTCGTCTGTGGGGCGTAAAACACGATAATGTCGCCATCAGGCCATGGGGCAGCATATATGTGAGACACGTCAATATCACTCTTTACTGTTATCCAATCATTAACTTCAAGTGTGGGTCGCATGCTATCTCCTTTTATGATATAACTGACGTACTGATCTGGAGAAGCATATCCAATTATGTCCGTTGTGAACACCGCGACGAGGAAAGACAGACCTATCACGATGGCGAACAAGGCATTCCTCTTCATTTCGAGTCTCCTATCAGTCGTTTGAAAGCGATGGTTTCACGTGTCTGTCTTCTGGCATTTTTATAACTTTCGATAGAATCGAATTGAGAAGGAAGGAGGTAAAGTTTTATCCTCAAACTCCAAACCCAATACAGTACTGAATGTTAATAACTTCAAGGGCATAACTGCAAATCGAGGTTCTCACAGTGGAATTGAAAGAAAGTGAGCTGAAGATTCTCTTCGAGCTC
>JBGPBS010000051.1:0-10232 GCA_041481365.1 Bathyarchaeia archaeon
TCGTCGATGGAGTTAACGTTACCAAAGCAAGCGTTGCCACACTGTCCAGAAACATAGGCTTCGTCTTTCAAAACCCGGACCATCAACTTTTCAGCGAAACTGTCGAACAAGAAATAGCGTTTGCGCTGAGAAACTTCGGGTTCAAGGAAGATGTCATAGAAAACCGAGTAACCTGGGCTTTGAACCTTCTAGGCTTGATGCAATACAGAAAAACTTCCCCCTTCATTCTGAGCGGAGGAGAAAGAAAACGCGTCGCTCTCGCTTCGATCCTCGCGTGGGATCCAAAAATACTCATCTTGGACGAACCGACCATCGGTCAGGACTATCAACAGAAAGAGAAACTTCGACAATTCATAATGCAGATGAAAACTCAAGCAAGAACAATAATCATGGTCACGCACGACGTCGAGTTCGTTGCAGAATGCAACCCCAGAGTCATCCTGATGCGCGAAGGAAAAATCACCGCAGACGGTGAAGCAAAAAACATCCTAACCGATCAAGATGCCCTGAACGCGGCTTCCATCGTTCCACCACAGATCGCACAAGTCTTCTTGGAACTATCAGACCAAATGCCAAACCTGGAGCTGCCAAAAAAGATAATCGACCTATACGAAGCCCGAGAAGCAATCCTGAAAATGCTGGAGAACAAGACTGAATGAGCGTTTTTGACGGACTCAAATTCCGAAAAGTCTACTCGCCCATTCACAACCTAGATCCAAGAGTAAAATTCATCTATGTCTGTACCGTCTTCGCCGCTGCAATACTCTTCTCAGAAATGTTGCCCTTGATCGCACTTTTCCTTTTCCAGATTCCATTTGTCGTCCTAGCCAGAGTCAAACGTGCATGGCTTCGCTCGATGCGAGGCGCGGCATTCTTGGCGGCTCTCATCTTTTTCACGAATATCGCCGCGTCGTTCTTCTTTACAGGACACGGTTTGAATGAAACGATTATTGAAGCGGCGGCGGCGTTGACTGTCCGCTTTATAGTACTCGTCGAATCTTTCTCAGTTTTCTTCTTAACAACCTCACCTGATCACCTGGGTCTTGCATTGGAACAGACGCATGTGCCCTACGAGCTAGTATTTGCTTTCACAACGGCCGTCCGCTTCGTCCCAGTCATAGCAGAAGAAGCCCAAACAATCATGGATGCACAAAAAGCGAGAGGTCTAGAACTCGAACGCGGCAACTTTCTGAAAAGAATCAGAAATTATGTTCCAATCCTTATACCGCTCATAGTCAGCGCTATCCGAAGAAGCCTAGAACTGGCTGAAGCCATGGAATCCAGAGCGTGGGGCGCAACGAAAAAACGGACAAACCTATATGTCCTCAGGCTGCATAAGGGCGACTTTGCCCTATTATGCATAACCGCTGGAGTAATAGCTGCTGCAGTTTACGTGCGCCTGTTCATTCCGATTCCATCTTTAGGTAATGTTTTCGCGCACATATCCTAAATGTGGGCGTCCATTGATGCACAGCGACGACTGAAACGGAGAGGACATGAAACGCAAACGTGCGGCGCGCGTGGTTTTTGGAACGCGTAGTATGACCAATATCGTGGATTGTCACCCATCATTAGCGCGTTAACGCTTTCCTTTTTGATATTCCTCTGCAAGCTTTGAGGCCAACTTGCCGTCTTCAAGGATAAAAGCACCTCGATAGCCACAGGTTCTGCAGTCCCACAGAGACCACAAATGAGGCAGACCAGAGGCAAAGAAGACATCATTTGATCCGCATCTTGGACAAAACTTCAATCCCCTTCTAGCTTTATGATTTGGTTCTGATGGTTGATCTTGATTGTTTATTGGTTCGCGGTCTGACTCGACCTCGTTAGATTCGCTCACTTGTCGCCCTTTCTCAAGCAGGGGTTTCTGAACGTGCTTCCCATCTTTGATGTTCAAGGGATTTCTACGCGATAGCATCTTTCTGCCGCTGTATTAAAGGATGCTAAGTATTCGCAGTTCGTATGCCTTATTAAGACTAACGACACACTATACTCATGAAAAAGCACCTTACACCCTAAACCAGGGAAAATAATGCTCGCAAGCAAGAGACCGAAACACGAAAAGACAGAAGCCACAGTGAAAACTGAAGAAAATCTACCAATAATAATCGCTGAAGATGCGAGAAAACCGACCGTTTTCAGAGAGGCATACCCAATACAGGAACCCTACGTTTATGCTGCAATAGTCAAAGAACCAGAAACCCAAAAGGTACACTACGAAATAATAGAACCCACTCTGCAAAAAGAAGAAGAGGAGAAACTGCTCGAAATCAAGAACCTCTTGATGGAAGAAATCGACGTAGACCTGAAGGAAATAGAAACGAAGGAGAAGGCAGAGAATTACCTTAATGAAAAGACCAGGGAAATGATAAAAAAATACCGAATAAGAGTCCCGCCAGAAGCTGTTGACAAACTCGTCTATTACATGGTAAGAGACTTCGTGGGATACGGAAGAATAGACCCCTTAATGAAGGATCACCTAATCGAAGACATATCCGCAGACGGCGTAAACATACCAATCTACGTTTGGCACAGAATGCATGAATCAATACCCACAAACATCATCTTCAAAGAAGAATCAGAACTAGATTCATTCATAATTCGCATGGCATACCTCTCAGGAAAGAGTATATCTATAGCTTCACCGATCCTCGATGCATCACTTCCAGACGGCAGCCGCATCCAACTCACCTATGGGAACGAGATCACAAGAAGAGGCTCAACCTTCACCATCAGACGTTTCAGAATAGACCCATTAACAATCTCGGATCTTATTGCCTTCAAAACTATCTCCTCAGAGATGGCTGCATACCTATGGTACATCATAGAAAACAAGGCCTCAGTCCTTGTCGCAGGCGGTGTAGCCTCTGGAAAGACAACCATGCTGAACTGTTTGTCAATGTTCATAAAACCAGAAATGAAAATAGTCAGCGTAGAAGACACTCAGGAGCTCAACCTACCACATGAGAACTGGATACCATCAGTCGTAAGGCTAGGCTTTGGACGCGAGGACAAAAGAAGCGGCTCGATAACTCTGTTCGACCTTCTGAAGGCCGCCGTCAGACAGAGACCAGACTACATCATCGTTGGGGAAGTCCGAGGAGAAGAAGCTTACACGCTGTTCCAGGCAATGGCAACGGGGCACCTGGGAATGTGTACGATGCATGCTGAATCGGTTGAATCCGTGATAAATCGTCTGGAATCAGAACCGATGAACATCCCAAAATCGCTCATTGCAATGACGGGCGTCATAATGATCATGAACAGGACTGAAATTGACGGAAGACCCGCGAGGAGAATCGGCACCACGGCAGAAGTCGTGAAATTGGACTCTGAGAAACAGAATATTCTCGTGGAAGAAGTCTTCCACTGGAACCCCAAATATGACAGGTATTCAGCCAGCTCAAAAAGCGTCCTACTAGAGAGACAAATCAGCAAACTGGGTGTCAGTGAAGAAGAGGTCAGACGTGAACTGAACAGAAGACAGACTGTCCTCGACTGGATGACCCACGAGGGCATCCGACGCCACATTGACGTTGCAAACGTGATCAGAGAATATTACGCCTGTCCAGAGCGGGTCTTCCAAAAAGCCAGAGTTGGCCTCAAATGAAAAATACTACAGGTCTTTCAGGAAGAATCGATAGGGCTTTTGAGCGGCTCAGATCGAAGCTCAGGCATGCAATGGATAGAATGCCCCACGATCAGGCAACGGGCGACGGTGAAGAAAAAAGAAAAACGCGTTTTGCTGGTCTGCAAGCAATCGCTTATCATCTTGTCGGAGAAAAGACTGAACGCTTCCTGCCGCTTTTCAAGGATCTCGACATTAACTTGAAGAAGTCGGGGCTGAAGGCCAACTTCAAAGCTTACGTCAGCTTGACAGTCTTTTGCACGGCTGCGGCTGCATTAGCACCCTTGCTTATCGTCCCATCTCTGCTGTTCTTTGTCCTTAGCATACCGCTTCTGCCGGCCGTTCTGTTCGGGATCGGTGGCGGCCTATTCGCCATCGCGTTCGCAACCATCGGTTTCTATGGTTATCCTATATATCGCGCAGATGTGGCGAAGAGGCGGTTGGAAGACGAGTTACCGTTCACGATTGGTTATATGGCGATCCTTGCAACTGCAGGCGTGTCTCCTGAGAACATCTTCAGCTCAATCTCAACCTTCAGTGTGCCCTTGGCCTTAACTGGGCAGGCCAAGGACATTGTAAGAGATGTCAACTTGTTCGGCTCAGACATAATCTCTGCCCTAGAAGAAACTTCAAAGCGAACCGCTTCGGATAGATTCCGCGAAATGATTCAAGGGTTGATCTCCACAATTCATTCTGGCAGTAATCTGGCAGCCTATCTCCGAGAAAAATCTACGCAGTACATGAAACTGAAAAGAATAAGTCTCAAGAAGTATTCAGACACTCTGTCAATGCTGGCCGAGTTCTACGTGGCCCTGCTTCTTACGGGGCCGCTAATGCTCATCATCATGCTCACAGTTATGGCTATGCTTGGCGGCGGCACCCTTGGAATATTCAGCCCAGACCTGCTCCTGAACTTACTTACATACGTGGGAATACCGTTAGGTGCGGTAGTATTCCTGATAATACTTGATGCGACGTCACCAAAATGGTGATGAGAATGCCGAAGATAGAGAAGAAAATCAAAAGAATCACGTGGATCACCTCAGCTGCTCTAGCCGCAACTATAATTGTGCTCGGCGTAATCATGTTCTGGGGAACCACTACATTCGACGAATCAGTGTTCTTTGCGATAATCGCAGCCATTTCTCCCCCAGCAGTTTTGACCTTCGTTGATTATAAATGGAGAAAAGCCGTGGACGAGCATCTGCCAGATCTCTTCAGAAGCATGGTCCAAGCTCAAGAGACAGGCATGACGCTCCCCCAAGCCTTGGAAGAGGCTGCAAAAAGAGACTATGGACCGCTCACTGCAGAATTGAGAAAAATGACCGTGCAAATGTCCTGGGGGCTGAGCTTTGAAGAAGCACTCCTAGCCTTCCGAAAGCGGGTTAACACGGTTCTGATCCAGAGAACGGTGCCCATGATAATCGAGGCAAGCCGTTCAGGGGGACACGTCGAAAAGGTCTTTGACCCTATGGGAAAATTCATCCAGACGACACTGCTACTTGACAAGGAACGTCGAACCCAGACACGACCGTACATCGCGATAATCTACGTGGCCTTCTTTGTTTTCCTCTTCACGATCGTGCTGCTTTTCAAGTCATTCTTCGTCAGTATAGAACAGCTACCGACGCTTGGAACAGCGTTGATGGCGGCCGAAGACATAAGACGTATGTTTTTCCACATGACCGTGATCCAAGGCTTCTTCGGAGGACTCATAGCGGGGAAAATGGGGGAGGGCACAATCAACGCCGGACTCAAACACTGCCTAATCCTAATGATCTGCGGCTACGTAGCCCTGAAGCTTTTCGTGTAGGAGTGAGAAAATGCGGCGACTACCAGGGATCTTCAAGGACAAACGTGCCATAACTCCCGTCCTGAGCAGTCTCTTACTCACAGTTATCGCCGTTGCCGCGATGGCTATTGCCACTTCGGCAACGTATGTCATTACAACTAATTTGCGAGAAAGCATGAGTGAACGCGTGATCCTGGAAGACGTATGGTTCAACAACTTCACTAGCAGCATTGATATCTATGTTCGCAACGTTGGGAAAGTTGCCGTCTACATTTCTGCAGTCTACGTTAACCATACTTCTGAATATTTCGCCAAGCCCTTCAGGCTGGAAATTGGTGAACATCGTTGGCTCAACATTTCTCAAAGCTGGGCTCTTAACGGCCTATTCTACATTGATGTTCTGACCACAAGGGGGACGCATGTTGCAGCGTACTACGAAGCGTCTTAGGCGAGACAAGCGTGGAATAAGCAACGTGATAGTGGTAATGTTGAGCCTCGTTATAGTGGTGATCATAGTCTCCAACGTCGTACTTTGGGGTTACCAGATGAATCAGTTTGACTGGGAGAGAATGCAAGAAAACGTGGAAATTGGTGGCATAGCTAGAATGAACAGTTCTTCGTGGTCAATTACTTTGGAGAACAAAGGATCTGTGACCGCCCATCTGGTTTCCTTATGGGTAGATAGCCTGACAATTCATCAACGATATGATATTAGTTTGTTCATCGACGCAGGAGTTTCGATTAACTACACGTGCAGCGATGCAAATTTGATCGATAATGCATCCGTCGTCAAGGTCGTAACTGAAAGAGGAACCATTTCGGTGTTCAATTTCTCCTAGCAGTTCTCTGTTACCGACGCCTATACTGTCTCTTCCTGAGGAAGTCTCTTCTCAAGGCTCTAGTTGCTTTCTGGTTCTAGCCTCGGCTGAATGAATGTTAAATTGTTCTGTCATCTTCTTTCCAGCCTTACTGATTTTTGGATTTGCGCCAAGGCACACGTTGTCTCAATGGAACGAGAGTATTCTTTTGAAATAATGAGCTTGAAGGCGTTTCATGTCACTGGATTTTTCCAGAGTTTTTCTCTTAGCGTTTTTGTCGCTTCCTTTTCAGTCTTTGCTTCAACAACATTGATCTTGTACAGTTGAGCCATCTTTTTCCCGTTTTCACTTATCCGTGGCATCGCGATGAGATAGGCATTGTCCGGCGAGACGTCGAAGATCTTTGCGAATAAGCCGATTACCGGCTGTTCGGATATTGTTCCTTCTCTTGAGATCGCCAGGTCAATGACCATTACTTTCTCGACATCTGCTCCTTTGCGGGCCACAAAATCGAAAAAGTGGTTCGCGCCAGATTTTCCCTTCAGAAAAGCGGGGCTTTCGACCTTGAACCCCTCCTTCGCGAGGAGTTCTTTTATCGGAGCAATCAAGACCCAACCTATTGTCGCTTCTCCCTTTGCCTCTTCTCTTAAGCTGTAGGAGTAGATGTTCTTGATCACGATTTCTTCAAACGTGAAATCTCCAAGGCAGTCCCTGCAAAAGTGCGAAGCTGCCGGAATGTCAAAGCTTTTGCTGCATTCGTTACACATACACCACACGCCGGCCCTCCTGTAATCAACGTCAGGCCTTCTCAAGTCTTCACGGCATTTTGGACAGACAAGCTTGCCATCTTTGAGAAAATTGTTCTCAACGTCCATGTATCCGCATTTCACATGTTCTATCAGCGAACTTTTTTGAATATCAAACGACTTGCAGTGCGGACAACAGTAACGAACGGAAATATTCGCGGAGCCACATTTTGGGCAATATGTGACTTTATCGTAAATTCTCCTTTCCAGTATTCCGGCTTGGTAAAGCTTGTTCAGAAAAGTCTCTGCACTAGGCGCGTCTCCCACCATGGCTTCAACTATCGGGTAATTGTAACCCAGGTCAGGGCTGAACACGGGTTGGATTTCCTTAATCTCATTGCTCAGAAACTTGTTTATCAAAACTTGCGTATCATGCTCCTTGTAGAGCTCAAGGCGTTCTGCCTTATTGTTTTTCGACATTGTCTTCCCAAATCAATCTTTCTTAGTAAATCAGACACGTTCACTTATCAGTCTTGACATTTATTGCTTTCAAAGCTGTTAAAATTATCGCTACAATTCCCTTTAAGCATTTCCAGAAGAATTTTAGGATTTCGCTCGGCGCCTCTTTTTGTAGAAAGCGATTATGAACGAACCCGCAATCAAAGCGTCCCCGACTTCACCAGTGGCAAGGCGCTTCCATGTTCCGGCGACTCATAGTCACTCAATGCAGCATGGCCAAATGCCCAAATGTGAACCTAAATTTCCGCTCTTACAAATTGATCAACAAAGTCTGCGAGGAAAAAATAGGAATACGCGCCTTAGAATATCCCCGCCACATTATAGATGCGCATCTCGAAGGCGAGGCTCGTTCTGTGAGTCGAAAGGCAGCAGAGCCTTCAGCAGGCAAGATCGCTGAGCGTCATTCATAGTCATGTTTTTTAATGGGAACATCTATAATCCAAGCGTGACGCAAGAACATGGGAGTTAATGCCGATGACTTCGACGCCCACTCAAAATCCTCCAAAACGCATGTCAATCCGACGGACATCACTGAAAGAATCTGGAACGCTAGTCCTATTTCTAATGATCGCCGTGTTGGCTGAGTACCTTATTGTTCTTTACGCAATGAGCATAGGTGTCAAAGACCAGTCACCATTGCAATGGAGTTTCACTTTTCCAGGAACTGCCTCCAACGTGACGCTTGCGATAAGCCCGCTATTCCATCTCGTTCCAATATCGGTTATAGTGACACTTCTGGCAAGTTGGACTTACCTGAAAAAACAAGTGTTCTTAAAGCCCGGTGAAGCGCAAAGAGGAAAGCTTGGCGTCGCTGGCAAACGCGCAAAAGGACAGACACTCACGCAGAAAATAAAATTCACATTCTTAAGAAAGAAAAAGATCACGAGTCTTGGAAGAGAAACTCGCTTCCGAAGAACAAACGCCAGGAGCGCCTTAATCGTATTCGTAGCTTTTTCGGCCTTGCTATGCTTGATTTCTTTGTTCACGTATCCAAGGTTAATCTATCAGGCAATAGCGAACGCATACGAGAATGACCCCTCATTGCTTAATTTTGTAAAGGGCGTAGGAGCTGCTGTAGCGCCCATCGGCGCCTTTTTCTCGCCAATAAACAACGCTCTTTTGGCGGCGGCACCCGGATTCAGGAACTTCGTTCTCGCCCTTGGAGTCCCAATCAGCCCATTGGCCACCTTGGATGATCCTGGAAAATATCTGGCCTTTCAGAATGGGGCAGCATGGATTTCAGCATTCATAACCTTGTTCTATGGAAGATATGGACGAAAAGGCCTCCGACAGACAAGAAAGTGACAGATCAGGGAGCCTCACGGATGGCTGACCGCCCCAGATTCGGTCCAGCTGGGGTGCCACTAACATTCAGACTGCTGAAAGCACGCTTAGAGGATGTTCCGTTGCTCCTGAGGCAAGAGGGGCTCGATGCTTTTGAATACGAGGCAATCTATTGGGGCACGAAACCCCAGATGAAGAAAGAAGAAGCTCAAAATCTCGGCCTAAAAGCCAGGGAGAACGATGTTTGGCTTAGCCTTCACGGGTCCTACTTCGTAAATCTTAATGGCGAAAGGAAAATCGTCGAAGCAAGCAAGAAACGCCTCATCGCATGTGCAACTGCGGCAGATTGGATGAACGCACACGTGGTCGTTTTTCATCCGGGATTCTACGGCAACAGACCACGAGAGCTTGCCCTCAGAAACTGCTTGGAAGCTTTGAAGGATGTGGTCGAATCCTTGAAAAGCCTGGGTATCACAAGCGTCAAGATCGGACCTGAAACCATGGGCAAGCCTTCTCAGCTCGGCAGCTTGGACGAGACCCTGCGGATTTGCGAAGAAGTGGAGCAGACCCAGCTTGTTATCGATTGGTCACACCTGCACGCAAGAGATGCGGGGCGATTCAGGACTTCAGAAGACTTCCGCAACGTAATAGAGAAGATTGAAGATAGGCTTGGCGCTGAGGCTGCAAAGAACATGCACTGCCACTTCAGCAAGATCGAATTCACTGACAAGGGCGAAAGACGCCATCATGCTCTTGAAGAGGAAAGATATGGACCGAATTTTGCCCTGCTTGCAAGGGTCATCGCAGAGTTCAAGCTGAAGCCAGTCATAATCAGCGAAAGTCCCCTGCTGGATGTCGACGCAAAGAGAATGAGGGACATTCTTCAAGGCCTGATCTAATGCGATACATTTTTTATTCACTCTCAAAGTGCTGTCTAATGGGTATAGGCTTTGGCCAAACTCAGAGGGTTCCAAGAACTCTCGTCAATCGATGAAGCTCAGAAGAAGTTCTTTGACGCTGTGGAAATCAAGAAACCGAGAACCATCTCTATCCTTTTGGACCAGGCTTTAAACCGCGTCTTGGCAGAGCAAATCATGGCAAAAGAGGATCTGCCCCGGGTTGACAGGTCCGCAGTAGACGGCTTTGCAGTCAAGGCTCAAAACACGTTTGGTGCCTCCCAGTTTAGACCTAAAATTCTAACATTGACCGAAAATCACACTGTAGCCAGCAAATACGCGAGACGATTATGGACTGGGAATTCGCTTCCAGAGGGCGCAAACGCCGTGGTAATGCTTGAGAATACCAAGCGGGTTAACGGCAAGATCGAAGTCTGGACGCCAATAGCACCGGGGGAAAACGTCTCAAAAAGAGGAGAAGACATAATGAAGGGGGAGGTAGCCGTAGAGGCTGCAATTCGGCTCAAGCCTCAACATTTAGGGTTAACA
>JBGPBS010000052.1:0-10021 GCA_041481365.1 Bathyarchaeia archaeon
ATGCAGACATTGAAGGTTCTTCGTGAAAGACTTAAGACTCTGGAGACCGAACGAGGAAACCTGATGGTCGAAATCGACAAGCTGCGGAAAATTGCAGAGTCAAGAGCTACGGCCCTCGAGAGTGAAGTAGGCATGTTGCGGGAAGAAGTCAAATCCCTCAGGGAATTATTGGGCTACTCAGAAGAGCCTGAGAATTAGAAAGGCAACATGCTGGCTCAGTCGCTTCCTTCGGGAAATTCTTCAAACTAACTTTTCAGGTGTTTTTTGTAGTACTCCTGAGCCTTTGCAACGGCTTTTTCCGCATCAACCAGTATCGGATATTTCAAGCCTGAAATCTTCTGGGATTCGCTGAAGAACTCGATGACCTTCTTTACCTCTCCCTCATAGATAGCCATGCCGCCTGCGATGTCATACCAGATTCTGGCCCTGGCCAGATTCCTCTCTTTGGCAAATCTCTTGGCATTTTCAGCAGCATCTTTCATGGGAGTGCCAATTTTCCTGGGGTCAAGGAACATCGTGTGTTGCAGGGCTTCGTACGTCTGTTTGTCATCACCGCAAAACTGTTCAAGGTCGCTCATTGCTCGAGACGTATGGACAACCGTTTTCTCCTCCTTCTTCCTAAATCTCTCCAGCAAGCCCAACTCGATTCCTCCATTGATCCAACAGTTTGATTGGAGACCTTCTATATGAACAGGAGCTAATTTTAAAGGTTTGTCTTGCTATATGTGAGCTATGCCTTACAAGTTTACGTTCGACCTTTCAAGAATACCGCGTTTCTTTTTTGTCGAGATCACGAAGGCAAGTTATCAGAAGGGCGTGCACAAGAGAATCGGCAAGACCACTCAGGAGATCATACGGAAATTTAAGATTCAAGAGGCAACGGGCCTCAACTTGTCTGATGCTGTGCTGCTTCTTCAAGATCTCATAGACATTCAAGCAAGGAACCTGATGGAAAGAGAGAAGTTCATTAAGACCAGAAGACGAGCACTCTTTCTGCCGCACTGCTCAAGAAAGTACATGGACTGTCAGTGCAAAGCAACCTTCGATCCTAACGTTCCATCTTACGTTTGCGCTCATTGCTCAAAAGAATGTCTAGTCAACCAAGCAGTCTCTATCGCAGAGAGAAAAGGCTACGACGTCTACGTTTTGCCAGGTGGCTCCTGCATCCCCAAGATACTGCGAACAAGACGCTACGAAGGTGCCGTCGGAGTTGCCTGCGGCGAAGAAACAAGGCTGTCAGGAGAAATTCTCGATAAACTCGACGTATCAGGTCAAGCCATTCCTTTGATAAAGAATGGGTGTGCTAACACGGTTTTCAACGTTGAAACCCTGATCAAAACGCTTTGAAAGGTGCCTAGACAAAATCACTTTACGATTTCTCTTTTCTTCCATCGCAAGTTCTTGCTTCGGCACTTTCTGCATTTCACTGCAGTTGAGGCATTTCGTGCTCCGCAATGGCGGCAGATCTTCATGTAAAGCCTGTGCTTCTGAGCCAAAGCTTTCTTGAAGGGATCCATGATCGGCATTTGCTCTACCTCTAACTGACGCAGCTACAACTCAGATGGTCGAGCAGCAAATATACTTTTTGCCCTTGTAGATGTGATCCTTTTAGTTTGCACTTGAACCGTGAGCAGTTCGTGCCATCAGCGCTGCGACATCACTTGGCTTTTCAGCCACCTGTACCCCCGCTTTTTTGAAAGCCTCAATCTTGCTCTCAGCAGTACCTGCTTTGCCCATAATTATCGCTCCAGCATGACCCATCCGTTTTCCAGGTGGAGCAGAGCGCCCTGCTATGAAGGCTACAACTGGTTTTGGATACTTTTCCGTTGCGATATATTGTGCCGCCAGTTCTTCAAGGTTGCCGCCGATCTCACCTATTAGGGCAACCGCCTTTGTTTGCGGGTCATTTTCGAACATCCTCAAAGCGTCTATAAAGTTCAATCCTGTTATAGGGTCGCCTCCGAGTCCAAAGCATGTTGATTGGCCTAGTCCGTTTCTGGTTAGGCTGGCTGCTATTTCGTACGTTAGGGTTCCACTTCTTGAAGCCATGCCGATGTCTCCCAGTTTGAAGATGTGTGAAGGCATAATGCCGATTTTGCATGCGCCTGGTGTTATTATGCCAGGCGTGTTCGGTCCGATTATCGTTGCGCCCACTCTTCGCGCGTATGCCATCACGGTAACTGCGTCCCTTATGGGAATGTGCTCGGTTATCACCACCACCGTTTTTATTCCGTTTTCCAAGGCTTCAAGCGTCGCGTCTGCGGCGAATGGAGCGGGCACGAAGACGATCGAGGCGTTTGCAGAATACTTCTGTAGGGTCTCCTCGACAGTGTCGAAAACGGGAATGTTGCTGACTTGGAGGCCGCCTTTTCCAGGGGCCGTTCCAGCGACTATTCTTGTTCCGTATTCCACCATGAGCTTCGAGTGAAAGCTACCTTGCGTTCCTGTTATGTTCTGCACTATGACCCTTGTGTTTTTGTCGATTATTATTCCCACGATTATTTGCCTCCTTGGTTGGAGATTTCAACCGCTTGCTGTGCTGCCTCTTCCATACTGTCCAATACGGTGATGCCGGCTTTTGCCAGGATGCATTTTCCTTCTTCCTCGTTTGTGCCGACTAAGCGGATTACCATGGGTTTGGTGACGCCGACTTTCTGTTTTGCTGCTATGATGCCTTTGGCCACTTCGTCGCAGCGGGTGATGCCGCCTAGAATGTTTATGAAAAGTGCTTTGACGTTCGAGTCTGAGAGCACCAGTCTTAGGGCAAGGGCTATTTTTTCTGAGGGGGCTCCGCCGCCCACATCTAGAAAGTTTGCCGGTTTCCCTCCATAGTATTGTATTGTGTCTAAGGTTGCCATTACGAGGCCTGCTCCGTTCCCTATGACGCCTATGTTTCCGTCAAGCTTAACATAGGCCAAGTCTTCTTTTATGGCTTCGAGTTCTTGCGGGCTGAGCTCGCTTTCGCCTTCCAAGAGACGTTTCTTGTACTCTTGATGGCGGAATAATGCATTATCGTCTATTATTATGCGGGCGTCGGCTGCCATGAATTTTCCGTCAACAGATTCGACGAGAGGGTTCATTTCGATTAGTTCGGCGTCATAATCCACTCCAACTCGGTAAAGCTTCTCCAAAATCGTTCCAAGGTCCAAGAGATGCATGCCGGAATACCCTATTTTCCTTGCTATTTCTCTGGTTTGAAACTGTGCTAGACCGAGCTGAGAATCTATTGGGGTCTTTATGACTTTCTCCGGGGTTTTTGAGGCTACTTCTTCTATCTCCATTCCTCCAACTTCAGAGGCGATGGCTACATAACGTTGAGTGAACCTGTCGGTTGTGATGCCGAAGTAGAGTTCTTTCTTGACCTTAATTTTTTCTTCAATCCACAGGCTTTTGACGGGTGTGCCCTTTATTTGCATACTCAGCAGTTTTCCCGCGGCTTTTTCAGTTTCATCTACGGAATCTGCGAAAAGTATCCCGCCTGCCTTTCCTCTTCCTGCAACAAGCACTTGGGCTTTCACGACGAGTGGTGGCTTCAATCTTGTCGCGACCATAAGAGCTTCGCTTTGGCTTGTTGCTAGGCCGCCTTTAGGCGTGGGGATTCCATATTCTGCAAGTATGATCTTTGCCTCATGCTCGAAGAGCTTCATTGCTTCTTGCTCCTCACTTCACAGTTTCTATTGTCACATATGATCTTGTGTCCTGTATTCCATCGATGGAATATAACTTTTTCAAGATCTCGTCGAGTTTTTCTCTTTCGACGATTAAAAGACCGTCGACGTCACCTGCTATCCTGAAAACCCTTTGCACGGCAAGTTCTTTGATTCTCCGGTAGACTTGGATTCTCTTGACAGGTGATATTTTCATGAGTATGAATGCTGGAGATGCAGAAAATCCTAGTATGCTCAAGCCCATTTCTGTCACATCGATGAAGCCTCTTCCGGTGCGTATGTAGCCCATGTTCCTAAGCTTCCTTAGGTGGACGTTTAGTGCTTGCCTGCTTACGCCCAATTCCTTTGCCAACACGTCTTGTTTCATGTGCAAGGTATACATGCTCGTGGGTTTGCCTTTTTCATGGAGCAATTTTAACAATTGTCCAGAACGTCTAGTCAGAGTTTCCAGCATGTTCCCCTCTCAACTGCATGTTTTGCCAAGAATCGTTTGTACAATAGTGTAGATTATTTAAGAGTTCGGCAAGTGCAAGGTAAGCATTTCGCTGGATGATTTTTCTCTGAGGTTTGGCCAACGTCTGGGGACACCACAATGTATTTATTTGTCCGAAAAAAATTTGTATGGGGCCAATATAAAATACGAAGAACAGGAGTGAGGCGGTACTAGATGTCGGAAAGCAATGCAGTGTTGATCGGAAACAAGCCAGTAATGAACTATGTGCTGGCGTGCATAACCCTCTTTCACGGCGGAGCAAAGGAAATTAGCGTCAAAGCACGAGGAAGATCGATAAGTCGCGCTGTTGATGTCGTTGAAGTTGTCAGACGCCGATTCTTGCCCAATGTGAAAGTCAAGAAAGTTGACATTGGAACACAACAGATGACGCCCAGAGAAGAGGGTGGGTCGCCTTCAAACGTCAGTACAGTGGAGATAACATTAGAAGGCTAGAGTAGAGTCTGCTCGCATGAATCCACGGAGCTCCGCTATCCCTCCTTTATTTGTATCGGAGGGCCATTCTCAAGGTGAAGACGGTCCTTTGCAGCTTCTGTTTGAAGAGTGGCATACTATGCCAAAAGTGTTCGGCTAGGCTGGAGTCTGGAGAAATAAGCGAATTAGATCTGAAGATTGCGCGTTTGTTGTTGTCTTTGGAGGAGAAGTATCCACCTCTTCAGAATGTCTACTTCCATAGGGCTGTTGAGGCAGGCAAGACTCTGGCAGTAATCGTCGGATCCGGTGATGTTCATAGGCTTCTGGGGTACGGTGGCAGAATCATCAAGGCTTTGAATGAAGAGACTGGGAAGAACATTCGAATCCTTGAAGATGGGGTTAACGAAAGGAAGTTCCTTGAGGATCTGTTCGCTCCTCTGTGTATCATGACGATCAACACCATATGGTTGCCTGATGGAAGCACTGAGACGCGGGCCATTCTGAGGAAGAGGCGAGGGGCTCAGCCACCTTTTGATGTAAAGGCTTTAAAGGAAATTGCCCAAAAGATTCGCAATATGACCCTTCGCGTCGAATTCGCTGATTAGTCAAACGGTGGGCTAAAATGAAAGTGGATCTAGTTGATGGTTGGCACAGGACGCATTATTCGAAGGACGTCAGACCAGAGATGGACGGCGAAGAAGTCACTCTTTTCGGTTGGGTTCAAGAGGTTCGTGATCTGGGTGCTCTCCGCTTCATAGTCTTCCAGGACCGCGAAGGCACTATTCAGCTTACGGTTCTAAGAAAAAAAGCGAGCAACGAAGTGTTGTCGAAGTCCGAAAGCTTGCAGAAACGGTACAGCATAGGCGTGAAAGGCACGGTAAAGAAGACTGATATGACTCCCAGAGGGGTCGAAGTGATACCGAAGGAACTCAGGATCTTTGGCACAGCTGCGACACAATTGCCCATTGACATAACAGGAAAGACCCCTGCCAGCTTGGAGGTTCGCCTGGACGCACGAGCCTTGGATTTGTGTCAAGAAGGCAACATTGCAACTTTCAAGATCCAGCACGTTGCAGTAGAAGCAATAAGGGCATTTCTTTTCGAAAGAGGTTTTCTCGAAGTGCACACTCCACGCATCATCGCTTCAGCAACTGAAGGCGGAGCAGCACTGTTCTCGGTTGATTATTTTGGACGTAAGGCATATCTTGCTCAGAGTCCACAGTTATATAAAGAACAGCTTGTCATGAGTCTGGAACGGGTTTTTGAGGTTGGGCCTTTCTTCAGAGCTGAAGAGTCGCATACTCGTCGTCATCTAAGCGAATTTGTGTCGATAGACATCGAGCAAGCCTTCGCTGAAGCCAAAGATGTCATGCAGCTGCTTGAGCAACTCGTTCAGCACGTCTGTAAGACCGTTGTTGAGAAATGCCCAAGGGACTTGACTAAGCTAAAACATCGGGTAGACGTGCCGAGCCTACCTTTCAAGCGTTTGTCGTACGACGAGATTCTTCGAGACTTGAAAAGTGAAGGGTTGGATATTCCATGGGGCGAGGACATACCGACAGAGGCTCTTCGAACGTTGGGCAAGATTCATCCGCACTTTTATTTCATCACGGATTGGCCGGCGCAGTGCAGGTCATTCTACGTGAAGCCTCAGGAAAGCAATCCAAAGGTGTCAGAGGGTTTCGACTTAATGTGGCGTTGGCTTGAGCTAGTGTCCGGTGGGACAAGGATTTCGTCTAAGGAGCTTCTGATGAGACGATTGGAAGAAAAAGGTTTGAACCCTGAGTCTTTCAAGTGGCATCTGGAAGCCTTTGATTATGGGATGCCCCCGCACGCGGGATGGGCCATCGGCTTGGAAAGACTGACGATGTTGCTGACGGGAAAGAAGAACATAAGAGAAGTGACCTTCTACCCCAGGGACAGGTTCAGACTAACCCCGTGAGGCTCAAGCTCAACGTGCAGCTCCAAGAATCTGACCTGCTACCATCACCTATTAACGGTGAAAAGCGCCAAAAGATGACCTCCCCCCGTCGGTTTTTTCGGTCATCAGAATGGATTTCTAGGCGGCGGCGGGGGTTGGGTTGGTGTGTTATGGTTTGTTCCGCCGAGTCCCTGGTTGAACTCGTTGTGTGACCTTTCGAGTAGGTCGTCGCATCGGTGGAGAAGTTTTTCGAATTGTTCGTCCGTTATCCTGTCTTCAACGAGGGTCTTAATGATGCTTCTTGAGACGCTGTCCATTTCTTGGTGAAACCTGGGGTAATCGTTGGGGTGCATGTCGTACAGTGTTACCATGCTCTTGTAGAGCCTATGGTACAGTCTGTTTCTGTTCCATATTCTTCTTCCTCGAAGTGCGGTGAAGGTGATTACCAAGAGCGAGGCGATTGCCGCCCATCCTCCAGGCGTCAGAAACCAGGCGCTGGCGCTGTCCGTTATGACTTGGGTGAGGGACTTTGCAGGTGGTCCGCTTGTGACGGTGAATGCTATGGGGTATCTGTCTTCTGGTGCTTTGACAAACGTGGCGGTGTTGCCTTCTTGGAGGGCTAAGTTTGACGGCGACGATTCTATGATTTCAGTGTTTGCGGGCATGTTTATGTCGATGACCTGCGAATTGTTGACGGTCATATCTTGATATAGTTCTGAAACGCCGATGTTGAAAGTGAAATTGCCGCCATGCTGAGCAAGCACGTGAGCTGGAGCTTTGAAGTACAAGGTGTAATGCGTTCCGTTCATGTTCCAATCTTCGTGGAATTCCCATGCTTCCAAGTCTCCCGTAGAGACCGGTGTCAAGTCAAACCCAACCAGCCAACTCTGCAATCCACCGTGACTTACGAAATATTCAGGTATGCGGGTTATGTGGAACCACATGGACAGTCCCACCTCTGAGGTAGTTTCATTGAAGGCAAGCATGACCTTTGACATGTTGGACGATATTCCGGACCAGTCGGGATCTATCTTCCAGGTGTGGTTGATCCACCATGTCGGGTTCGCAATCAAATAGTTAGCGAAGTCACCGAAAGAAGCGAAGGAAAACCCGTAGTAAGAACGTACTAGTGACCAGTTAAAGGACTCGTACCATGAAACGAAGATATCATTTGAGCTTACTAGACTCTGCTGGACTGAAAGCCCATTCCAATATCCGTTAGATATCCATATGGGCGCGACTTCTATGCCCCCCTCTTCTGACCACTTCACTCCATCCGGGGTCGGATCTATTATGTCACGTATATAGGCGATCTTTGCATCAGAAGACTGGGAATATGGCTTTGCAACCATCGATCCTAAGACAAGCAGGAGGATTATCAAAACGCTGAAGCAAAATGGCAGTTTACTCATTCTTGATACACCTTCCCCCCCGACTAGCATCATTAATAGTAGTGCGCATACTCTGATCTCTTCTATTTATCAATTTCTGGGCGCCACCCGCGTCTGATCCAAGTTTCCACTTGATGATTGAAGTGGTTTCTGCAATTGAGAAAAAATAGGGGAAAGCTGTTTTTCTTTAAACGTACTTCTTTTCTTTGTTGCAGTACCATCGCTGATATTGCTCGATGTACCTCAGTGGACCGCCACACGTTGGACAAGTCTGCGCTCCTGGGGTCGGAGGAGGTGGCGGTATTGACCTACCTTTAAACAGTAGGAAGACAGGCATTGAGATTGTCCGGTGCTCAAGCATTCCAGATATGTACCCGCCCAGCAGATAGAAGATCAACGCAAACCCCAGAGATATTCCCCAGACTGTCATTATGGTACCTGCAGCTCCACCTGAAACCGCAGCCAGGGCAACGAAGGAAAACAAGGTCACGATTAAGTGTACCACGAAAGTTACAAAGCCTATTCCGAGACCTTCCATTGGTGTCCCTTCTGTCTTGTGCAGCCTGAAGTTGAGATAACCTGAGACAAAACCTCCTGACGTATATCCGAAAAGTCCAGAGACAATCCCTAAGGCAATCACATTGCCCCACTGAGAAAAGGCAGCAAATTGAATCATATAGAAGACCACTGCACCGAACAGTGATAGTCCAACAGCGACTCCGACAAGCCCAGCAGCAATGTAGTCGTGAAGATATCCTTCTCTTTCCAAGCTCATATCAAGTTCCTCATTGATCATTGAGCAATCCTTTCGTGTTCTTAACTATTTAACATTTGTTCACGGAGTTAGCCATCAAGAGGTTCACTTAATTCCAAGGTCAAAAACCTAGTATGCCTCCGTAGGGGTTTTTCGAATGAACCGTCAGCAATCCTTTTTTGCATAAGGTCTTTCGGCTCTGGCAAATCGCAAGAATTGATGTCAAAGACTAGTCCTCAACACGCAAATCGCAGAATGTCATGAAAGAACATTCCGAGTGCTTAAGAAGGTTGCGCTGATCATTAGAAGAAACATATTCCTGCCAGCTTTTCTGCAATCGCCTACAAAATCATTACACTCTTCACAGTAGCAGTTTCCGCTGTTTTGAATGAAGCCGCAGCCGAAAGCATTTTCCCAAGCTAGATCAACAGCGTGTTATTTCCATCCATATTATACTCATCAGGGGCGACTGCTTTGTCGGATTCTTTGGACAGACCATTTTCGCTGTCAAAGATGCTTGACCTGTCTTGCATCTCCCGAGCATCTCCTCCTCCGCCACCTTCGGCGGTTCAGATCTCCCTAGCGTGGGGCAACCTTTGACTTATGTGTAGCAGTATAATAGGTGGTATTGCCCTAACTGCAGGAAACATCCGTAGCAGGATTGGAAAAGTCTCAAGGTAAAAAGTGTAGAGAGTTGTTGCGGATCGTGTTATCCTAGACGTATTTTTTGTCTTTGTAGCAGTACCATCTTTGGTACTGTGGAACGTATGTAAGCGGTCCTCCACACGTGGGACAGACTGGTGTCTGTGACTGCTGGGGCTGCTGAATAGTTGGTTGCGGTCCGAAAGTCTGTGGTTGAGCCGCTTGAGGCTTTAGCAGAACGTAGTCTCCTGCAGCCTGAATTTCCTCCCAAGCAATCTCTCTGCTTTCACCCTTCTTCGTTTCCACGATCAGAGTCATGCCCATCTTTCCCACAGTGAATGCAATATCCTGCACGGTTCCAGCGTCATTACCATCGCTGTCGATCACTTGCATGCCGATAAGCCGATCCTTCGTCATCGCTTTCTTCTCTCTCTCTTTAGACATTTCAATCACTTTGAACGTTGAGACTCTTAGCTGCGATATATCTTATAAATTTTAGGACTTGCGAGTAAGTTTCCGTCTAGCATTGTGATTCTCAGGTCGGGTGGTTTCCCACAATCATGGTGTTTGCTGATCGTGTCAATAGAAAATGATAATAACTGATCGGCTTGAAATATATGTTCGAGATGCGAGAATGGCGACTGGATATGGAAGTCCTGGGCCTCAAGTTGATATGGCAAATCATTGGCTCCTGAGAATAGTCGCAGCTATCATCGATAG
>JBGPBS010000053.1:0-9802 GCA_041481365.1 Bathyarchaeia archaeon
GAAACTGGTTTTCAACGCGGCTGGCGACCTCATGGGTGCGACGATTACGATTCAGAAGGGAAGCGACACCCTGCTGGAATTGGAGGCGAAAGAGCCTTCGAAGGCAACGTTCAGCCTGAGCTATCTCACAGAGATCATTAAGGCAGCGTCTGCAACATCTGACATTGCAACGATGGAGTTTTCTTCAGACATGCCGATAAAGCTTGACTTTCAGCAGATAAAGGGTGGAAAGCTGACGTTCTATCTAGCGCCGAGAATTGAAACGGAATAATGAGAAAGACAAAATGCAACACGCAGTTGCCAGGTTCACGAAGAACGATTTGGCAAAGTATCCATTTCTCAAAGAAACCACGGACTATGTGAAGAAGCTGGATTTGAAGGTTGAAGATCTAGCAAGCCCGGCTTTCTCGAGCGTTTTCAAGCGTGCCGAAGACAGGGTTAAAGAGGCAATCTTATACGCGTTAATTGGCAGAAGATTGCGAAATGCTGAAATCGAAATTCTATCGTTTCCAGCTGCAATCTTGCTGGTGCTTGCGACGGAAGATCGCTTCATCAGGAAACGGTACGCGTTGGCCGAGGCAAAACAGGCAAACGAGGAGATGAGGTTTGAGCCTAAGGAGAAGATCACGGCGATAGCACAGAATTTCGGATGGCACTTGGCGGAAAATGATCGCGCCCAAGTCGCATGTGAATTCTCTCTGGACTTCATGAATTACGTAAAGAATACGACGCATTTGAGGGATGGGAAATGGAAGCTCGTCAATCGAGTCCTAGCCGGGGGCAAAGTTTACCTGACAAGAAACGAAGCCACGAGGTTGTTGAGCGAAGAGGTTCGCAAGCACATAGAGAAACGGCTGGAAGTGGAAGACCTGCCCACATTTCCGGCAGTAATGAAGGATGCGGCGGAGAAAATAAGGAAGCTGGCAGTTGAAAAAATAGGGAAAGCAGAGATGGAAAGTTTCCCCGAAGCCGCAGTGCAGGCGGCTTTTCCACCGTGTGTAGAAGCTCTTTACCAAACGTTCACTTCGGGTCGCCATTTGTCCCATGTGGGGCGATTTACGCTTACGTCGTTTCTGGTAAATGTGGGGATGTCCTCAGAGAAGGTGATTGAGCTTTTCAGAAGCTTTTCTGACTTCAACGAGAGGATGACAAGGTATCAGGTTGAACATATTGCGGGAGAGAAAGGCTCAAGAACCCGTTATATCCCGCCAAAATGTGATACGTTGAAAACGCATGGAGTCTGTCAGGATCCAGATGAGCTTTGCGGGAGAATACAGCACCCATTGGCATATTACAGAAAGAAGCTAAAGACATCCAGTTCGAGCTCGCAAGGGAAATCTACATTTCAGTAGCTTTTATATATCGAGTTGTATTAAGTGAACGCTAACACCGAAGGTGGAAGTGTTACAATGAGGTTTTCATCGGTAGAGGGAAGTCTCGAAGTTGATTCGGATATTGGTCTTATCCTCCCAACCTATTGTGAAGCGGCAAACATCGAGAAGCTTGTTGAGGAAATTGAACGCCTAAAGCTTGACGTTTCAATACTGGTCATAGATGATTCAAGTCCTGATCATACGGCCGAGATAGTGAGGAGGCTCCAGAAGGAGCATGAAAATATTCTGCTTCTTATGAGGCCTAGAAAAGCAGGACTCGGAACTGCGATAACAGACGGATTCAGGGTTTTTCTGTCAATGAGAAATCCGCCGAAGTGTATCGTTACGATGGACGCGGACTATTCACATAATCCCAGGGAAATCCCGAAACTGATAGAACCGGTACGCGCAGGTTGCGACTTGGTTATCGGAAGCCGATATTGTCTGGGAGGCGGCACCAGCGATTGGAGCGTATTTCGACTAGTGGTGAGCAAAGTAGCGAATCTAATAACGAAGGTCAGGATCGACGCAAGAATATCCGATTATACGAGTGGAATGCGTTGCTACTCCACGAAACTTGTTTCGAGTATGATAAATGATCTGCACAGTCAGACTTATGAGATACAGATAGAAACTATAAGGCAGGCCCACACTCATAGGTTCAGGATAAGAGAAGTCCCTATAACGTTTGTAAACAGGAAAAAGGGGAAGTCAAAGTTAGCACTGAACGAGATAGCTGATTTTCTTTCTTACATTTTATCTCTTAATCGAAAATACTAGTAATACCCGATACAGCCGTCGAAAATCAAAAATACTGGCTTCAACAGGCAACGGCAGAGAGAGCACTGCGTGCAAGGCGAAAATCACTCATGGCCGAATTGAGAGGAATTTTCCGAAAGATCAATATCGGAAACTTGGAAAGGATTCTGACCATTAAGGTATTCAAGGTTAATCTGGGCACATTGCTTGTTGGGATTGCCATCGCGGCCTACACGATTTGTTTCTCGTATTTCACGATAATGAACGATTATACATTTCATACCTATGGTTGGGATTTGGGCATTTTTAACCAAGCATTCTGGACTACCTTGCATAACGGAAAATTCTTCTATTACACGGGCGAATTGATGGTAAACCCTTCAGGAAGCTTCTTCGGAATACATTTCAGTCCCATTCTCTTTCTTCTGCTGCCCGTTTACGCATTGTACCCTGCTCGTCAAACATTTCTGGTTGTTCAATCCCTTGCCTTAGCGTTGGGCGCCGTACCACTATATAAACTCACGATGCATGTTCTGAAGAACAGATTCGCTTCGCTCGTTTTTGTGTTTGTCTACTTGCTGTATCCACCTCTTCAGGGAATCAACTGGTTTGATTTTCATGCGCAATGTTTCCTGCCAGTCTTCTTCTTTTCAGCAGTCTATTTTCTTGAGAAACAAAGCTGGAAAGGATACTTCCTTTTCATTGTTCTTGCGTTGATGTGTGAGGAACATGCAGCTCTGATTGTATTGTTTATTGGGCCTCTTGTGGCTCTGCGGTATAGAGACCGCTTGCTTTCTGCTTTGAAGGCTAAGAATTTCAGGGACACCATTTTTCTTGTCTCAGTCGCCACTTCTGTTCTAGCTGTTCTCTGGTATCTAATGACGATCTGGGTGCGCAACGCTTTCTTTCCGATCAATCCTGCATTTCTATCCTTATTCAAAGCAGCAGGAGATTGGTCAGTTCTCGGTGTTCATGATCCCATAATGATTCCTTTGTACATACTGCTGAATCCTGGCAGGGCAATAATCGCGCTCAATTACGATTTTCTGTTGAAGATCGGTTACCTGCTTATTCTATTTGGGCCACTTGCGTTGAGATCGTTCTTCGGAACGAAATATCTTTTGCCCACGATTCCTTGGTTTCTCTACGCTCTGTTCTCAAACTATCTTCCCTACTACTCAATTCTGAACCAATACCCAGCCTATCTCATTGCTTTCATTTTTGTTGCAGCTGTCTATTCTATCAATAACGGTCTGATACATGATCTCAAAGCTGCAAGAAAATGCTTGATAGCGATTTTTCTTTGCGGCTTGGCTGCGTCTATTATTGCGTCGCCCTTGAGTCCTATTGTTGCTTTTCTGTATCCGCAATTCGGTCCAAAGCTTGCAACTCCGAGGGATCAGCTTATACATGAAGTCCTTGCGTACCTACCGTCAAACGCTTCTGTCGCCACACACAACAATCTTTTCCCACAGGTTTCAAGCAGACTCAATGCTTATGCCCTGCCCACGATAGATCCTCTTTGGAACGCAGACCCTAATGAAAGCAGGATCTTTGTGGATGGTATTCTTGGAAAGGTGGACTATGTTCTTGTAGATACTAAATCAGACTCTTTTGCCAGCAGTGTGGTCTTTTCGTTGATGGAAAAGGATCATGGTTTTAGGGTTCTTGTGTCAGCCGACGGCGTGGTTCTTTTCAAGAAAAACTATGAAGGAAATGCTACGGTGTTGGCACCCTATATTGTCACGTATGACTACACTAACCTCGCTATTTACAGTGGAGAACTGGCAACTGTCAATGATTCCAGTAGCAGATTAGTCCTCCATTTTAACGGTACTCTTGGACACGCACCCATGTTCTGGTATGGTCCGCGTAGCCTTTTGCCGCCTGGCACGTACAACGTAACTTTGAGGCTGAGAGTCAATGGAACTGGAAGGCTATTCATTCTAAACATCTGCTCAAACAATGGTCAAAACATAATAATGCAAAAGGTTCTCACAGACAGTGACTTTGTGGGCAGCAATACTTGGCAGAACCAGACCTTTACCATCAATCCAGACAAACCTCTCGTGGATTTTGAGGTCAGAGCAGTAGGAGTTTCAGGTCAAGCCGACATAATGCTAGATTATATCGACGTGAAACAAATCTTACCGTGAGGTTACTGAGGCGGAAACAGAAAACAACTGACTCTTGCCCTTGTATAAACAATCCCATGCCAATAGCAATACAGTCTCATCGGCGTTCACCTTTTCTGGTATCTGGAAAAGAGATAATTACTTATTGCCCGATCATGTTGAACGGAAGGAAGGCAGCTCTCAATGCCTACGGGCCCTAAATTGGACATTGCGATTGCACATCTGTCTCTAAACTTCTTCGGCGGAGAGGAAAAACTCTGCCTGTCCATCATTGAAGCTTTGAAACTGAGCGATCACAAGGTCACATTGTATACCATCGATAAAACTGATTGGGCATCGACGATTCGATTTTTCGGTGGCTCCGTAAAGCCTGATACTGAAATCATTTCGAAATCTCCGATTTGCGGCGATTTTACGAGGACTTCGAACCTGGTTTTGGCCTACACCCATTATCTTGAGGGACTAATCAGACTTCGACGAAGATACGACCTCGTCATAAACACCTACGGGGATTTGTTTAACTCCATCGCAGATGTTGCATACGTTCATTTTCCCATAAAAGCTACACTCGGGTATTCTCAGACTCCTGTTTTCGCTTCCCCTGCCAAGTGGGCAGCGTATTGTCAAGTTTACAGCTTGCTGGCGTCAATCGTGAATAATATCCATCCCAGTCTCCTTCTGACAAATTCCAAATTCACACAACAGGTGGTTATGAAATACCTTAACAGAAAATCATTGGTTCTCCATCCACCAGTTGACGTGAAGACATATGCAAGAGTAAAGGTGAAGTCAGAAAACCTCGTCGTAACCTTGTCAAAGTTCACTCCGAAAAAATACCTTCATAGAGTTCCACTAATAGCAAGAAATACGCAAAAAGCAAAATTCATCATCGCCGGCGGCACAAATGAGTACTCAATCAAGATTATGGCAGGCGTACGAAAAGCGACAAGGGAATATGGTGTGGAAGATCGTGTAATTCTCATGCCCAACGTTGAACATTCACAACTAGTGGGGTTGTTGACCCAAGCAAAAGTGTACCTTCACGTCATGCCGTCAGAGCATTTCGGCATATCAATCATCGAAGCCATGGCTGCAGGTTGCGTGCCTATAGTCCACAGGTCTGGGGGACCTTGGCTCGACATTCTCGACCAGAACCAGGGAAAATACGGTTTTTCATACGAAAAACCTGAAGAAGCAGCATGCCAGATAGACAACATCCTGGGCAACCGAAGACTGGAAAACGAAGTTTCACATGCAGCGCAAGAACGTTCTTTCGAATATGATGAATCTGTCTTTCGTAAGAACCTGCAGATGATAATAAACAAACTCATTTCAAACAACAAGTGATTTGGAAGATGGCAGAAGCCCACGAATGAGCCGCGAAGCGCTTCATTCTTCGGGGAAATGCGGGCAGGTCCATGAATTTACGTTCGTCGAACTGAAGAATTTGCTCGAACATTTCGCATTTAACAGTCTCAAAAGAATGGATCCGAACGATACTCTGCACTCCACTAGCGAGCGAATTTGAAAGGTGAAACAGTTCGCGGGCTTCATTTTCTCTGGAGTTTTCTGGACAAGTCTATTCCACTAGGACGACCATCATAATTTTGAGCGGGTCTGACAGCAGTAAATAATAAGTAAATGAGAAACAATGTCTACATTGTGATAGAAAAATCCCTTAGCACGTGTTCAGAGGAGCCGGTGGACGACGTAGTTGAACAAGTGTCAGAGAAGTGTATTCCTCAGGTGTCTGTAATCATCCCCACGCTGAATGAAGGAAGCCACGTTAGTCTGCTGCTTGAATCGCTTAAAGATCAGTCATCAAATGATTGCGAAATAGTGATAGTGGACGGTGGAAGTAAGGATCAGACCTCGGATATCGCTTATCAGCACAACGCAAGGGTTGTCGTGCTTCCTGGGCATGGTGAATTCATATCTAGAAACATCGGGGCGAGGATTGCGAAGGGGAGATTTCTGCTTTTTACGTCTGCCGACGTGATTTTCCCCAAGAACGTTTTCAAAGAAATAATTGCTAAATTTGAAAGACATCCAGGACTAATTGCGCTGACTGGTCCAGGGTATCCATTTGACGCACCACTTCTGGGTAAGGCAGAATATGCAATCTATAACCTTGCGAGATACTTTTTTGCTAAGCTTCCAAAACCTCTTAAGAGGTTTTCGACCAGCACCAACTTCTTGGTTGTCAAGAGAGACTGCTTCGAAAGGACAGGAGGTTTCCTCGTTGATGATGTTAATGCCGATGGGCTTATGGGCAAAAAACTGCTACGTATGGGTGATGTGGCGTTTTTCTTGGACACTTATGTTCTTTCGTCTGCAAGACGAATGATGAATATGGGTTTCTTGGATTTCAACAAGCATTATTTGTATGCGCTTGAGAACTTCTTTTTTTTCACTTCTGAGAGTCGGGTTTTGAAGGCTTGGAAACTCCGCGCAAGGAAAAAGCATGGTATCATGCACGAAATCTAGGGTCTATGCTGATGTTTTCAGCCTGCTTTTTTGCACTGTACCTCTATCCATTTGTATGTTCTAGCAAGGCCTTCTTCAAGAGTGACCTTTGGTTGCCAATCTAAAACTTCTCTAGCAAGCGTGATGTCAGCGTTTCGTCCCCTGACCCCTTGAGGGGCGGAGACATCGTGTTTCTTCTCTAATGTTTTTCCTGAGATCGTTATTATCATGTCTGCCAATTCGTCGATTGAAACAAGCTTGTCTGAGCCAATGTTTATCGGTTGGTCAAAACCTGACTGCATTAGCATGATCGTGCCTCTCACAGCATCGTCTATGTAGCAGTAGCTTCGCGTTTGTTTGCCGTCTCCCCAAATTGTTATGGTTCCAGGGTTTTTCGTTTCTGCAACCTTTCTGCACAGCGCGGCGATCGATTTTTCTCTTCCTCCTTTGTAGGTTCCTTTTGGGCCGTAGATGTTATGATACCGCAGAATTCTGATGTTCATTTTATAGTCACGTTGGTATGCTTCGCACATTTTTTCTGAGTATAGTTTTTCCCACCCATAAAAATTATCCGGGTCGGCTGGATAAGCATCTTCTTCCCTTAGACCTTTGACGTCCGGATCCGTCTGACGGAAGGTGGGATAAACGCAGGCCGAGCTACTGAAAAGATACTTTTTGACCTTGTTTAGCCTTGATGCCTCCAGCATGTTGGCATTTATCAGAACGTTATCATGCATTACCTCCGCGCCCACTGTGGATATGAAGCCGATGCCTCCCATGTTGGCAGCGAAATTATAGACAGTGTCAATTCCTTTTGTGGCTGCTAAACAATTCTCCAGAACTCTTAGATCAAGCCGTGTCTTTTCGTTACAGATTTCTTCTTTGATGTAATCGTCGAATTTCACGTCAGCAACTCTTACGAAATCTCCTTTGCGAAACAGCTCCCTTGAAAGATGACTGCCTATGAATCCGCCACCCCCAGTGACCAGAATGCGGGTCATCGATGCATCACCATTCATTTCAATATGGAGATCAATTGAAGTTGGTGATATAGATAAAAGCAGATATAAAGAATTTGTTGTGTTATCCAACGTCAAGCCGACTACAGCTTAAACAGTGGCTTAAGTCAATATCGCGAGGCATTTTCGTGAGACTGGCTCTCAGAACGTTGACGGGAAGGTCGTGAAAAGCTTGGCGCAATGGATCCCAGACAATCGGCAGGTCACCGATCGATTTCTTAGAGTCAGGAAAACTCGAATGAAGCGGACATTTGACTGAATTGCGGGTGAGAACGGGGCGACTAAATCTTTTTAAATTCCTCAAGCATCCTTCTTTGAAGGTCGGGTGGAGTGATTCTATCTTCTTTGACCTTTGTCAAGGAGAAATTTGCAGAGTACTACGGAGAGCGCCGCTCCTCGATTTTTGCTCCTTCGTTTATGGAGAAGCGCGAGTTTGGGTTTGCCTTATTCGAAGGACGGATGTTAAGACATAAGCGTTTCAGTGATGGTGATGAGCTGGAGGGTTTTCTGCGTGATTGTGCTCCTTCGGACGCATATTTCTCATGTGCCTATTATGAAAGCCCTGAGTTAGAAATGGATAAGAAAGGCTGGCTAGGTGCGGACCTCATCTTTGACATTGATGCCGACCACATAGCATCGACGTGCGGCAAGATTCATGACACTTGGATATGCGCTGGTTGTGGCTTTTGTGGCAGAGGTCTGGTTCCAGAGAAATGCCCAATATGCGGGGGACAGAGATTTGACTCCAAAACTTGGCCATGTGAAGAATGTCTAAAATCCGCAGGTGAAGAGACGGCTAAGCTCTTGGACATGTTATTGGAGGATTTTGGTTTCTCTGAAAGGGACGTGCACGTTTTCTTTTCAGGTCATCGAGGCTATCATGTTCACGTTGAGGATGAAGCGATAAGAAGTCTCGACGCGGCCGCGCGCAAAGAGATCACAGATTATGTTCTTGCTTTGGGCTTAGACATGGGCTTCACCAATTCCTACAGAAAAAGTTCAGGCAAAGTGAGTTTTCCAAATGCTCCTCGTCTAGATGATCCTAGCTGGCGTGGACGAATCGCCAAGCGCATGTACGATCTTGTCCTGAAAGGGCAGAGTGAAAACTACGCGAAGCTGGGAATCAAAAGCAACCTGACCCAGATCATCATCCAAAACAGGGACACAATCTTGAAGAGTTGGAATGATGTCGGACCTTACCGCGCCATAAAAGGCGTAGGCTTTGAAACGTGGAGAAGAATAGTTGATAGTTGCGTAGATTCTCTGTCTGCCAAGGTTGACACGGTAGTTACGACTGACATACACCGGCTGATTAGACTCACCGGCGCCCTGCACGGGAAGACAGGCTTGAAAAAAATGGAATTTCCCATATCAAACGTGCGCGATTTTGACCCGTTCAAGGAAGCCATAGCGTTCAAGGAAGGGAGTGCCTGCGTCTTGGTTTCTGACGCTCCCAGATTCAGCCTTGGAGACGAAACGTTTGGTCCCTACACTAATCAAAAGGTCGAACTGCCAGCAGCCGCAGCCGTACTCCTTATTTGCAAGAAAAGAGCAGAGGTAGCAGAACAGAATGTATGACGAATTGTACAAGTCTTGGAAGCAAGAGCTTGAAAACGACGATTTGATACAGCTCCCCCCGGATTTCTACGTTAAAATTGCCGACTACGTCAGAAGACTGGCCGAAGAGAGCAGAATGCTCGACAAAAGGACAGCAAAAGCGAATCTGCTCAAGAGAGAAACGCAAAACGCTAAGCGTATGATCCAAGAGTTGATTCGAGCTCGTTATAGAAAACTCGTCAAAAAAGCTGCCAAAGGAGAAAAGGTTCCACCCGATATTCTAACCACCGATGAAGAAAGAGTCTTCACGAACGTTTCGACCTTCTCAGACGCGTTCCAAAGTCTCACCAAAGAGGTTCTGCATGGACGCAAACCAAGAGTTGAAGCCAAACACGAGCACAAGAGGTCTGTCTTACGTTTTCTCGTACAAGTGCCACCAATAATTGGCGCAGACATGAAGCCCTATGGACCATTCCAAACTGAAGACGTCGCA
>JBGPBS010000054.1:0-9581 GCA_041481365.1 Bathyarchaeia archaeon
AAGGAGCTAACAAAACGAGTGGTTGCATACCAACAATCAAAGAAAGCCGAGATTGAAAACGCTGACGGATCAATCAAGAAGCTGAAGTAGTGAAGAGATCATGGGCAGTGTGAAGGACCTAGAGGTCATTAAGAGGCCTACGAGAGACAAGATGGGCCTTGGCCGATTCAAGTTTTCAGACCGCTACTCGGTTTTTGACTGGGGAGAAATGCCTGACCTGATTCAACGGAAGGGTGAGGCGCTTTGTGTGATGGGAGCTTACTGTTTTGAGAGGCTTGAGGAGAAAGGCATCAAGACCCATTATCAAGGCTTAGTTGATGAGAACGGAAGGATTTCGCATTTTAAGGAGCTGAAGGAGCCTTCAAATGTCATGCAAGTTAGACTGGTCAACGTATACAGGCCGAAGGCAGCAGGGCATGAGGGAAAGCTTCGTTATGATTATGATGTTTACACTCCAAAGTTGACGAACACTCTGATTCCGCTTGAGATAATTTACCGGAACGGCTTGCCTGAAGGCTCATCTGTCTTCAAGAGGCTTGAACAAGGTTCTACTACTTTCACGCAACTGGGTCTAGACCATTACCCCAAGCCTGGTGACAGGCTCAAGAAACCCATTTTTGACGTGAGCACGAAGCTCGAAGAAAAGGACAGGTACGTTACATGGAACGAAGCGAAGGAAATTGCTGGCTTAACCCTTAAAGAAGTATTGAAGATCAAAAATGTGCTCTTGAGAGTAGACGAGACGATAACGCAGATTTCGTCAAAAGCAGGTTTGGAAAATGAGGATGGAAAAATAGAACTGGCTTTTGACGATGAAAGGAAACTCATGGTTGCTGACGTTGTCGGTACGCTCGATGAGTGCAGGTTCACGTACGAGGGGCTGCATGTGAGTAAGGAGATTGCAAGACAGTTCTTCAGAAAAACAGACTGGTTCAGGGACGTGGAAGAGGCAAAGAAGAAGGCTGAAACAGAAGGCATTCATGACTGGAAAAGACTCTGCAAGTGCCATCCGCCGACGCTTGAACCAAGGCTGAAGGCGATAATCAGTGAGATGTACATGGCAGCCTCAAACGAGTTGACCCGAAATAGAATGTTTGACGCTCCAACCCTTGCAGACGTAGTCAAAGAATACAGGGAGTATTCCAGGCAGTAGTAGATCACGTTTGCCTTGAAAAGCAGAGCTCTCCAGGAAACGATGAAAGTGAAGGCCTACTCATCTGGCCTTTGAAGCCTATTTTCTGCTGATTTTTTCGCCGCACTTGTAGCAGTAACTTGCGTCGGTTGCATTTTTCTCCCCGCAGTGTGAGCAGACAACTGATTCCCTGCCTGTTGGTCGCCGAACGTTTTCTCCCGCCTTTTTGAAGACTTCATGAATTTCTCTGGCAGCTACCGAGAAAGCTCTCTCCATCTCCTGTCCCATCTTCGATAGCGCATCTTTCAACTCTTCCGCAGGCGCAGTGGCACCTGCTTCCACGCCTTCTCTTGTTCGGGCTCCGCATTTGGAGCAGAAATAATCGTCATCAGACACCTTGTTACCGCACCTCGAACAGTATCCCATACACATCGCCTTTATCAGACAGACAGAAACCTTGATTTAAGCATTTTCCAGCAAATCATCTTGCTTGGCAACAGAGAGACTATGATCGAAAGCGCCATCATACGTGCTTTGATGATGTTGATCAACAACTATGGATCTTGCGGGCCTGCTTTCTACCTAGTGGTTCTCACCACTATAGTTTCAGAGAGGTAGTTGAACATTCTCTGCCTCTTCCGCGGATGTAATATCCATCCCAGAATGAGGTCTATTGGCAGCAAGAAGGCTTTTCCTATGCTTTCCAAAGCTGCACGACCTATGTCTGCACGTTTACCGTTCAGCTGAGTCACTTGAATCCCCATGATCATCTTGCCTAGGGATTGGCCGTAGGTTCCTTCCATCAGAGTCCAGTAGACGAAGTAGACTATGTTGCTGACCCCGAAGTCAGCGAAAGGAATCCAATACGGGATAGTTGGCACGAAGACATACCCCGGCCAAGCCACCCAAACGAACAATCTTATGATTCCAACAATAATCCCGAGAATGATGACATCTATTAACCATGCGAGGAACCGTTCGCCCCAAAAGGCTAGCCTGATCTCAGGGACACGTTCAACGGCAACACCGCACTTTGGGCAGTAGACGGCACCTTCTGGCAGTTCATTGCGACAATTCTTGCAGCTGACCATTATCTAGTTTCCCTGCTTGGAGTTTTGTTCGATCCAGTATTTATGCTTCTCAGTCAAGCATTTTGGAGTTTTCAGGAAAACTGCTTGAGACAGAGCAATGCGGCCTGCTTGAAGGAAAAACGAGGAAAGATGTGAAGGGTTGGGTCACGTGACCAGTTCTTGGAGTTTGTTCGCCTTCAGCGCCCGTCTTATTTCCATGGCTATGCGGTCGCCTGTACTCAATCGCTTCATGTACTTGGCGTTAGCATACTGTGAACCTAGACCCATGTGGACATTTGTCCCGCCACCATGTCTCAGGGCTACGTCCTGAGTTACCGGAATGTGCATGTACGGGTCCCGTTTATCAGGCACATCGTAGAGGCCATAGTCGACTCCAGTTTTGGCTTCTGCGCCTCCTGTGAAGTCCAGTTTGACGGAGGGCTTGAGCTCATATTTCGATACTCGATCCCAAGTAATCAGCGTCTGTAAGCACCATGCACCGATTATTCCTGGACTTGCGTGTTCTCTGCATGCGAGCATGAACCTGTCCGCGTAGCGGTGCAAATCCTTGAGCAACGATTCTCTGAGGCTTAAAATGGCGTGGGCCGTCACCTCGAATGATGGAACCTTCTTTATCTTGTTCTGAACGTCTATTGGAAGTCTCTTCAAGCCGTCAAGAATTGTTTCTCTTCGCTCATCAATCGAGAGGAACTGGTTGGCAAGGCAGATCCTCGCTTCTTCGATGGTCACATTGTAAAGCTTCGAAAACCATTCCTCGGCATCGCCCCAATCGCCCCGAGCGTCTATGGGTGAGAAGAAGAAGTTGAAGTTAGCATGTGGTCCGAGCACAATCTGCTCAACACGACCGTTTTCCAAGGCTTCTTTGCTCAAATTTCCAGCCTTTGCTTCTACTGCAACCTTTTCTTCCAAGTCTTGTGAGTCTGCGGCGAAGATGAACTCCCTTTCAAATGTTCTATGGGCATGCTCAGCTTTCAGAATCATGGGTTCGTCTATTGGCTCTTCGAAGGTTATTCCGCCCTTGTGAACCTTGTAGTGATAGGCCTTCGGAGTTGGAATGCCGGCTTTCTCGGCAAACCAGTAATAGTCCTTTTCAAGTTCGCCTCTGTTTTCTATCTTCAAGAGGTTCCTGGAACCCAGTATTGGCACGCCATAGTCGTTCTCGATGACGCTGCAGCGTTCATCACCGCCGACGTAGACTGCAAATGCCCTGTTGGTGATCTGCATACATTCCAGGTCGATAAGCTCATCAACGTACTTCACTATGTCAGAGTAATTGTCCAAGATCAGTATGACGCTTCTCCAGTTGCCCTTCTTCTTGATGTCTTTTGGGTCGTTCACGACGTGCAGGTCTCGCTTTACCAAAAGTGGCAAATTCTCGACTCGTTCGTCTGGCCTGCCCACCATGGGGTTTTGAAGGTAGATTCGTGCTCTGCCAGGAGTCGTGTAGATTATGCTTCGAATGCCATAGTTGCGCTGTCCTTGCCAAGCATCCAAGGCTGAATGAGAACCCAAATTCAATCCAATGGGTTCTTTGTATTTCTTGACTATCTGCTGCATTTCTTCTCTTTTAATGACCATGCTAGTCCCCTTGAATGGCTAAGCAATAGAAAGTGAACGTTTTTAAGCTTTTCAAACAAAGTCTAAGAAGCTGATCATCGAAGTTTCTTCCATAATTTTCCTCTATTTCATTGTTCCATATGGTGTTATAAGAAAAAACCAGGTTTCTACTGTTGGGGGAGAAGGGAGTTGGACGACGCTTTCGGCTGGCTGTTCATTGGTAATAGGCCACTGCTCTACGAGAGGAAACGCGTCGCAAGGCAGCTTCAGATTGAAGCCTGGCTTGACCTTGCAGAAGTTCTCAAGGAGCTGAACATAGACAGACCGGCCGAAAGCGAAGCATTTTCAAAGCATGCTGACTATGTGGTCTAGAGTCCGCAGATGTGTAGTACCTTGCAGAAGTTTTCGAAGGTTCTTTCATTCTTGTAGTGTCTCAGCGCTTCTGCAATCGCCCTCTTGTCTTTGGACCCAAGCTTCTTTGCTACCTGCTGCGCAGTTTCGCTGCCTATGAAGAGGAATTGGCAGATGGAAGTGACGTTGGCCGGTTTCCGGTTTAAACTGGCTGATTCAAAGTCAACTATGAAAGGATCGTCCTGTTTGGTGACAATCACGTGTTTTGGGGCATGACTCAGTTCTCCATGATCCAAGTTGATTTTGTCCAACTGCCAACACTGCTCCAGAATATTCCGTAACACCTTATTCATCCTTTTTTTGCTATTCTTCTGGCTAAGCCAGCTTGGAAGGAGTCTACCGTCGATAAATTGCATGCAGAGGAAGTTTCTGCTTGCGGCTATTACCTTAGGGCCTACGTGGACCAGGTTCGCTTTTCTAAGCAGCTTTGCCTCATTCTGCATCCGGACACGATCAGCATCGATCCTCCGGATTTTCAAGGCCACCCTGTCCCCGTGTCTAAGAGCTAATACGACTATTCCGACGCAACCTTTACCCAACACAGGCACGTTCGAGACCTGCTTTTCGCCGACAAATTCCACAGCAGTGACATCAAGTCTTCGAAGCTCCTTTACGCGTCTTTTGAGTTCTGCGCTAACAGGTCGCGGGTAACAAAGTATCGAGGCGTAGGGTTCCTGGGCCAGCTCTTCAACTGCTTGGCAGCCTTGAATAATAGAGCGCGCGCTCCGTTTCATCCAAGTTTCTACCTATCCCAACTAACTCAATTTAAGTCTTCTTTGAACAGCATTTGACATTAGGGTTAGCGAAAACGAAAAAGCAAACCTCGTGCAATTGACTAGGGATTGTAACAGAGAGCAGGTTGGCTTGTGGAGTTAGCTGGACGATGCCGAGGTTTAGACAAATTGGTGAAATGCTCAAGCTGATGAGCAATAAAGAGCGAATTCGCAACATCGGGATTGTCGCGCACATAGATCATGGAAAAACAACGATGACTGATTCGCTGTTGGCTGAAGCGGGGCTGTTGTCGTGGCAGGTAGCTGGCTCGGCTAGGGCCCTTGATTATCTTGAAGAAGAGCAGAGACGAGGAATTACGATCAAGACAGCTAACATTTCATTGCTGCATGAGACTGAAGGCAAGCGCTACGTGATCAATGTGGTCGACACGCCTGGTCACGTGGATTTCACAGGCAAAGTGACAAGGGCGATGCGGACCACAGACGGAGTGGTCGTCGTCGTCGACGCCGTGGAAGAGGTGATGGCGCAAACCGAGACTGTGACACGCCAAGCATTAGACGAGAGAGCGAAACCTGTTCTTTTTATCAACAAGATTGACCGCCTGATAAACGAGCTTAAGCTCAGCGCCGAGGAGATGCGGAGCAAGCTTGCTCGCATATCGGCCGACTTCAACACGCTGATAGAAATTCACGGAGAACAAGAGTTCAAGGAGAAGTGGAAAGTTGATCCGGGAAAGGGAACCGTGGTTTTCGGGTCGGCCCTTCACAAGTGGGGCTTCACGCTTGACATGATGAAGCAGAAAGGAATGAAATTTAGTGACATAATAAAGAGCTACGAGAAAGGCAAACGTCAAGCTCTGCCTAAAATGCTTCCGCTACACACTGCGGTACTTGACATGACGGTTAGAAACTGCCCAAACCCGATTAAGGCTCAAGAATACCGAATTCCGAGAATCTGGAAAGGGAAACTGGATTCAGCCATGGGTAAGGCAATGATGAACTGCGATGACAACGGCCCTGCAGTAATGTGCTTAACCAACGTTCAAATCGAACCAAACGATGGTCCGATCGCAACCGGAAGATTGTTCTCAGGCAGGGTGAAAGATGGAGACCCGTTGTACCTGATTGGAGAAGGCAGGGAATGCCGTGTGAAGCAGGTTTTCATTTACATGAGTTCTTTCAGAGAAGTTGCCGGTCAGATTACTGCTGGGAACTTGGCCGCTTTTTCCGGCTTGGACATTGTGAGGCCAGGCGAAACAGCGGTCGATAGCGCACTCAAAGAAGAGGCTGTTCCGTTTGAAAGCATGAGATACGTTTCCGAGCCTGTGATAACAGTGGGCGTCGAGCCTAAGGATCCCAAGGACCTTGCATGTCTAAACGTAGCGTTGGAACGGCTCTCTATAGAAGATCCAAACCTTGCAATCAAGATCGACGAGAAGACTGGGGAATACCTGCTGAGTGGAATGGGTGAACTTCATCTCGAAACATCCATGAAGTTCCTGAAAGACTACAGCGGTGGCATAGACATTATTGTTTCCGCGCCGATCGCAAACTACGGAGAAAGCGTTGCAGGGAAGGGCTTGATCGTCTTGACCAAGAGCCCCAACAAGCAGAATAGTTTCAGAGTTCAGGTGGAACATCACAAAGAAGCAGAAGGACCGACCGGAGAAGACAAGAAAGGCAGTGTCTGGGCATTTGATGAGCATGGGAATATCCTGGTTGATCTTACAAGGAATGCCAAAATCCCTGTCGAAGCAAGAGACAGCATCATCTCAGGCTTCCAATGGGCATGCAAGACTGGACCCTTGTGTGAGCAGCCAGTCCGAAACGTGAAGGCCAGCTTGATTGATTCTGACATTCAGGAAGAGCCAGCGCTCAGAGAGCCGACGCAGATCATGCGGGGAATTAGTCGAGCAATCTTGGGATCCTTCTTAACGGCAAAACCGATTCTGCTCGAGCCGTTCTACAAGATTGAATTGTCCACTCCGATTGAATGGTTCGGCAAGTGCACGAATATCCTAGTTTCGCGGCGGGGAAGAATACTGAAAACGGAAAACAGAGGAGTCATAACCATGATAACAGGTTACCTTCCAGTTGCAGAAGCCTTAGACTTGTCGGCTGAAATGCGTTTCTCCACTTCCGGGCGCGTCTTCTGGCAGAGCACCTTTGATCATTATGAGAAGGTCCAAGATAAGATGGCTGCAGAAATCATAAAACAGATTCGAATGAGAAGAGGCCTTTCACCTGAAATCCCGAAACCTGAGAAGTTCATAGACGAGGCTTAATCCAACGTGTGCACGTTTCTAAACAGATCTGAAGAGGAGCGATTATCGCCCTGACGAACTGTGAAAGGAAAGCCTATGAGAATCCGGCTAGATAGCTCAACACCCTTCAATCTAGATGTTACCCTCTGTTGCGGGCAGGCTTTCAGATGGGATAATCGAGCTGAAATGTGGTATGGGGTCGTCGGTGAAAGAGTCTTCAAAGTATGCCAAGCCGGAACCAGTCTTGAATTCGAAAACGTGGACGGCAACTTCGTGAGGAACTATTTTCGCTTGAACGATGGCCTGGACAGGATCTTGTCTGAAATCAGTAAAGACCCACATATCATCCAAGCAATTGAAACGTTCAGAGGCTTGCGGATCCTTCGCCAGGATCCTTGGGAGTGCCTTGTTTCCTACATTTGCGCAACATACAAAAACATTGCAGCAATAAAGCAAATGCTTCTTAACCTCTCTCGAAGGTTCGGGGAAAAGATCTCCCTTGACGGCTTCGATTTCTACACTTTCCCGACAGCTGAAAGCCTAGCGAAGGCATCCATCAATGAACTTCGCAAATGCGGCCTGGGGTACAGGGCAAAATACGTCCACGAAACAGCGAGAATGGTTCTTGAAAACCTCCTCGATTTTGAACACTTAAGGAAGACTGGATACAAAGAAGCGAAAACAAAACTGCTAGGTTTTCCCGGCGTAGGCCCTAAGGCTGCAGATTGCATTTTGCTTTTCTCCCTCGACAAACTTCAAAGTTTTCCTGTTGATGTTTGGATAAGACGAGCCATTCTCAAGCACTACGCAGATCATTTCTCGAAGGAATTCACAGCAAAACTCTGGGAAAAGAATTCGTTGACCAATTCAGAATACGAGAAGCTAAGCATGCTCGGGCAAACATATTTCGGAGAATATGCCGGCTACGCCCAAGAGTACCTATATCACTACGAGCGGACGACGAGCTAGTTCTTTTTTTCACCGAACAAGGCAGAGAATAGTTCAGAAAGTGAGTTTTTCAGGTTGACTGAATGTTTTCTTTGGAGGCTCTTTCTGTCCACTTTTCTATTCGCTTCCTCACTTCTTCCTCAAGTCTTTGTTTCGAAATCAGTCCTCCTCTGACCACGACGTCGTCGTCCAAAGCTATGCTTGGCGCGCTCAGGATGTCATGGGCTCTTCCTTCGCTTAGCCCTTCTGCTGTGGCCAGATTGATCTCCTTGTATGCGATGTTGAGCTTCTGTGCAACTTCCGACGCGATTACTTTGGCCAGTGGACAGCTGGAACAACTCGGAAGAGTGAAAACTTTCAGCTCCGCGATTCATTTCCTCCTTCCAAGTCTAGTTTACCAAGCATGAAGACTTTTAAATCTTTCACGACGAGCTTTCGCCGTTTATTGGCTTCATTGCAGTATTAGTCTTGCGTGCGCACGCAAAAATGCTGGACTCGTCTACCTCAGTGACGGAAGCTTTCAACCCGTATTCATCAAACAGCTCAACAAGCTGATTTTCGCTAACCGTAGTTGCCTTGAAACCATCCCTGCATACAATCGTTCCGTCACAAGTCTTGTCTTCATCTATTTCCCCTATCAGGCCTAGCTCAGATTGCAGATTAAACCATTCCAACCGAGCTTTCCATATTTTCGGAGAATAACTCGAAAAAAGTAGCAGCCCATTCTCTTTCATAATCCTCATAGATTCAGCAACGAGACGCTTCTGGTTGACTCCAAATGCAGATATCCCATTCTGGATGCAGAAGACAGCATCAAAAGTGCATGAATCAAAAGCCATCTGAGAGGCGTCCATTAGAAACACTGAACAGTTACCAAGCCCTTTCAGATATGATCTTGCAAGTTCTAGACTCTCCTTTGAGATGTCAATTCCAACAACCCACTCAGCAAAGGGCGCTAGATTTTTCACGACTCTACCATAGCCACATCCGAGCTCAAGAACCAAATAAGAAGGACGAGTTTTGGATATAACGAATTGGATTTCTGAATTCAAATATTGCTTGATCTTTGGAGGTGCCATTTCATAACACCTAAGCAGTTTTCGTGCAGAAAGCTTCTCCTTGTAATAAGCACCCCTGTTCATAATGCAAGCAGAAAAGTCGAATGCTTAAATCATTTTGCATCCAATCGAACGGTCAGTGCACAACCTGTAAATCTGGCACGATGCAGGCCACAAGTCTTTCCTTAACTACCTGAGTTTCTGGCGAGGCTTTTGAGGATAGTGGAAAACGTATATATCTGGAAAGGAATGCAACTATCCATTTGAAAGCATGCCTGACATGGCAGACAAGCAGGGGCCCGTAGCTCAGCCCGGTTAGAGCGCCAGGCTCATAACCTGTTGGCCGGGTGTTCAAATCGCCCCGGGCCCACCATCATTTTCAAATG
>JBGPBS010000055.1:0-9535 GCA_041481365.1 Bathyarchaeia archaeon
CCCTCGTTAACTGTCTCCATAGCATTCTCTAATGTCGGAAAACCCGTGATGATTATCTTGACCATGTGGGGCTGGTTTTCCTTCAGCCTTTGGAGGAGCTCAGTTCCTTCAATGTCAGGCAGCTTAATGTCAATCAGGGCTATGTCAAAACGTGATTTTTCGGAGATCTTAGTCGCCTGTCTGCCATTCTCCACTGTTTCAACTGAGTATCCCTCCTTGGATAGTATCATAGAAAGGCTCTTTCTCACATCTGCGTCGTCGTCCACAACTAGAATGTTTTCACTCAATCACATCATCTCCGCTTTCTCATCTGGGGCAACCTCACATTTTTACTGTGGACGGCATGAGTTTTTTATGAAGCAGAAATATGAACTAGAGCGCGCTAAGACAGCAAAACGGATTATTCATTGTAAGAAAAGGTTATATCTTTAGTAGTAATATACCATATGCGGACGTGCGTCCTCAGACAGACTCGTGAAGAGACATGAACACACGATTACTGCTCAAAGAAAAGCATGATCTACTCAAGAATGAGCTTGGCGAGAACCTGCAAAGAAAGCACACCTTGGAATTGAAAATCAACATTCAATTTGAGGACTTGAAGAAACTGGAGATCTCGTTGGAAAAAGGTGCTCCCAAGACAACAGCCGAGGAGTACTGATGCTTTCTCTATTAGGATTGGTTTACGATGTGCTCGCTCTGAATCGCAGTTTATGGTTAATTCCGGCGAGGTTCAATGCTTGAACGAATTTGATGCCATTCTACTTGACGCAATCGACGAAGCACTATACTCATTAGGCGATTCAATAAGGCAAACGATCTATTTTCATTTGGAGCGAAGCTTCCACATCAAAAAAGAAGAGATACCTGAAAGAATCGGGGCGTTCACACAGGCTATTGAGAACATTTTCGGTTTCGGCGCAAACCCTATCAAGATCATGATCATGAAGAAGCTTTCCGAAAAGGTTGGGGCGGTTTTCGAATGGAGCGAGTTTGAACGATTCGGTTTTGTCGAATATGTGGCCAGGGCAAGACTGTTTTTCGGAGAGAAGGAAAGAATCAAGACAGTGGAGGAGCTGGTCGGATGGGAAGAAGCAGAGGTGGAAATCCGAAGGCCGCGTGTCCGCGCGGACTAATCGAACCGAAGGTTGAAGGAGGTGAAAATGTTTGGGTGAACATGCCAGAGTCCTTATCGTGGACGACGACGAAAGCATAAGAAAAACTCTGGCGGAAATACTTAATGCGGAAGGCTACCTGGTCGACACCGCTGAAAGCGGAAAGGAAGCCATTCAGAAGACAAAAACCAACTTCTACAATCTTGCACTGATAGACATTCGTCTTCCTGACATGGAAGGCACAGAAGTCTTGATAAAAATGAGGGACACTGTGCCGAAGATGAGAAAAATTATCATCACGGGTTATCCGTCATTGCAGAACGCGGTTGAATCTGTGAATCGGGAGGCCAACGCTTACTTGTTGAAGCCCTTTGACATAAAGAAGGCTCTAGAGACGATCGAAGAACAGCTTAGGAAGCAGAGGCAGGAGAACGAGTACAGCCAAGACAAGGTCACGAAGTTCATTGAAACGCGTGTCAGAGAACTTGAAGCAGAAGATATTCCAGAAGGTTAGAGGTTTCTTGTCAGGGCTCGTCTCGCGCTTTCTCTTGGAAAAGACTATTTTACGACGAAGAGGGCCATCAAAACGATGAGACGACTATTCCAAGGCGCGCGAATGCTTTTTGAGGATTCGCTTACGGGCTTAGCAGTTTCTTTGTCCTACTCTGATGGTCAACGCGTGGTCGGTCAGTTGTTCGGCGGTCTTTTAATTTGCAGGCGAGAGGGCATGAGTGGAAGAGGCGAGGGAAACGGTCTAAGCGGCCTTGGTTCAGGAGGGGATAGTGGTTCTGGTACGATGTTTTGAATGGGCTGAAGGTCTTCACTCATCGGTTTCATCTCCTGCTGCTTTGGGCGTGATTGTTAACTCTTTCAGTTTCTCTCCTCGAACTATCTGAAGTCTAGTTTCTTTTCCTATCAGTTCTCCAGCAAGGATTCTCGGCAAGTCGTAAGCGTCTGTGATTGGCTTCTTGTCAACCTCCACTATGATATCGCCTATCACTAGGCCTGCCCTTTTGGCGGGGCTATCTCTTTCAACTGAGAGTACGATGACTCCGCTGTCTTGATTGTTTTGAGTTTGCTCAGCTATTTCTTTTGGGAGCATGATTGTGTTGGGCGTTATGCCGAGGTAGGCTCTTGGAATCTTGCCTCTTTTCACTAGTTGGTCAACAATGTCTTTAACGGTATTGACTGGAGTCGCAATGCCGCGGGACCAGACGAAGGCCGTGTTCATTCCTATCATCTTGCCAAAGACATCGACGAGTGGTCCGCCGGAGTATCCTGGGTTTAGCTGAGCATCAGTGACAATCATGTTTTCCAATGAGATGTTGCCCATTCCTCTTACTGAGCCTCCGAGACTGGTAATGATGCCCGAGGTAATGCTCGGCCGACGATTGAATGGGTTCGCAAGCGCAAGGACGAACTGACCGACTTTCAATTTTTCAGAATCCGCAGTTTTTATCGGGTTGAATTTCTCTCCTTCGGCCTTCACTAGTGCTATGTCTAAATATGGGTCTTGACCGATTACTTTGGCTTCGAGTGTCCTGCTCTCTCCTAAGCCAACTTGGACAGTGCGGTACCTGCCTACCACGTGAGTGCACGTTACGATGTGGCCTTCGGGACTCCATACGACCCCTGTGCCTCTTCCCCTTTCGGTGTTTACGCATGCTATTGATGGTGCTACTTTTGCGGCTACTTCTTGGATCGCGTTGGAAAGCGATTCTAGGACCTGTAATGGACTATCTAGCTGGTTCATCTTTTTCTACCATCTAGAAGAATAGTGGCGCGTGCTATTTGTTGACTGAGGAATAGTGAAAATCAGTCACATCTAGGCTGGCATGAAATAGGACCCGAAGTAGGCTACCGGTCTGATCTTCACCGGTCTGGAGTATAGTTTTGCTATGTGGCCTATGAGCTGATAGGACGCTCTCATTGCAGCACTCATGTCCTTCTCTCTAAGCATTTTGGCTTCTATGGTGAGAAGGCCTTCTGAGAAGTTGGCGTCGACTTGGACTCCGCCGTCTTCGGTGATCCACTTCAGCGTTATCTTTCCTTCTTCTTCTGAGTAGCCTAGCCAGCGGAGAACTCCAAACCATTTGCCCCCGACTTCAGAGGCAACCTGACGCATGGGAAGATTAGGCGGAAGTAGAGTTTGGAGCAGGGGCACGCACGACACTCTGCTGCTAGCTGAATGCAGTCCTTGAGATTCCCTTACTTTCGACGTGACTTTGTAGCCGCTTAGACCTTTTTCGATGATGCCCTGCTCTTCAAGTCTGTCAAGTGTTCTGGAGAGAGTTTCAGGATGGACTCCTAGCCTTCTTTTCAATCCATCAAAGGTGAACTTGGTTAGTCCTTCTTCTTCTATTACTTCCAAGACATTTGAGTCTCTTGTGTTGGATGAAGAATGGGGTATGTCCTGTAAATCAGTGTCCATTTGCTAGTGCTGGCTCCTTCCATTCTCTGATCGATGCGGCTTATTGAACGTTTCTCACAGTATGAAATAATACTAGCACGGCAGAAGACAAAAAGGAAGGATTTTGGGGGAGCAAACCGTCATAAGCGATGATATACCATCCATGGCAAACACTAAGTAACTCAAAAACAATATGTCGAAAGTGTAGAACAGAAAAAGACTTCTTGGAATAGAGACCGAGACAAAAAAACACCGACACTAGATCTAGCTGAACGTTCGTCGTGACTATCATATTTTAGAGGGAGTTTTACTTAAAGCGAATTGGATGATGGGAAAAATCCCTGTGAGAACTGTTGAGCGCGCGCATTGTACTCGTGCATAAAATAAAAGTATCTGATGCGTGAAAAATAGCACGCTTTTTGAAAATGAAACGCCAAGAACATGGGTAATGTCATTTGGTGGAAAAAGCCGAATATTCTCTACATATACGCCATGTGAGTGACGCGTGGGTTGCGGACGAGCTAATGGTTTAAATCTTCATAACAAGTATGGACTCACAACAAACGTGAGAGGTTGAGGAGTAATGTCATACGTTTTCAACATACCGCTTCGTGACAATCTCAAGCTGAAGCACGTCATGGGCTCAATCAAGGAAGACCTGAAGCTGCAAACGCTATGGAAATGTGCGAACGTGATGGCCATCGATCGAATGGGGTTTACGGATCATGGCCCAACACACGTGAAAATAGTCGCCAATATAGCGTTGAAGATTCTTAGAATATTGGTCGACAACAAGGTCGTACCCAGCATCGTCAAGAATTACGGCATGAAAAACGACGACGCTGAAGTCGTGGTCGTTTTAGGCTCAATCTTTCACGATTTGGGCATGGTGGTTGCAAGGGAAGGACACGAGCTTTATGGCGCGCTGCTGGCCTTAGGGTTCATAGAGAAATGCCTGCAGCAAATCTATTCTGAAGAACAGCGCACAATAATCCTTTCGGAGGTCTTACACGCCATAGTGTCTCATGAAGAACCCCGAAGACCGTTGACGATAGAAGCAGGCGTAGTGCGAGTTTCCGACGCTTTGGACATGGAGAAAGGCAGAGCCAGAATTCCATTCCAAGCAGGAAAAGTGGACATCCACTCGGTCTCGGCGCTTTCGATTGAAAAAGTGGACATCCAAGAAGGCGAAAAGACGCCGGTCACGGTAAAAATAACGATGTCAAACTCCGCTGGAATCTTCCAGATAGACGAATTGCTCAAACCAAGAATTGAGAATTCCGGAATAAAAAACTACATACATGTCGTGGCCGAAATAACCGGCGAAAAAGAGACAAAGATACTGGAGAAATTCGAGATCTAGCCGTTATTCGTAGCCCTTTGTAAGCAAGTCGCTACTTCTCCCCAGTCTCAGCGTTCTTCCGCAAAACCAGAATGCAAAGGTCATGATGGCGTCCAACCGACAATAAATCGTGAAGTTGACTTAGTGCCTCGCTACGTTCCAAACGCGTAATGAGGGGGCAGGTATGGAGTAAACTTCTGTTCTACTCTCTGCTGTCCAAGAATGTCGTTTCAACATGCCTTTCCAAAAGCCTGAACCCAAGCTCCTTCATGAGACAATCATTGTCTGGGAAGAAAGCATGCCCACTTACCAACCGTGCTTGATCGTAGAAGGCGGAACCGCCTTCTTCTTCAGTTTTTCGCTCTTCTCTGGTCCGCTAAACCCCCTGATTTTGACGACTCCATTTTCAAGCGCAACCCAGTATTTGTTGTTAAGACGATGATGGTAAATGAATTTGTTCACAAGCTTCTTCAGGTCTTCCGGGGGCAATTCATGAGAATCTACGAACACGCTTTTGCCACCAGAAGTGGCGTCAACTTTAAGCGTCACGCGCAAGAAACTGGACAGGGATTCTCCTTCATCGACCAAGTCGCCCAATTCCACTCTTAGCTTCTTCTTCCCCCATGAGAACAAAAGGCAAAACCTCTACTGTAACAAGACTCACATCCGCATAAAAGGCACATGCTCGGAGCCTCCCGCAAACACGTGAAATCCAACCCCAAATTGAAGTGGCATGAAATCTCATGTCAAAGACCGCAAAAACCCACGAGGCTCACGTCTTGCAAGCCCATTCACTGTCTAGACCGCAGGTCAGCATTATCAAAAGCCCTGAGGTGCATTGACAAGCCAATTATCAACTGGACCTGAATTGACTCGTCATACAGTGATTGACTACCGTCCACAGAAACGTATTAAGGTAACCCGCAGAGAAAGTCAGAGTCACATGTTGGAGCGGTGCACTTGGAAACAGTTGCGGTAAGGGTTGAAGGACTCGCAGTTAACTACGGTTCTTTCGTGGCAGTGGAAAACCTGTCATTCACGGTCAAGGAGGGAGAAATCTACGGACTCCTCGGCCCTAACGGGGCAGGCAAGACGACAACGATAAAGGTTCTTGTCGGAATATTGGAACCACGCGCCGGAAAGATTGAAGTCTACGATACGCCCGTCTCAGATGAGATTCCTGCCAAGAGCAGGATCGGCTACGTTCCAGAAGAGGTAGTCCTGCTGGACTCGCTTACTCCAAGGGAATTCTTAGAATTCGTGGCCTCAATAAGACGCCTAAACAAAGAAATCGTCAATCCGAGACTTGAAAGGTTCGCATCTGCCTTTGAACTGAAACAGTACTTTGACACGCCGATAGCGGCGTTGTCCATGGGCAACAAGCAGAAAGTCGCCATCATCGCGGCCCTGCTGCATGACCCAAAACTGTTGGTCCTGGACGAACCCCTCATAGGCCTGGATGCACGTTCTTCAAAGATCCTTAAGGAACTCATAACATTCCATGCCAAGAAAGGGGGGGCCGTCATATTCTCGACGCACATCATGGAAGTCGCTGAGAAGCTCTGCACAAGAGTCGGCATAATCAATAAAGGAAAAATTGTCGGAGAAGGTACCGTGGAGGATCTCCGCAAACTCGTCAGGAGCGCAGAAGGCTCGTTAGAAGACATTTTCTTGAAGGTGACAGAGCAGGAAGCCGGGATGCAGGACACGATAAGGGCGTTGGAAGAGGAGTAGGGCCCAGTGAAGTTCTCTGAACTCTGGCGGGTCTCAGGCACAATCTACAAGGAGATCTCGTTCCAATCCATTTATTCTCTGCGTTCCGGTTCGGCGTTGCCGCGAAGCGGCAGAAGGGACATAAAACAAATCGTTGCCAACGCAAGAATTAACGCTTTGATCAGCAAACTGATCACTGCATTCTTCATAGGAGTCTTCGCTCTCATCGTATTCTTCCCCTTCACGATCAACTACGCGAGCCAAAACCTGTCAAGGGAAGCCGTTTTCCTGGGAGGCGTTTCAGCGTTCCTTGCTGTCGTGCTGTTCCTGATAGTGTTCATGGGACTTCAAATGTCAACATCGTTCGTGTCCTCAAAAATCGTTGAAGTCCTCAGCCCCTTTCCCCTTTCAAGGGAAGAGATTTCAAGAGTAGTCTTTCTCTGCTTCGTGAGGATTTTCGACATTCCCCTCGTCGCCGCGCCAGCAGTTTTCCTGACAGTGTACTTCTATATCGGCGGCTCAGCCTTGGGCGGAATATTCACTCTTGCAAGCATAATAGTCACAGAGATTTTCGCACTGTCTCTAACCGTGGTCTTGTCACGGTTTTTCTATTCCAGGGTAGCAAGCGCAGGAGGCAGATCGAGATGGCAAACTCTTTTGCGGTTTGTCTTTATGCTAGTATGGATCCTTCCAACGTTTGCAGCTTATTTCGTTGTGAGTTTTGCTGGTCAAGGCTTGCAGTCATTCGCTCAACTCATGCAAGGCTTCTCGTCTGTTTCTCAGGTTTTGGTGCTCATCTACCCATTCTCTTACGGCTTCTTGGTGCTGTACACAACTTTCTCCAACACGGCTAACTATACTCTTCTAGGCCTCTCAATCGTTGCCTCCGCTGCGTACACAGCCCTTGCATACTACTGCCTAAGATGGGTCACGGGGACAGTAAGGAAAATGGGCACCGCCGTAGCCACGAGGGGTCAGAGAGAACTTGTGAAGGACACGATGATCCAACCTCAAACTCCATGGCTTGGAATAATCCGCAAAGACTTAAGAGTTGCCTCCAGGGCGCCTTCTTTCGCAACCCTATTCCTCCTACCGGTCATACAGACAGCTGTTCTTGCGATTTCCTTCTCGTCCTTCAGCGAAGTAGGATTAAGCGCCACGCTGGGGATTCTTACTGGAATATCACTGATCACCCTTCTAATTCCCCCGACCCTGCTGTCAATAGAAGGCTTAGCGTCTGCTTACACGAGACACCTTCCGATGAAAAAAACGACGCTGATCTCGGCGAAGACACTCTTGTCAACACTTACTTACGTCATGTCCCTGGCTGTGCTCTCAATCGTCGCGCTGTTCATGGGAAAAAGCTTCTCTCTGATGCTTACCTTCGGGCTGATCCATGGCTTTTCAGTTGCCGCCGCGGTAATGCTCGAACTGACCATTCTTGCGAGAAAGTTCTGGAAAGAAGGGTTTGCTGTGGGCAATCTTTATTCGAGAATCTCCACGTACATACTGATAGTGATTCCAGGATACGTTCTAGCTTCAATACCGATAGTCAGCGCGTTTGTGGCGGCCTTCTTCACAACATCATTGATCTTACCCGTGTTTCTAGTCGTAGCTCTTGCAGAGTTCGCGATCATGACCGGAGTTGTCGTGCTTGAAAAGTAATTCCAAGGTTGATGAAACCACGTGATCTTTTCGGGCTACAGCTTCTCTTCAAGAGTCCACTAAGGGTCATTCTTGCTGATTCCGCCAGTCATCGTCTCTTCCACTTTACGAATGCCGTTGCCAGAAACAGGGTGACTCCTGAAAAAACCACTAATGGCCCAGCTTGCAAGTTCATGTAACCCGCCAGGGACACTCCTGAAAACGCACTGATCGCGCCAAACACGGCGCTCAAAATCGAGTATCTGAACAGGTCAGAGCTCACATTTTTTGCCGCGGCCGCAGGAACCACCACCAGGAAACCCACGAGGAGCGTTCCAACGATTTCTAAGCCCACAGCGACCACGAGCGACACAAGCAGAAGATAGAGAAGATTGGTTCCGGCAACATTGATGCCCTTAGATACCGCAAGATCTTCAGAAATCATGCCTAAAACGAGCCTCTTGTAGATAGCCCTCGTAAGAAAGACCGCGAAGACCGAAATTGCCACAGCTATCACCATGTCTAGCAGAGTCACATTAGCTATGTTGCCAAACAAAGCCTCAAGCAACTCAGTTCCTGGTCCAAGGAGCAGTATACCTATGGCCAGAGCCAACGTGAACGTTGCGCCCACTATGGTTTCAAAGGACAGTTTAGTCATTCTTCCAAGTTGCCAAACAGCAATTGCTGAGACGAAAAGAACAGCGAATGCCCCTATGGGCGGTGGGAAGTGGTATAGGATCCCCAATGCGAGTCCCGGCAGGGCCACGTGTGACAGGGCGTCTCCGACGAGCGCCATTTTCTCCAGTATCATCAAGGACCCCAAGTAACCGGCCGAAATGCCCACAGAAGCGCCGATTACAAGACTGAATATCAACGAGTCCAGCACAGAAGATCACCCTTTCAGGTGGGCGCACCCTTGCATACTGTTTCACCGTAGATTATGCTCTGCACGGGCGGACTCATTATTTCTTTAGACTCCCCGAAGAACGTTACACACTTGTCCAAGGCTAACAAGTAGTCTGAATACTCTCTAACGATATGTATATCGTGCGTTATCAGGAGTATCGTTATTCTGTTCCTCTTTTTCAGTTCGTTCAGCATCGCGTAAATGGGCTCTTCACTACTCAAATCAACACCGGTCGTGGGTTCATCGAACAACAACACGTTCGGGTTATCAATCAGAGCCCAAGCAATAAGCACCCTCCGCAGTTCCCCTCCTGACAAGACGCCGAGGCTCTTGCTCGACATGTCTCTACTGTTCAGCCTCACTTGGCCAAGCGAATCTTCTACGTCTGCATGATTCTTAAACGA
>JBGPBS010000056.1:0-9453 GCA_041481365.1 Bathyarchaeia archaeon
ACGTTTTGGACGATTGTTATCATTCTCGTGATACTGTGGGCAGTGGGATTCTTTGCTCTACCTGGCGTAGGCGCACTAATACATCTACTGCTAGTGATTGCCGTGATTGTAGTAGTCTATCGGCTTTTGACTGGAAGACATATCTTGAGTGGAGACAAAAGATAGCGTTCACAGACCGGATCGCCCCCTCCAATAACTAGCGCGCGATTCCTGTCGCCTCTTTTGCGCTCCTGAGGCATATTTGGTTCTTTAAGCGGTTTCGCGCGTTAGCCAACAGCATGATAGACATCAGCGCGCGCGGCAGAAGCCAAGATACAAGTTGGACAAAGATGGTTTCTTCGAGTATCAAGATGACGGTTCTCTTGAACCCACATTAGTCTAGAGACTATTTTCCTCTGCCTCACTAAGGCGTATACTCGATTCCGATACTACCTATATACCTACCCTATGGTGACTTGATTCTCTTACCTGTATAGCTGTGCTGAACCGTGTATACACTGCCCTCTCACTAGCCTCTTCTGGAGTCACCAATCACGTAAAATGTTGGCGCACGCGCCGGAAAACGCGGTCAGACCGGAAGATGCCGGAATATCCGGGGTCTTTCCTGATGGGCACTTGAAAGGTTAATGAAACGTGGAGAAGTAAGGAAAACCGATGATGGTCGCGTTTACGTTGATTGCAAAGATGAGGAACACTGAAACATCCAGTTTAGTATCAGAATGATGACTGTTGGCTATACGCATACGTAGTGCGCCGTTTTGTCCCTAAAATTCGTCTGCTGACGTAGTTTGTGCCGCTGGTCTTGCTTCCCTAGCATATTTGGATCATATACTAAACCGGGGGGTAGGCCGTGCGCGCACAGACACTTTAGCCAAAACGTTGCGAGAACCATCAGGAAACCGCGTGGGTCACCGCGTCTGAAGCGCGTGGAATCTAGCAACACCCTAGCGCGCCGCACGCTGAAAACACAGTTGTAGCAGTCAAACCTGACTGTGAAACACGACGACCATCAGCGGCTTCACCAGAATATCGTCTGTTTTAATGTAAAGGCGTCCCGAAAATGTGAGAAAAAAGGGAGAGTAACCTATCGTTGTTATCTCTCTATTTGGTTTTCTTCTTACTTCCTTTCTTCTTCTTTCCGGTCGAACTTTTAGACACGATTGCGACCTCAAATCCACAGTTATCAGCGATTTATATATTTATAATTTCATATGCACTCATTGTATTAACACATTATCCAAAATCTGCCCAAATAGGGTCATTAACAATATGTTGACAATTTTTTGAAGAGAAAATATTGTTTGGAATTTTTCGGATGCGAGGAGTCAACGCATAGCCAACCAAATTAGGAATCGAACCAGCGGCCCGAATTCGTGTTCGCCTTTGAAGAGTTCTTTGGCCAAGTGCGTGTAGATTAGGGTATTCTTGATGTTTTTGTGGCCGAGCATCTGCATGACGTGGAGGATGTCTTTGGTGCGGTGGTACTCTAGTATTGCTTTCCAATGTCGGAGTGTTCTGAATGTTATGCGGTTGATGCGTAGGTTTCCCAGTTTGTGTGCGATGTGACATCTAAGCGCGCGCTCCGAAGAATAAACACGACCAAAGAATGACTTTTGCGAAAGCCCCCCCGGCTGGTTGAGCCGAACAAAAGGGGTACGCCCACTACGCGCGCGACGAACCAACGTTAATCCTTGAACAAGTTGGAACTGAGTAATAGACGTTCCAAGTGATTTTCGAAGGTTTCGACGGATCAAAGCCCAATTCTGTTCTTATTGAGGTTGATTCTTTCGTTGAGATATGGTACGGCATTTCTTCTTTGGTTCATTCTTGCTGTGATATTTCGACTTTCTCTAGCACAACGTCGAAAAGCTGTGCGACGTTTTCGCCTATTGGAAGGCCCAGAAGCAAGCTCTTGAGGCTGACGGAATAGTAGTGTGCGACAAATGGCGGAAGTTTTTTGATTAGTTCCAGCCAGATGTGAAAATTCTCAACCTCTATTTCAGTTTCTGTTTCAAGTTCCTCCCTAGCCTGTGCGTCGGCTTTCTCGTAGGCGTCTTTGCGCGTTTGAATTGTCGCGACAATATCCCTTTTGCTGTATTCCTCATACAGTTCATAGCTTCTCAACTGTCTCTTGGAAATAGCGAATTCTTCAATCTCAGCTGGAAAACCCTCAGTTTCAGATTGCATGAAGGAAGGTTTCCCATTCTGAATATCTCGTTTGTGAAGATCAAGTTCATATTCAAAGTTCACCTGCGATCAGTCAATAACACACTTTTGTAAATTCGCGCAAATGCGCCACCTCACTTGTCACTACTGCTTCCGATGGATAATGCGCATGTGGCCAGTCAAGGCGACTGGATGAGTCTTCAGTTTTCTGAGTATTCGATTATTCGATTTCTTCCTTGCAGGGAACTTGAAATAGAGGAAGCCAGTTTGGCAAGGTCAAATCTTTATTTGGCAGGTTAATCTTGTAGAATTCTCTTGGGATGAGGTTCGTGCACAATTGAGAATTTTGACTTATCGCGAGTTGGAGGGGAAGAAGGGCTTGCTTCCTCTGATGGAGCAGGCTTTCGGTTGGCCATTTGACCCCGCAGATTTCGAGAAGACCAGCAAGGCCGATCCAAGACTGAGGGATAGCTGCATAGGATTCTGCGCTGTGGATGACGGGAAAGTGCTCGGACACGTTGGCGTCATGGACTTGGCTACAAGAACTTCTGGTGATAGGGTGGAAAAGGCAGGTGGCATTTATGGTGTTAGCACGCTTCCTGAATACACAAGAAGAGGCATCTGCAGTGCGCTCTTGGACAAAGCACATGAATACTTCGGGGGAAGGGGCTATCGTTTTTCCTTCCTCACCACGAGCCCCACAATCGTGGCTTATGCTCTTTATGAGAGATTAGGATATTTTGACGTGACATCGTTTCCAGGAGTATATAAGGTAAAAGAGAAAGGGCGAAAAAGGAAGGCCTCACAGCGCGAAAAGGCCAAGTTGGATTTTGACAGAATGCTCGAAATCTACTGCCAATATGTGAAGAATAGGACGGGCTTCGTGGTCAGGGACCAAGCGTACTTGAAAATGCTTGCCAAAACTCAAGCGATAGCAGCAGGAGAATGCATCATAACCCAGAAGGGCTATGTCATATTCAAAAGAGATAAGAAGCAAGTCAGAATAAGAGAGCTAATTGCCCACAACCAAAGAGAAATGAACACGCTTGTCGGTTTGGTCGAGGAAAGAGGGCAAACAGTCGTTTACGGCAGAGCAATCTTGGATCCCACTCTACGCCGAGTCTTTAGGTCACGTGGCTTTACAGTCCTTGAAGCTGGACACGGCGTGCTTATGGTAAAGGAGTTGACTCCTGAAATTTCATTCAATAAGGCCTATGGCACCAGATTCTTCATGAGTGCCCTAGACCACTTCTAATCCTACAGCCCGAGGACGCGCTAGGGTGTTGCTAAATTCAGACTTTAATAGATTTTATTCGGCAAACATCCTTCCATCAAAACATGGAGGCACGTACAAAAGAAAAAACCCAGACTCATTTAAATCCATTTTTGTCCGAATTTAGCAACGGCCTAGCGCGCGTGTTATTCCAGAAGAGATGAGAATCAAACCATCGCCTCATTTCCTGGTGTGTACTCAATGGAAGAAAAAGATGGGAATTTTTCAGGAGACTGTGGAGACGTCGCCACTTGGATGCGAGTTCAAGCCCCCTCCCTCGCACCTTAAACGTAAGCTCTGGATCGGCCTACTGACTGTGGCCTTCCACCTTAAGCCTAATTTGCTTGAAGGTGTATGAAATAGAGCTTTGAGATATGGTTCAGCGAGAGAGGCCTTATGCATCTTGAAGAAATGAAGAAACAGATTGAGAATCTCGTCTTGGAGAAAGGTTTCTACAATAAGCCTGAGGACATTCCTAAGAAGTTGCTCTTTGCATTCATCGAACTTGGAGAAGCAAGTGATGCCTGGAAGAAAGGATTAGGCGAAGAAAAGATAGCTGAGGAGCTGATTGACGTGATATTCTACGTGCTAGACGCAAGCCGGCTGGCATGCCCATCCATTAACATGGACGAAATGTTCAACAGGAAACTGGAGAAAAACAGGAGCAGAGAATATCAGTATGGTGAAGGACACCGTTTGCATTAGAATCGACAACGAGGCGTCTGTGCATGAAAGTGTTGTTCGTATGCTCCGGCAACGCGTATCGTAGCCCGTTAGCGGAAGCACTTCTCAAGAAAATGAGACCCGACTTGCAAGTGGACTCCGCCGGAACGAACGTTGAAAACAGGATTTCAGGAGAGGCAAGAAGATACTCGGCAAAGCAGAATGCAGGGCAGTACCTGAAGAGGATCCCGGAAAGCTTGGAGACTAAGCGACTGGTTGACTATGACCTCATAATTGCAATGGAGCAAGCACACGAGAGCATAATCTTGGGAAAATGTCCAGAATGCAGAGACAAGATCATCGTATGGAACATTGAAGACCTAGGGTTCCGACCATACGAATACATCGACGAAATAAGCAGACAGATCGAAGAAAAAGTCTCAGAACTGGCAAGATCCTTGTAGAATCTAAACTATCGCCATGCACAACAAGTGAAACAAGCGGACATTTGCTAAAAAAGGCTCATTGAACGCATCTGACCTTCGTTTCTCAATCCACATTTGGATCATACACTGAACTGAGAGCCATAGCGCCAGCGAACGAGGCTGACGGTTGGAACCAGCGAACAGCAAGGAATTGCAGGCAAGCTATTCCACGTGCAAAGGCTGACCTAGAACTTTTTTGTCAGCACTTGGGCGTCTTCTCCATCTGCATAGTATCCATGCATCGTTCGGGTGACTTCGAAGCCAAGCTTCTTGTAGAGCTTTATTGCCTCGTCGTTGGTGACCCTTACTTCCAAGTAACTCTGCTTCGCATTGTAGAGTTTCATAGCCTCCAAAGCTTTGGACACCAAACCCTCTCCGACTCCTTTGTGTCTATGCTCTGGCGAGACCGCGACTGAAACAACGTGGCCCTTTTTGACCAGACCACTCAGGCCGAAACCGGACAGCCCAACTTCAACCCTGCACATGATGTAGCCCACGACTTGACCAGCCTCCTCGGCTACGATAAAAGTCTCGGGAAACCTCTTGTACAAATCAATGAAAAAGAAATCCGTGTAGTTCTCAGGCAGGCAAGAACGGTTTATCTGCGTCACACTCTGTAAATCATTCATGCTGAACTTTCGAATGCTGTAGGTCTCCTGCAAGCTGCCCGTCTCCATTTGCTCTGAAGCATGAAATCAACGGCGTTTAAACACTTTTCTGTTGTTCTTGAACAGCTTGAGAAACGCTTGCTTCTTCGGTCGCCTTGACCTCGGGCAACGTGCAGTTCCCAAACGGCATGACCCAAACCTTAGCGTTCCGCCCAGCAACGTTCAAAGCTTCATTCAACGCGTCGTTTATGGCCCTCGCAGTCTTCAACTTGAAAATGTTTGACGCATAATAATCAGGCATGGAAGAAACCAGGATTAGCTTATGATTCTGCAGCACCTTCAGCAAATAGTAAGCCTTATGCCCTCCTAAAACAAAACTCCGCCGGATCTCCCGTTCAACTGCCTTCAAATCACCAAATTTACCCATCCAGTCATAAAACACTTGGTTACCATGACCCTCAAGACACTCGGCCACGAGAATTATCACTCCTCCTCGCTTGACAACCTCTAACGCGTTGTCAACACCCTTGAGGGCCTGATAGAGGTTCACATCCGCCGGATTTCCGCCTGAACTGACCACGACAATATCAGCTCTTCTGTCCACCGTCACCCTGTACATTTCATCAACAAGCTTGACCCCTTCCAGAAAAGCCTGCTCTAGGTCTCCAGCAAAGGCCTTCACGATCTCACCGTTACTGTTTGTCACAACGTTCACTGCAAAGTCGACTCGAGCCATCCGTGCAGCTTCAACCATATCCTCATTAACCGGATTTCCATCCAACACGCCAGTCTTCGCATTAGCATCCAAGACCATAGCGTGATTGTGCTTTATCGCGTCTTCACCAGCGACCCCTGGCAAGACACTTTTTCGCCCCCCGCCATAGCCGGCAAAGTAATGAAGGCACACGTCGCCAGTTAAGATTTTCACGTCGGCCTCGGCAAAGACTCGGTTCAAAAGCACCTTTGTTCCATGCTTCTGAGTCGTGCCAACATAGATCAAATCTTTGCTTTTACAATCATGGCTGACCGATTTCACGCGGCCAAGAACATCCTCGCCCAGAAGCGCGGCAGCTTCTTCGCGCCTCACAGCCCTGTGTGTTCCGCAGCCAAAGATAATCGTCAGGTTCTCATTCTTGACGCCAGCAGCACTCAATTCGTCGAGCAAAGGCGGAACAATAACCTGGCTCGGCGATGGCCGCGTGGCATCATCAACAATTATGGCCACTTTGCTTTCAGGCTTAACGATCTCGCCTAGCCTTTTTGAACCAATGGGTTCCCTGAGCGCTCTTGCAACCTCAGCTTTGCCGTCTGGCACCGAAGCTTTTTCCCTGGGATTGATCGACCCCAAGAAATTTCGCGCTGGAATTCTCACGCAGATTTCAGTTTTTCCATAAGGTAGCCAAACGTCAACCATGAGGCGTCACTTGGATATTGACACTCGTAAGCAGAAACTATTAAGCCTTATCAAGTCTGTAACTCGAAGTCATCACAAGTTCTTTAAAATCAAACTCACATAATTACGTGTTGTGAGGAGATGAAAATGTCAATCGAGAAAACTCCCTCAAAAAACGAGGTCTTCTTCGTCTGGCTTAATCGTTATGCAGGAATAACAGTAAAGACGCCATCTAAGACTTTGGTCATAGACCCAGTTGACGTTAAGGCCCGAAACCTCCAAAACGTCGATGCTGTACTGATAACACATGAGCATTATGACCATTTGGACCAGGCCTTGGTTTCCGAAATACAGAAACTGACACGATGCAAGGTCGTGGCCGACCCGACTTCTACGAGGAGGCTGCGAAACACGATACCGGCTGACAAACTTCAGGAAGTACAGCCTGGTTCTGAAGTCGAGATCGGCGAGGTTCATGTAAAAGCCGAAAAATGCAATCATCCTCCAGCAGCAACACCCGTATCATTCATAGTCACGAGCGACGACGGCGTGAGACTGTTCCACACGGCAGATAGCTTACCATTCCCACAAATGGCCGCCATTGGTGAAAAGGAGAAATTCGACGTTGTCTTCTGCACGATAGGAATCGCACCGAACACTTCGCCCGAAACCGGTGTCGACATAATCAGGCTGACAAAACCCAAGGTCGCCGTGCCCTACCACACGGGTTCAAACGCAGATCAGAAAAAATTTGCTGAACTATTGAAGAAGGAATTCCCAAGAGTCACCTGCCTGATTCCAGAAATAGGAAAGATTTATCAAGTCTCCAAGAGGAAGTGAGGCGTCGACTATGAACAAGAACAACAACGATTCCGTCAAGGTTGAACTCTGCAAGATTCTGAACAGAATAGGAGCCGTGCAGTTTGGAGCCTTCAAGCTTACAAGCGGAAAAATGAGCCCATATTACATAGATTTGCGCATGGTTCCAAGCTTCCCCGACGCTTTTCGCAGAATCTGCAGCTTCTACGTGCAATTTGTGAAAAAAGAAATAGGCGAGACCAAATTCAACAGAATCGTCGGGATTCCAGTCGCAGGCATAGCGTTCGCTGCATTAATCGCTTATGACGTTGGAAAACCGTTCCTTTATACTAGGAAAGGTGTTCGGCTCCACGGAAGACAGAGAAGAATAGAAGGAGTGCTTGCGCCCGGAGACCTTGTATTGCTTATCGATGATTTGATAACAACCGGTTTGTCTCTGGAAAAAGCGGCAAGAGCCATCACGACAGAAGGGGGAATAGTAGCTGACGCTGCGGTGCTCATTGATAGGCAGGAAGGGGGAAGAGAAAGGCTTGAAAAGCGCGGAATCAAACTGCATGCGTTGCTCAGCATCAGCGAGATGGTCAGCACTCTGGCTGAGCTGGGAACAATAGATGAAGAGCAGAAAAAGACTATTTTGAAACAGATCAAGAAAAAATAGAAAAAGAGTGAGAGAAAAAGCTTTCAGCCGATTTACTCGTAGAAAATGAGGTCTTGCTCTTCCAATATTCCATGAAGCTTGTGAACCGCGTCGTAAACGTCCTGTTCTTTCTTTGCTCCGGTGCAAACGAGTTTTCCACTCGCAAACAAGAGTATGACCACTTTGGGCTCGTCCATTCTGTAAATTAAGCCTGGAAATTGCTCCGGCTCATACATGGTCTTTCCAAGCTTGCTCACTGCCTGTTCCAAGTCTATCTTTCCGCTTAAGCTTGCTGAGGCAACGATGTTCTGAATTTTCAGTTCTGGCTTGCTGATGATTATTATTCCGCCTTTTTTCAACTCTTTGGTAACCTTCATTACCGCCCTGCGTGCCTCTTTCTCAGATTTCGCGCCCGTGCACACCATTTTGCCAGAATTGAAAATCAGCGTAGCCGTCTTAGGCCTCTTAAGTCTGAACACCAAGCCTGGAAACTGTTCCGGCCGATATTCGACACCAGGATAACCTTTGACGACAGCGTTCAAGTCAACTTTTTGATTCAGCGTAGCGGAAGCGACAACGTTCTCTACCTTTATGATAGCTTGGCTCTTAGGCATCCATCATCACTTCTTATAGTCTAGTCAATGCTTAAATACCCTTTATAAAGCCTTAGGTTTCGATGGTATTTTCCGCATTTTTCGCTGGTTCTGCCCTAATCTTATCGGTCTTAGAGGTCGGAAGGGCAAACTCAACAATTATCAGCACGATTATGATTGCGACAATTATGTAGATCGCGGAAGAGTCACGCATGAAAAGCGCCAAGTGCCCAACCCACGGTATGCGCAGAATGACTATGCCGACTACTGCCTTTTCAGAAATCCAGCCGTTCATAGAATAATTCTTTCCGCTGTAATCGTCAGGCCAAGAATCCGGTGTGCCTTGCGGCCCGCTCCAGTCTCCCTTCGTCTCGAAATACGTCAGTCCGTTCTCTGTCTTGTTTGCTATCGCCCTATGGACTATCAGCTCATCCGAGTTGGGTCTATGAAACACTATTATGTCGCCTGCAGGCTGCAGTCCCGTACTGATTTCCCTCGCGTTCAACGACTTGATGATGATTAAATCTCCTGTGTGCAACGTACGTCCAAACGGGTGAGACCAGCCATCGCATCCATTTCCAAAGTTAGTCTGCACTTCACACATGCTCCCCGAAGCGACCGCCAACGCCGGATACTGCGTTCCCAATATAAGCTGCGAGCCGAACCAAAATCCGAAGACTATTGCTATGACCACTCCGATCATTATTGCAGTCTTTACGTACTCGTTCTTCCACAGTCGCCCAACCGTCGTAGTCATCTCACGCCTTCTGTTATGAACTGGTCTGTTGAATTAGGCGTCTTCACATTAAAACTTAG
>JBGPBS010000057.1:0-9232 GCA_041481365.1 Bathyarchaeia archaeon
GAAGCAACCATGTTCACAACCTTCAAGTCCGGCTTGCTGATGATGATTATTCCGCCCTTTTTCAGTTCTTTAACAACTGTCATAACAGCCCTGCGCGCTTCCTGCTCTGATTTTGCTCCTGTGCAAACCATTTTGCCAGAATTGAAAATCAGCGTGGCCGTCTTCGGTCTCTTAAGCCTGAATACTAATCCTGGAAACTGTTCTGGACGATACTCAACCCCTGGATAACTCTTCACAACTGCGTTCAGGTCAACTCTTTGGTTGAGAGTGGCAGAGGCAACAACGTTTTGAATGTTTATTATGGCTTTAGTCTTCGGCATGAAACACGACTCCGTATAGTGCAGTGGATGCTTAAATACCCTTTACAAAAGCCTTATGCTGCCAGTGTACAGAAGCCTCCCTCACATCTCCTTTTTTCTGTGAGCGCACACTTTAGTCTAAAATAGTTCTCTCCGCCAAACATTGTATGGGCATTGGTTCCAGCAGTAGCTGCCTCACTTAAAAACACAGTTCCGGCATTCAGGCCTCAAAAAACCTAGGCTTACTCACAACCCTTCCACAATGCGGATATACCACGAAGTTTCACTTCTAGTTTGTGGGCAGCGCTTTTCCAAGCTTGAGCGCGCGTTCTTTTTGAAATGCTTTTTCTCGCCACTTCCTTTTCCAGCTCTTCCATCCCGTCTTTACGAGTTTTTCTCTGAGTTCAGGTCTTTCAGCGACCCATTCTAGAAGTGTCCAGAAGCGCCTCTTGTCTTCCAGTCTTTCTGCTGGTACTCCCACTTCAATGCACCATCTTATGTAGCTTTTTTCAACCATCTCTTGGAGTTCGCTTGTGATTTCTACTTCTTCCACGTCGAATCCTCGGTCTCGCAGGTGTCTGCATATGCCGGACAGAACGTACCCTGAGCAGACCTTAAAACGGGTCTCCACATCGGCCCGCATAACCTCAACAATCTCATCAACAATCTTCACCGCGTCATCCAAATACTTTTTATTCTCGAAGTTTGGCGGCTGGAAGGATGAAACTGGGATCCTGCGCTCCATGTACCGGCGGTCTGGAGGTTTGAGGGCGCCGATTACCACGCCTAATATAAGGTCTCCCCATCCAGCGTCATCTATTAAAATCTCCTTTCTTGACAAAAATGGATTCAACCCCATAACCAGATCACAACACATGACTCTTGCAGGTTTCCTTATCTATTTGACCTTCTTTAGTTTACTCGAAGCGCGCACGCACGACTTCATGGACCCTGAATCCAGGTCAAACTGGCACCACAACTTTCACAGTTACGATTCCAGCAAACTGGGGCGGTCTTCAAGACGCTACTTACACGTTCAACGCGACGGCGACGTGCCAAGCCGACCCAACTATATTAGCAAATCCCTTGGCTAGCGTGACAGTGAAAGCAACGAAACTGGGCAGTTCCCAGTATACTAAGCTGGAGGTCCAATGGCTAGAAAACTCGGTCAGTACGTCAACTATTCCTTCAACAGTGAAGGGCGGACTCGTGTCAACACTGGAAATCACGAGGATAACGGTGAATCAAGCATTGCAGATGATCAGCGTGGGAAATGCAAGAGCAGCGAACTTGATGCTAAGCGCTGCGCAAATCGAGCTTCAAGTGTTCATACTCCAAGTTCGAATCCAACAAGGCAGGACTATACCGCCAACGACCGCTCAAGCTTTGATACAGACCGCGCAGAAAATCCAACACGACATTCAGACAGCCAAGAGTTTTTCCTAGGCAAGTTAGCATCCGCGTAGCGCGCGCTTCAGGCCTATTCGAGGATGTAGGAAATTGAAGTATAGTTCCCCGTGCCGGGGTCTCCTAGCCAGGTATGGAGCAAGCCTGGAGACGTTAATGAATCAAACGCCGAACAGCTTGTGGCCTCTCGGGGCCACGTGGGTTCAAATCCCACCCCCGGCGCCATCGACATTGTTTTGGATAAACCTCTGGTGGGATGTCACTCTAGTTTTCGCCCGTTGAACACATGGTGTGGTTCGAGTCCGCGTGCACCTTACTCTAGCTAACGTGCAGCCCACCCATCAACTGGATTCTTCTAGCATCCAGCGCAGTTCCAGCCCCAGGAATGGAGGGCTCAACTGTTATTTACTCCCGCCATTTGAAATACTCTGGTGTGAGTCACATGAATTCAAGGGATCTTTTTGAATATAGCCAGACACTTCGGAATCGATACTTGGAACAGATTGCTACGCTTCCATGGGAAGATGTCGTGAAAAGCCGTGGAGCCAGTTTTGATTCTTTGCGGAACATCTTTCTGCACACTGTCGACGCTGAAGACAGGCTTGTCAACTATGTCATTCCTGGAAGAACAAAAGATTGGGTTTCACGAAGTCCAGACGAGTTTCGCGACATGGATTCCATCAAGAAACGTGCAACGGAGGTCGAATCAAAAGCGAAAGCGTATGTGGCAAGGATGGAGCCTGCGGAGCTTGAAAGGAAGGTGGAGCTGCCTAGAGGAGCAATGCCAAGCATAATGGTCCGAGTGGAGGACGTTCTAGTTCATACATCACTTGAGAATATTCACCATTTTGGGGAGCTGATTGCTCTCCTCTGGCAAATGGACATAGAACCTCCTCATTTGGGATGGATAGGCCACCTTCAAAGGTAGAACCACACGACACCCTAAAAAAAGGGAGTTACGACGGACATGCCCACTTGTGAGCGTTCGAGTCCGACCGGCAGCTTAATCTGCAACTCTTTTTTTGAGCCTGTGGCTTTTGTCTTCGATTTCCTAGATGGGTTAACCTCGTTAGATGCGTAGCAGATGAGCCACAACAACACGGTCACAAGAAATGAGACCTGCGCTATTTCCCGATCTTATCCTCATGCTTTTTTTTCTTTTGAACATTCTTCTTTTTCAATGAAGGCATACACTAATCTCCGCGAAACAATACTCTCTGTCAATAATGTGTACTGTGACTTTTAAAAGACTTTTCACTATTAGTACCCGCGAGAATCACTTTAGGATCTTCAGAGACCGATGCTGTTGATCACGCCGCCTGAGTTGCGCGCGCGCATTCGATCTGGAAGAGAGGCGGTTCGTGGTCAAGCTGGAAAGGTTGAGATGGGATCTGGATACGCTGTGACCGTGGGCTGTGACGAGAATGATGAGGCAATCGTGGATGTTAAAGCTTACAGGGTTGTAGATTTGGCAAAACACAGAGAATTAGCGACCTCGTTTCCAAATGTGAAGATTAGAAACTTGGCCCAAAACTCTTCGGTAGCCGTGGTCAAGAAGGCTAAAAGAAAGCGCGGACAAGAAGCATGAGCCCAACGCTTGCAGCTTTATTCTGAATCCTTATTTCAAAACCATAAACTTTACCACTAGTGTTCACCGTCGTAGTTTCGAACACCCGGTTCAACACAGCTTTGGCAGTGGGAATATTGTCTTACGAGGATTGGCTCCAGCGAAAAGCGGATGAAAGTGCACATAACGAGATTCTCTCTTTTCTAGTAGTGATTCTGGGGATAAACATTTCAATCGGAGGTCTAATCGTGACGATTATGATACTTGGAGGGCCTAACCTTCTCTACTTCTTCACGCAGCAGCCCATCAATGTTTCTGTTGCTTTGGGGCCGATCTTGACATTCTTAGGCTTCTTAATGGCTTCTGCCGGGTTCGTGTTGACGTTCTACCATGATAGAAAACGATCGTGGTACTCAGGAGAGGCCCAAAAGTCCAGCGTTTTCGATAGGAAGAAGGATGGGTCAAAGACAACTGACGAAGTCTTGGAAGAATACGTTCGTGGAAAAAGAAGCTGAGGTTTCCGTTTTCCAGCAAACAGGCCATTGTGGAGTCTGAAATAGTGAGGCAAAGAATATTTAAAAGACGATTAGGAATCCTTTCTGAACAGTGGCGGTTGAATTGAAGGCGTTGGTCCTGAGTGGAGGCAAGGGAACTCGGCTGCGACCTTTGACTTTCACCTTGGCTAAGCAGCTCATACCTGTTGCCAACAAGCCTATTCTGGGCTACGTTCTTGACCAGGTTGCCGAAACTGGCATCGTCGACGTCGGTATGATAATTACGTCTGAAACGGGAAACTACGTCAAGGACTACGTTGGGGACGGTTCGGCGTGGGGCTTAAAAGTCAGTTATATCCTCCAAGCGCCACTTGGCCTTGCGCACGCTGTGAAGACAGCTCAAGATTTTCTCGGAAGCGACGACGTTGTCATGTGTTTAGGAGACAACCTTCAGGGTTTGGGCATAGTTAGTCTGGTGAAGAGATTCGAGCATGAAGGGCTAGATGCTCTTATCCTGTTGAAAGAGGTCGACGATCCAGCCAGATTCGGTGTAGCAGTCTTGGATGGAAAAGGTTGCGTCGTGCAGCTCGTGGAAAAGCCCAAGGAGCCGCCAAGCAATTTGGCCATAGTTGGCACGTATATTTTTTCCAGCAAGGTTCATCAGGCCATAGAGAAAATCAAGCCTTCATGGAGGGGTGAGCTCGAGATTACTGACGCTTTGCAAGAAATGATAAACATGGGATTCAAAGTCAAAGCCGAGGTACTCAAGTCCTGGTGGTTAGACACGGGGAAGAAGGATGACATACTGTCAGCTAACGCGAAGATCTTGGACGAGTACATCAAGAGGGACGTCAAGGGGAACGTCAGAAACAGCAACGTTGAAGGAAGAGTCAGAGTCGACGTGGGTGCAGAGATAGTGAACAGCACCGTTAGGGGGCCGTGTGCCATAGGCAAGAACACGCTCATAGAGGGTTCTTTCGTTGGGCCTTACACTAGTGTAGGCGACAATTCGCAGATCGTAAATTCCAACGTGGAGTATTGCGTGATTCTGGAAGGCGCGGTAATAAAGGATGTGGAGAGGCTTGAAGAAAGCTTAATCGGAAAAAACGCCAAGGTGACGAAGAGCCACAAGAACCAAACGATAAGGCTTCACATCGGGGACTACTCAGAAGTGGAAGTGTAACAGAGGCGACAGATCCTGAGCATTTATAGAACACTGCCGTCAAATAAGCTTCCAGATCGAGCAAGTCTTTGACGGATAGAAAGGGAAACTGGGGTAAGAACATGAAGGAATACGCGCTAGAAGGAGTAAGAACACAAGATATAAACATCCTTCCAGATGAGAGGGGCTTTTTCGCAGAGGCGTTGAGGGAAGACTGGAAGGAATTGTTTGGAGACGACAGGGTAACTCAGGCAAACATCAGCTTCAGCTATCCGAACGTTGTCAGAGCTTGGCACAAACACGTTAGGGGCCAAGTAGACTACTTCTTGGTGCTAGAAGGAGCTGTGAAAATATGCGCCTACGAAGAGGAAACAGGAAAGCTGGCCGAGGTAGTAGCAAGCGGGGAGAAAATCACGTTGGTAAGGATACCTGGCAAGTATTTGCATGGGACCAGGACCATCAGTAACGAGCGGTCTCTGACAACGTATTTTGTGACGAGGCTTTATGACTATAAGGATCCAGATGAGATCCGGCGACCTTGGAACGATCAGACGATAATTCCCACTGAGATAAATGGCAGGAAAGACGATCCTCGCGTCGGCAAACCGTGGGACTGGTTTGCCCCTCCGCATAAGTAGGAAGATGACAGCATGAAGGTTCTCGTCACGGGAGGAGCAGGATACATAGGGTCGATACTTTCAAGGACTCTCCTTGAGAGAGGCCATGATGTGACAATCTTGGACAGGCTCTTCTTCGGGAAGGACTCGATAAAGGAAATAGCCGAAAAAATAACGCTTGTCAAAGCTGACATAAGATGGTTTGAACCGGGCATTTTGGAAGGCGTAGATGCAGTTTTAGATTTGGCTTCTCTTTCGAACGATCCCAGCGGTGAACTTGACCCTCAGAAGACGCTGGAAATAAATTACAAAGGCAGAGCAAGAGTGGCTGCTCTCTCGAAGAAACACAAAGTGAAAAAATATGTTTTGGCCAGTACGTGCAGCGTTTACGGTTTTCAGGAGGGCACGTTAACCGAAGAGTCTAACGTGAACCCGTTGACGACTTATGCGAGGGCAAACGTGTCAGCTGAGAAGGAAGTCCTGCCCTTGGCAGGCGAGTCTTTCAGCGTGACGGCTCTGAGGCAGGCTACGGTTTACGGTTTTTCTCCGAGGATGAGATTTGATCTTGCAGTAAACGGCATGGTCTTAGGCTTTTTCAAGAACGGCAAGATACCGATCATGCGTGATGGTGACCAGTGGCGACCCTTCGTACACGTGAAAGACACGTCAAACGCTTTCATTAAGGTACTAGAGTCAGACCCCGAATTGGTGAACGGCATGGTCTTCAACGTTGGCAGCGACGAGCAAAACGTCCAAATCCTCAACTTGGCCAAGCTCGTTGCAGAGTCCATCGGACTGCCTTTCAACTATGCGTGGTACGGTTCGCCAGACAAGAGAAGCTACAAGGTGAGCTTCGAGAAAATCCGCACGACACTTGGTTACAAGCCGCTTTACACGCCAAAGGAAGGCTCAAAGGAAGTTTTTGAGGCTCTCAAAGAGGGCAGGCTTAACCCTGATGATCCGAGAACGATAACCGTCAAATGGTACCATGACCTCCTGGAAATGCACGCCTTTCTCAAGGATGTGGAGATCAACGGAGCATTATTATGAGACTAGTCGTCATAGGCTCAACAGGTCAGCTTGGCACAGACTTGATGAAAGCCTTCCATGACGAGCACAAAGTTGTCGGCCAAACTCATCAGGGCATTGAAGTTTCAGATTACAACAGCTGCCTGAAACTGAAAGATCATCATCCTGACGTCATAGTGAACACTGCAGCTATGCACAAAGTGGATCAATGTGAAGATGAACCCCTCAAGGCGTTCTCTGTAAACGCGATAGGCGCCAGAAACGTGACTGCGGTATCGAGGGAAATCGAGGCAGTAGACGTGTTCATAAGCACGGACTATGTTTTTGACGGTTCCAAGAATAGGCCTTACACTGAAAATGATGTGCCCTACCCGATCAACACGTACGGGATCTCAAAGCTTGCAGGCGAACTCTTCACGGGACAAAATCCTAAACACTACATCGTGAGGGTTGCAAGCCTCTTCGGCGCTGCGAGTTCAAGCGGCAAGGGAGGAAACTTTGTAGAGACGATGATTTCAAAGGCCAACAAGAACGAGCCCATCGGCGTTGTGGATGATATGTGGATGAGTCCCACGTACACGAGAGACGCGGCTGCTACAATAAGAAGGATGGTGCAGGCGAAGCTGCCTTACGGAATCTATCACGTGACGAACAAGGGATGTTGCACCTGGTTCAAATTCGCGAAGGAGATTTTTGACCTTGCAGGTCTTAATCCCGAGTTGACACCGACCAAGACAAGCCAGTCGCCGGGGAAGGCCCGTAGACCCAGCTACTCAGCCTTAGAAAGTACGAAGCTTCCGAAGCATGACCTGCGAATGAGAGAATGGAAAGAAGCGCTCGTCGACTATTTGACTGAAAAAGGCCACCTCAACAAAAACACGAAACAAAGATAACTTCTCATCAAACGTATGTTGAAGCATTATCGAGATCTTCAGGCAAGCAGATCGTGGTTTTCTGAGACAAACTTAATATGGTGTTTCTTACCTATCCAATTCGGCGCCTAGGCCAAAATGATAGCCCTGGTAGTATAGTCCGGTCTAGTATATGCGGCTGTCGCCCGCAGGACATCGCAGAGAAGAAGCTCTGTGGCTTGAGCCGGGTCCAAATCCCGGCCAGGGCGCCACTCAAGTTCTTTCAAGATCGTTGGACAAGAAAAGCTTTTATTTGAAGGGAAAGCAAACTCTGCTTTTGAGGTTTCATAAAATGGAACTCGATTCGAGCAAGACTTTAGGCGGAATTGGGGCAATACTGATGCTCATCGGTCCATTCGCAGGGTTCTATACGGGCATAATAGGTTTGGTAGGTTTGATACTTGTGCTGGTAGCCCTGAACAGCTTGGCAGATCATTACAGGGAACGGCGCATTTTCACTAATGTGCTTTATGGGGCCATCCTAGCCGTGGTGGGCGGATTGGTTTTTGTGGTTGTGATCGTGACTGCGGCTTTTAGTATGCTACCGATCCTTGGCATTCATATTTCTAATTGGACTGACTTGAGTGCTCTCCAGAATTTGAACCTGCAGAATTTCACGAATTGGAGTGCGCTTGTACCTTACATAGGAGCCATATTAGGAGCCTTGGTTATTCTCTTCGTGTGCTTCGTAGTCGCGGCTGTTTTATTGAGAAGGTCGTTGAACACTCTTGCTGAGAGATCAGGAACCCACCTTTTTGCCACAGCTGGGCTGTTGATGCTGATTGGTGCTGTTCTGACGATAGTTCTCGTAGGTCTCATTCTGCTGTGGGTCGGTTTGCTACTGGTGGCCATAGCATTCTTTGAAATAAAGACACAGCCGGCTCAGGCGCCGGCTATAATGCCATCACAGCCTTCTTCATAAGAAGGTAACGTACGAATGTGGAAATTGCGATCTTGAAAAGAGACTGCACTCCTTCATTCTGAAGAACGTACCGCGAATTTGTGTTTACTGATTAGTTTTCTTTTCTTTTTCTTGAACGATTTGTTTGAGTTTCTTTTCCATCTTTAGCTCGTAGGTGTGTTCTTTCATGGGTGGAGTTAGACCTAGTTCTTTGTAGAGGAGGTTTGGCCGGACGATCCGTCTTTCTTTGGTCTTGACCTGTATTTTCTGGTCGTTGACTATGTCTTCGAAGGGTTCTAATGCTTCGACGATCCAGTTACCCTGTGTCTTTGTCAAGATTTTCACTTTGTGTCTTCCTTTGTAGTATCTGATTTCTTCGTTCAACCCGGTTCACCTGCTGTCATTATTGATGTTTGAGAACAGATATAAAATGCGCGATTTTGACGGGTGAAGTTTTTCGGGGTGGTTCCAGAAAAGTTAAGAGCTTGGTTCGTCCTTTTTTTGATGATTAAGATTGGTGTTTTCGCAGTCTGCTTCGACTCGTAGAGTTTCCGGTACTTGGTTAGATGATTTGCTTACTGGCTTGAACGCCGATGTTGGTGAGTCGCTTAAAGTGACGACGCACGCTTCCAAGAGTAGTCAATGTGTGCTCTGTAAGGGTTCGAGGAACCTGTGTGGCAAGTCTCGTTGTCCGATCATGGTCAAGGTGAACTATTTTCTGCGCAGCGTGCCACTTATGGGCAGTAAAGACATTGCGGGTGCTTCCCCACCTGGAGTTTTCATCGGCCGTGTTGGTTATCCCATGGTCTATGCTGGACCTTTGGTTCCGCCTGTTGAAGAGGACA
>JBGPBS010000058.1:0-9167 GCA_041481365.1 Bathyarchaeia archaeon
AACGAATACTTCACATCCAGAGCCAAGAACCTTCCTAGCTGCTTTCTCATAGGCAAAGAGTAGGCTGTGGAATAACGTTGCTACGTTCATTTGCGCATCTTTCTCAAAACTCAAACACATCACACCTCAGATTTTGATTCTATGTTGACCGTTTGACTCGCCTTTGGCATAGACTGCCAGTTCCGCACATAAATAAGCTCTATGAAGATGAGAATATGTCTGCAAATTCAGATTCTGACTACGTTGCATCTTGAACCGCGCACTCGCATATCAAGAATCCGCTCTTAGTCTTGTCCAAGAGAAAAAGCCTTGACGCACGGACTAATGCCTGAAAACACGCTTGCGGATGGCACAGTTCAGATAGTCACACCAAGCCCCGCACCGAGCGGCGGAAGCAGATCCGCCTACGTTTGTTAGGGTTCACCGTCTCCAGAACAGGCAGGCTCTTCGTCTGCATCAGGAACCCGCAGATTCTGAATACTTGTAGGAGGCAACGTTTGAACGCCTTGGTTAGAGAGTGCGAGCATGTCTTGAGTGGGCGCATCTAGTTCCTCTCTTTTGGTGCAGCTTCACTGGAACGGTAGCAAGCGTTATTAGGCGAAAGTGAGCACTGTTACAGTTGGCGTCTTTTCGGTTTGCGTTGTCTCCCTCAGCGTGGGGGCTTGTGGTGTTATTCAAGTTTGAGTAGGAATCGGGTACACCTTGGATCTCGTGATGCTCAAGAGGAGGGTTGAGATGCTTGATGCTGTCAGCACGGGTCTTCATCCTTCTGTTGTTGTTGCGCAGCTTGCTTCCAAGTATGGGATCTCTGAACGAGCTTTGTGGAGTGATTGGGGGAGGCGGGCTAGGTGGGTTCCGTTTGTTCTGAGTTTGGGGAAGTTTGCGGGTTTCGCTGAGGAGGTTGGGCAGAAGCTTGATGCGGTTCAGAGGGCTGCTTGGAGTCTCTACCTGAAGGCCAGCAATGATAGTGCTCGGGTTGGGGCTTTGAGGACGGTTCTTGAGGCGCTTGGTCTTCACAGCGAGCTGGTTCAGATGAGGGAGGTTGCTGAGCGACTGGAGAAGCTAGAGGATGCTGTCAAGAAGCAGAGTAGTGCCAAGAGGTTTGGTTAGTGTCGAGCAAGGGATTTCTCAGGAAGGTTCGCAGTCTGGAGAGGGAGATCGTTAGTGGCCTAGAAGAAGAATCGATAGATGTCGTGTTGTATGGCGGTTCTGATGGTGGGATTTTTGGTCATGTTCACTGCCATCTTTGCGGGAGTCAAGGAAATTCAAAGCCCAGTCCATGTTCCGATGAAGAGGAGGTCGAGATTATGCGTCAGCATTACGAGGACGATAAGCACCGGTGTCGGGGTACAGAGGTCCCGTTCTGGAAGTATCTTGAGACATTCAGTTACTTGGCGCCTGATGGGTTGGCTGAGAGGCAGAGAGCGGTTATCGACAGGTTGAGGGGGTGAAGAGAACGGAGCAGGACTTGCAGATTCCGCTAACTGAGCTAGTTGACGTAGGCTCGTTAAGGGTTGATGGGAAAAACCCGAACCGCATGGGTGCTAGGCAGTTTGAGGCTTTGAAGAAGAGCATCAAGCGCTGGGGGTTTGTTGTTCCGATTATTACGAATAGGGATTTGCTGGTTGCTGACGGGGAGCACAGGCTGGACGCTGCTAAAGGCTTGGGCTTGAAGCAGGTGAGCGTTGTTAGGCTGCCCGTGGATGAGGTGGACAGGCGCATGATAAGGCAGGTTATGAACAAGATTCGTGGTGAGCATGACTTGTTCATGGATGCTGAGGAGTATTGCTGGCTTGTCTCCGAAGGCTCCAGAGAACTGCTGAAAGGGCTGTTGAACGAGAATGACTTGCGGATAGATAATCTGCTCAGGCTGAGGGAGCCTTTCAAACCAGATGAAGAGGGTTTCAGAGCAGTTGCGGAACAGTTTGCGTCCAAGATAGAGAGTAACAAGCTTGACTTGGAATTGGAGAATAGGAACCTTGGTGAACCTTTGACACTCAGGTTAAATGCCGAGTTTTCAACCAAGGCAGAAGCTACGGAGAGGGTTCTGGCTGTCTGTGAGGCTTTTGGTTTCGGAGTGGATGAGGCCAAGCGTTTCGTGGTCTTTGACAACTTCTCTCTTGACTTCAGGAGAGGCGACCTGATCTATGTTACAGGTGATTCTGGAGGAGGCAAGACCCTGCTGCTCAAGGCTTTCAAGAATTACTTTGGTGACGAAGCGATTGCCCTTGATGAGTTGCAGATTGATCCTGAGGAGACACTCATCGAAGGCGTAGGCAAGGACGTGAAGGAAGCAATCGAGGTTCTGAGCTTGTGCGGGCTGAATGACGCTTTTCTCTTCTTGCGTAGGTTCAAGGAGTTGAGTGATGGGCAGAAGTATCGTTACAAGCTCGCTAAACTGGTGAATTGTAGAGAGAAGACTGTTTGGGTTGTTGACGAGTTCTCTGCTGCGCTTGATCGTGTTATGGCGAAGATTGTCGCATTTCTGTTTCAGAAGATAGCCAGAAAGCTGAAGAAAACGGTCATAGTGGCCACGACTCACGGTGATCTTATAGAGGATTTTCAGCCAAATGTCATCGTTGAGAAGGGCTTTGAGAGTGACGTCAAGGTTTCAAGAAGTGAAATGAAGCCGAGGCAGTGTAGTCTTCTTGACAGAGTACATGTGGAGAAGGGAAGCGTTGAAGATTATGAGAGGCTGAAGAGGTTTCACTACAAGAGCAAGGATCAGAAAGAGTCGATTAAGCCAAAAGGTTTCTTCAGGCTAATGTATGAGGACAGTCTGATCGGTGTTATCGTCTACTGCAGCTCGTACCTAAATTTGAAGCCTAGGAACATGGTTTTCGGGGAAAGATACGTTTACACTCCCAGTGACTTGCATATGGCGCATTTGATTAATGAGGAGATCGCTAGGATCAGCCGCGTGGTGATTCACCCAAAGTTCAGAGGAATCGGACTTGGAGAGCTTCTTGTCAAAGAGACGTTGCCGAAGGTTGATGCGAAGGTAATTGAGGTGTTGGCTGTTATGGCCAAGTATAACCCGTTCTTTGAGAAAGCCGGAATGCTCAGAGTTGATTACAGAAGAGACGAAACGGCTATTGACAAGAGAATTAGGGGGTTCTTGGAGGAACGCAGCTTTGATTTCAAGCTGGCCAGGTCTAAGGCCTATTGCCGTTGCTTTTTCGGCGGGCTCGATGATGGGGCTAGGAAGGTTTTGACTGAGTATCTCAAGGAGTTCGTGGAGCAGCCGTTTGTCAAAGTCAAGACAGTGACACCTGAACTGTTGGGCAAAGTCTTCTCTTCTGAAGGAGTCTACTTGTACTGGGTCAACGGCTTCTCTTATGGACCTTCCGTCTTACAGCAGCATATGTTAGGAGCAGAACAGTGGCCATGAACAGTAGTATGGCTGGGAACATCGGGAACTCTGCATTCATGCTCTTGTCAAGGTAAACATCAACTTGGTGACTGCTGTGATTGTAGGTGAACGTCAGCAGCCACGAGTCGTCAAGCGATACAGCAGAGTAGCTATATTCAACGCCGTCTATCCTCACTTCTAGATCTGTGATGTTTGGCACTAGAGCCTTTGCTATCGTGATTTTTGCGTAGCCTGTTGTCCCTGTTTCGCCAGAGACAGAGAAACTCAACGCTTGGGTTGTCATGTTAAAGGCTAGTCCCGAAACAGTGCTGTTCGATTCCACGCTGAAAGCATACGCGTTTTGGTAAATGACGCTGAGCGTTACTGTGCCGTTGGAAGCAATATGAGTCGTGTTCCCGTTCCACTCCGCCTTGAGGAAAAAGCAACCTGTTGCTGAAGGAATCCAAAAAACAGAGTAGTTGCCATTGTCGTCGGTCATAGTGGAGCTTATTGGATACCAGTTTTGAATCCCTGGAAGAGTGTAATAGAGAACCACAAGCTCATTACTCAAGCCAACTCCATGAATATCGTTTAGTTGGCCATAGATGTCCACGGAGAAACCCAAGACTGATGAAGGTGCTTTAATCGAGACAGAAATAGAGGTAGGCATAAACACCATAATCATACTGTAGGAGGATGAGGTTGAACCTTCAGCGTCCACTATGCCTAACGTAACGTTGAGTATTCCATATATTTCATAAACGTGAATAATCGTTGAGTCCGTTGTCGATGTTAGGTTGCCATCTCCAAAATCCCAATTGTATTCTGCGATTGGCTTCTGGCTAGTGCCGTTCCAGGTACCATGGGAGAGAGATGCGTCAAAAGTGATTGGCAATTCCGCTTCGACAAGGCTCTGAGAAAAGCCGGAGCTATATCCATCGAAGGCTTGTATTGACGAACTGAAGTTAAATGAGGCCCTTGGCGGATTCGGCTGGTTATAATGGAATGCTAGCGGATAGCGGTCGAAGTTCTGGGTGCTTATGCTGTATGGCGCGTCTATGATGCCATCGCTTCCAGAAACGTTCTGAAAAGGACCACTACATGAGTCAAATCTGCTGAAGTCTGACGAGGAACCGTATCTCTCGTAGTCACTCCAGAAGTTCCCCCCAGAAGGATAGCCGTCATCCCAAGTGTTTATTGCTCCTGCTTCTTCGTAGACTCGCTGAGTGTTGTCTACGAAGTTGTTGTGGTAAATCATGTTGTTTGAGGAATTACTTAAGAAGATGGAACTCAGGCCGCCGTTCGTCACGTTGTTGTCGGAAATGGTGTTGTTCGTGGAGGATCCAAGAACTATGCCAACACCGCTGTTATGTGCCACGTGATTTCCAGAGATCATGTTATTTGAAGAGGCTATGAGAGAGACACCAGCTCCCCCGCTCGTCATGCTGTTTTCTGATATTGTGTTATCTGAGGAGGAATACAAATAGATGCCACGGCCGCCACCACCAGTGTAAACATTGTGCGTTAGGTTGTTTCCTGAAACGGTGACGTTCAAAGAGGAGTTGAGCATGATACCGTAATTGAAGTCTTTGATCCTTACATTCTTGACTTTCACGTTTGCTGTTCCAGATAGATCTATTCCTTCAGAATTGTAGCCATTTGTCCCCTGAAGTGTGTGTCCGTTTCCATCAATTACTATGTTATTTCTTTCAACGACGATGGAACCGTTGATGTCTGCAACAAAGGCGTAAGTGACGTTATCGGTGGTCTGAATGTCTGTCGTTCCCTCAACGCTTCCGTCAGCTCTGATATAAATGGTTTCAAGTGCCCTGACTTGTCGGACGTTGGGAGCCAAAGCGAATATGCTCGTTAGAAGCATCATCATAACGATTAAAGAGAAGGTGTTCATTTCTCTTCATGCCCTCGTGACAGCTAATCCAATGTATACTGAAAAGTTGTATTTCACAGTTTTCCTAGAGCAATTATAGAAGAGAGCTCCACACTGTGTTTCCGTGCAGGATAGGAACAGGGCATAATTTGAAGTCCGTGGGGTAAATCTGTTCCATTCTTAGGCAAGGTTTGATTCTATTAACGCCTGCTAACGCCCTTACTCAAACAATTGTGGGTTCCTGCTTTTCCATCTCTCGAACTTGCGCCTCACTTTACTTGGCGAGATGCGAAGACCCTCGGGAATACGAACAACTCCCGCACCCGGCTCTTTGATCTCAATATTCCAAGTCACTGAACCCTTGGTGAACCATGGAACAGCATCACACTGTAACCTAGGAATACTTAGCAGAAGCGCCCAGAACTTCTCCATAAAGTTATGGTCACAATCGAAGAACTCGATTTCACTATGTAGACCACACAGATACGCCCTTCCTTCCATACCTGAACCGGGAGACCACTTTATGAAGCAGTTAACGTATTTTGCCAGCAACTTCCTCTTTAGGGGAATCCCAGAACCTGGGTGATCACAGACTACACATTTCTCAATGGTTACCCGTCTGAAGCTGCAGGTAACACAGTTTTTGTAGTTTTGTCCTTTCTCGTAAGAAGCAATCGTTTGAAGTAGCGGGCATCTCTGAACCCTCATTTTTACGATTGGAAGAAAATGCTCAAACTCAGGGAATCCATAACTCTCTGGAGCCTTCTCATTTTGATCACCCTTAGCATAAGAGTCCCTCATGAAAATCAAGTCTGTCAAGTTTCTGGTTTCGTCAAGATTCTTCCGAGCAACCCGGATGCCCTGCTGGGTGAGGCTGTACACGACTTTTGGGCGGCCAAAACCATGACGAACGTATGTCTTCTTGACTAAGCCTCTTAAGTCACCAATCACCCTTTTTGCATGCCGCTCCGTGAGGTTCAGGTAAGCAGCAATTTCGGCTACGTCTTGAGGCTTGAGTGCCAATTTGTCGCCGTCAATCCGTAGGACATAACCAACTGGTTCGTTAAGCATTTTCCCAAGAAACAGGAAATCTATGACCTGCTTCTTAACAAAACTTCCATGGCTTATCCTGCCTTCTTTTGTCACATGAACTGTGAATCGGCTTCCATGTTTGGAATTTCGTGACATTTTTCCGCCACAATCTTAGAATGTGGTGGGGATATGAACTTTGTTGAAACAGAGTTAAAGGCGAAAGAAAATGCCGTTAAGAAGAAAAATCTGCAAGATTGGGAATGGCTTAGCCGTGTTTCTGCCAAAATCTTGGGTCGAGTTACTTGAAGAGAAACACGGTCACATCGAAGCTGTCAGCATGGAAGTCGATGGAGAACTCGTAATCAAGCCTATTTTAAAGGAGGGTGAAAAGCTTTAGTGGTACCATAATCAGGAATAACGCCATCAGACAAAACGAAAATGACAAGATCAATGACAAGAAGGAACCATGCTCCGACTATATTCTGCATACGTTAGAACAAGCCAATCAAGCCCTCACCTACAAGGATTTTGGAACAGTTTTCAGCTACGGAACATTAAGAAACGGAATGAGCAAACATGTGACTAACGGGAAGGTCTTGAATCTTCCAAGAGAAAATCCTGCTCGCTTTATCCTTCCTGAATGGACATCAAGACCAGAATACTCAAGCATACAACGAAATGACAACAAGGGCATGGCGGTTAGATTTGACTTCTTGTCATTTCTGGAAGATGAAGTGATGTGGGAACCGACTCTTGGAGTGCACAGCCTCAAGCTAGCCTTTCAGGTTTATTCTCTTGATTGGCTACGATTAGGATGGAAATATTGCACGAGAAGTCACAGTTACAGTCGTGCCTTTCAGCTTTCACACCCAGTGAAAGTCCAGTGTTTTGACACAGGAACAGTCTTAGTCAACATAAGATCGAGTGCAAGACCATTCAAGCTGGACCCAGAGGGTCTTATGTCAATCAATAGTTTATTGGGAGAGGTCAAAAACGTGCTGGGGAGCCAACGCATCCCTGATCCGTCTTCTTGGACAGTTGTGCAATGGCATCTGAACCGTGACAGCGAGCCCATTTCAGTTGACGGCCTGAGTTTTCATGTCACATTCCGCGACTACTTCCACAGCATTGCTAGGTTATACTACAAACAAGAGCTGAAGAAGACAAGAGCAGAAACAGTGCAAGCTCCGCATCGAAGCATCAAGGACATTTTCGAAATGGTTCTAAACAGAAGTCAGATTGAACCCGAAATAGCTTCATTGAAAGGATCTGCATAGAATTGTTGAAAGCCATCGTAATAGCACCAAACGACAAAACAAGCGACTACGGTAGTTTGCTAGCAATAGCACGGGCCGAAAGCCGAAAAAGAGAACACTCTCAACAAAACCCGCCAATCCGTGCTATAAGATTCTTTCCAGAACTCAACATGTATGTTGCCGTGTACGAGGCAGACGCCATTCAAAAACCAGAGGTGAACAAACCAAGTGGCTGAGGGAAAGGCTGGCTTCTACGGCAATATGCATACTTGGCAAAGCGGCTCAAAAAAAGGGAAGTTGGTGTCCGAGACTCCAGCCGCCCAGCCCCCTAAATGCCCACAATGCGACTCAACCAGACTCTACAAGGATGGCCTACGCCCCTTGCCTGATGGCTCAAGCGTTCAGCGCTGGCTGTGCCGAGAATGCGGCCTACGATTCAGCTGCAGAAGACCATTACGAGAAAACTCATACTGCCACATAAATACCCCCAGCAACTATGTTCCTAATCGTCAAGTATGCGACTTGGCAGAAGAGTCGAAAAACTTGATCGCGGAAATAGGACAGCTACATTCCGCGGGAGAAAGCCAAACAGATCGAGCAACGATCAAGGGGAAGATCGTACAGTTCAGCGTATGGTTGAAGATGCAAGGCTACCCAGATGAAACGGTTGAAGTACGAACGGGAAACCTAGCTAGACTTGTGAGACTAGGCGTCAACATTTCTGACCCCGAAACCGTGAAAGAAACACTATCTAGGCAGACGTGGAAAGACAGCTACAAAATGCTCCTATGCTACGCGTATGAATCCTTCATGAAAATGGAAAACCTGAAATGGATTCGCCCAAGATATAGGCAGGGTGAGAGTTTCCCTTTCATTCCAACAGAACAAGAGATAGATCAGCTCATAGCAGCAACATCAAAGAAAATCAGCACTTTTCTGCAAGGACTAAAGGACACAGGAGCAGACCCAGGCGAACTAGTCAAGCTCAGATGGATCGACATCAACAAGGAAACAAGAACTCTAAACATAACACCTATCAAAGGCCATAATCCCCGAGTTTCCAAGGTCTCAGAACAGTTCATGAACATGCTAGAACGACTACCAAAAGCCTCTGAAGTAGTCTTCAGAAACTATGATAACCTGAAGAACGCGTTCTATTGGCAACGAAAGAGGATAGCAGAGAAACTAGGTAACCCTAGACTTAGAAAGATAAGCTTCACAACCTTCAGACACTGGAAAGGCACAATGGAATACCACAGAACAAAAGACCTGCTATATGTCAAGAAGATCCTAGGCCACAAGACAATTCAAAACACACTCAAGTACATCGACCTTGAGGCAGCAATCTTTGAAACGGTAGACGATCAATGGACTGCTAGGGTAGCAGGCGACGTGAAAGAGGCAACTACGCTGATAGAAGCAGGATTCGACTACGTAACTGGCGAGTATAGTGATGGTGGGAAAATCTTTCGGAAACGGAAATAGGACCAGAATCGTGTAGATACACTCAAAAACTATGTCGATAAGTTTTTATTTACGGTTAATTGTCTAAGGTAAATACCCAATAAATCTGTCGGCAGCGGAAGAATCTGGAATGATGGGCGATGGTTAGAAAGGCAAGAATACGGTTGACAAGCAC
>JBGPBS010000059.1:0-9104 GCA_041481365.1 Bathyarchaeia archaeon
CCGTATTCCGCCGCCACGATCACGAGGTCTAACGGTTCAAGGACAGGTTTGATCTTAAGCCAGTGCTTTCCCCTTATTCCCGGAGTGTAAGGGCTATCGAGCCTCTTCGCCATCAACCCCTCGTGGCCAGCATCCATAGCTTCCCCCAAAAGTTTCTCAGCCTCTCCAATACTATCAGTGACCAGCTGCTTTGTCAACGGAATCTTCCCAACTCTTTCTGCCAGCAAGGATCTCCGCCTGAGGTAGGGGAGCGAAATGAGATCTTCACCGTCAACGAACAGAATATCGAACAAGTACAGATGAACCGGTATTCTTTCACCCACTTCTCTAACTGAATGAACCCGTCTAAACCGTCGCATTAAATGCTGAAAAGGAATCGGACGTGCATGATCATCCACGGCTATGATTTCACCTTCAACTATTGCCTCATTCGCATCGATGTTTTCTCTCGCAATTTCAACCGTCTCGGGCAAGCTTTCAGTCACATCTGTCAATCTCCTACTGAAAATTCTCACCTCGTCACGGAGCTTGTGAATCTGAACTCTGGCCCCGTCGTACTTGTACTCAAAAGCAGTTTTTCCTCCGTGTTCACGCAGGGCATCTTCAATGCCATTGGCCATTTGAGCCAACATCAGATTGACTGGCCTGAAGGCTCTGAAACTGATCTTTGAAAGACCGGTTAATCCTTCAAGCTTGGCCGTAGCAGCGACTTCGCCAACGTCACCCACCATCATAGTTGTTTCCTGAATAGTCTCAAGCGGAATCTGAAAAGCCTCCGCTACAGCCTGCTCCATTAATCCTTCATGAAAGCCCGTCCGCATTTCACCTATGAAGACCTTAATCAGATACTTCGCTTCAACTGGCGAAGCCGAGCTTAGCAAGGTCTCGATCAGGCGTTCCTTTTTCTCCCTCGAACCGGAGCCCACCGTTCCTGCTATGACTTCAAAGCTTCTCCTGACCTCTGCAATCGTCAAAGTTTTTTCAAGAAGAACCGTTTGCCTCTTGACCCTGGTCCCCTCGAAAACTGCTTTCGTCGCAGAACCTATGTCACCTGTTTTGCTGAAAGCCTCGGAGAAAACCTCCCAACGTGCGCCCGTTACACGCTTTATGATCTCGCTCAGAGTCGCCCAGCTCACGTCAAGGGTCTGCGCACTCCACTTTGGAAATGGCCTGCCGAGAATCATGGAAACTGCTGGTTCAATTTCCTGAGGCTCCAGAATCTTCAAGAACTCGGTTGCAAGGCTTATCATCAGAAGTCGCTTTCTAGTAGCTTCAAACTTTTCGCACAATTCCGCTAATGCTCTGAAACTCGCCTGCATACTTCAGAACACACTTGACCTTCCAAATATGAACCAATGCAAATAAATATTATTCACGGATCGTCAGGCATAGGGCGGTTATTGGCTGATAATGGCACAGCACACACGCAATATATGGTTCATGTCATATTAGTCACGAAAGCCTAACTATCAAATTGAAAGGTAGAAGAAAACATCAAACAAAAACTGATTTGACAGGACGTCCCAAGAAAGGCGAGAAGATGATACGGGTTTCAGTGGTCGTTAGGACTCGTGACGAGGAGCAACACCTCAGTGATGTGCTGAAAAGGCTACGCGAGCAAACAGTCCCACCATCGGAGGTCATTATCGTTAACAACTATTCTTCAGACGCAAAACTTGCTTCCTTTGAAGACAGGATAAAGAAATTAAGCGGGCTTTTCAAGCGGAAGAAAATCAGGGTTAGACTTGTGAGTTTTCCCGATCGGGACTTTTCCCATCCTTACTCCACAAACCTGGGAGTCTTTTACGCCCAGAATGAACTCGTAGCCATAACCAATGCACATTCACTTCCAGTATCATGTTCTTGGTTGGGCCTTGGACTTAGGCATTTCGAAGACTCCAAGGTTGCATGCGTTTCGGGCTACTCGTATCCCTTCGAGAAGAATACGTCTGTGTCAAGACTGAGTCAATGTGTGTATTATTTTTCAGAGAGAATCGTCCTGAGATTCAACTGGACATCCACTGTGGATTGCATCATCAGGAAATCTCTTTGGAAAGCGTATCCATTTGATGAAAACCTGCCCAAAATCATCCCTGAAGCCAAAGCCTACGGCTGCGAAGATTATGACTGGAGCAAAGAAATGGAAGCAAGGAGTTTCAAAGTATGTGTCGATCCACAATTCAGTGTCTTCCACTCGCACGAAAGCGGATTTGAAGAAGCAAAAAGAAACATGAAAAACTACTTGGCCCAAAGGGCGATTCTGCAGGCCATTGACAGGTTTAAGAGGCCCAGAAGAGCTTTTACCAGATTGGAAAAGATCGGCGAACTGGACGTGCGCATCATGGAACTCTAGCATACTGTTCTTCATGAACCCCACCTTTTTCATGGAATCTGCTTGAGTACCCTACGGCTAGCACGATTGTATGGGGGTCTGATTCGCGAATTATGGCTCGACCCTATGATAACAACATCGCGAGCTATACTCAGATAGTAGCAAGACGTAAATAGCATTATAGACCACAAGGCAAGTTGATGAACATCTGCTTTGTCTCTGACTTGTTCGATTCCTCATATGGAGGCGTGCCTGTAGTAGTAAATAGGTTCATTCAGAGGCTCGTAGAAAGAGGACACAAAGTAACCGTAGTTACGTCCAAATGCAAGAGCAAGGAATCAGTGGAAAGGAAAGAAAACTTTACGGTCTATAGGTTCTCTTCATTCACTCTTCCAAAGTCAGAAGGCGAATATGCACTTTCTTTTCCAAGTTTCCACCGGATACGGCAGATTTTCGAAAGAGAGGGAATCGACGTGCTTCACTGTCACGTTCCTTCGTTTTTGTCTCTTGCCTGTGTTTTGGAGGCAAGAAAAATGGGCGTGCCCTCAATAGCAACTAACCATCTTCTTTCTGAAACATTTTCCCGAAACCTCTTCTTCAACAGCACAAAATTCAACGCCTTCTTCTACAAGATAGTCAACGTATTCTACAACCTGGTTGACACAGTATTGTGTCCCAGCACTTACGGATTGAGAACGCTGAGAGAAAACGGGTTAAACACGAGAGCATTTGTCTTAAGCAACGGCATAGAACTGTCCAAGTTCAACGCCAACCTAAAGCATGAGCAATTTGACCGGCAATTTGGCCTGAAAGACGAAAACAAGAAGATCCTCTACGTCGGAAGACTAATGAAAGAAAAAGGCTTGGACATCCTCATCAAGGCCTACGGGATCGTTAACGCGAAAGTTCCGAACACAAATCTGATCATCGTCGGAAAAGGCCACATGCGAAGAAACCTCGAGGACTTAGCCAACGGACTCGGCCTAAAAAACGTGATCTTTACGGGTTTCATCTCAGACTCACTGTTGAGGCAGGCCTATGCTTCCTCTGACATTTTCGTCTTGCCATCATACGCGGAGATACAGCCCCTAGTTTTGCTGGAGGCCTTGGCCATGGGACTACCAGCGATTGGAACCAACGTAGGAGGCATCCCAGAAATGATAATAGAAGGTCGGAACGGCTACATAGTGAAGCCTGGAGACCGCGAAGGCCTAGCTGAGAGAATCATAACAATCTTGAATGATAGCAAGTTGAGGAAAGAATTCTCACGCAACAGCCTGCAAATGGCACGAGAAAACGATATCGAGAAATCCGCCGACAAACTTGAAAGACTCTACCATAGGCTTACCTCGCAAATTAGGACAAGATTGTAGAAAGTTAGACGTAACTATATTCTTTCTGATAGGAGTAAACGTCTTCGAGACATGCGGGGGCAAAGGAAAAAAATGCCGTCCAGCTTCTTAGAATTGAGCCTCTAGTTTGGCCTTGACTTCCTTTATCTTCTTCTCTGTCTCCGAAACCTTGGCCTTCTTCTTCATGATCTTGTAGCAGTCTCTAGCATATTCCAGGGCGCTGACACCAAACCTGTCGAATCCTTTTTGAAACGACAAATCCGCCGATTTTAGAAAATGCTCAACAGCAGCTTCATAATTCTTGAGCGCATACGCACATTCGCCAGCCTTGTAAAGCATGGATGAGGAGTCAAAGTAGTTCTGTCCCTTATGATACAGCTCTGCAGTGCGCAAAAAGATCTCTTCAGCCTCCTTATACTTACCAGCATCGTAAAGCGCACCCGCTTCTTTGTGCAACTTGACCGTATCTTCTCTCACTTCGCTCATACCCATCAGCCCACGATTCGCTATCTACCAGCATTCCACTCACATTTAGGCTTTCCCATTGCAAAGCTTAAAATGGAATTCGCAAAGAATTACCACATACGCATGTTCAGGAAGGCCTAGTGATGAAGATCTGCGACGCGCACGTTCACCTTGGAAAATCTGGACCATGGCAACCCTACGCGGATCCCACAATCTATGTTGATGATCTCATCCGCCTCTTTGACGAATATGGCGTTGAGAGGGCAATCGTATTTCCAAACCCCAACGTCGGCGACAAATACCCCGAAATGAATGATTACATCGCTAGTTCCGTCGGGAAATACCCAAAACGCTTGGTCGGGTTCGGACGCGTCGACCCAAGAAGAGAAGACGCCCTTAAGGAATTGACTCGCATGAAGAACGACCTAAACCTGACAGGGCTCAAATTGCACCCTATGGTAGAATGCTTCAGGCCAGACCACCCATTCTTCAACCGATTCTTCCAAGAAGTAGGCAAACTTGGCCTGCCAACCCTGTTTCATACAGGCGATGGCTTTTCCTCGCCAGCACTTATTTCGAAGATTGCCAAGAAGTATCCAAAGCTGCCCATGATATTGGGCCATCTAAAGGAGGGGGCCTTAAGCATCATGGAGCAGTTCGAGAACGTTTACGTCGAAACTTCAGGCACGCTGCCTGACTTCATAGAACTCGCAAAAGATATAGACGAAGACAGAATACTCTTCGGCTCCGATGCCCCATACTATCGTTATCAGACACAAATAGCAATCGTGGAAGCTGCAGACATGACGCAAAAAGCCAAGGAGAAGGTCTTCTACGGAAACTTCCAGGAGTTCCTCACCCGAAAGGCAGAATAAGAGATCAAACTCTTAGAGAATGCGAGGGTGTCTAAATGGACAAGAGAGAGAACCCTGCAAGAGGAGTTGTCAAGCTTGCAGTTGCAGCAGTTTTCGCCGCGTTGGTATGTGTGGTCACACTAGTCCTAATCGTGAATATTCCAGCAACCAAGGGCTACTTCAACATAGGCGAAACCGTCATATACATCGCTGCCTTAGTTTTCGGCCCACTTGTAGGCGCCTTCGCAGGAGGTGTGGGGGCAGCAATCTCTGACGCGCTAGTCGCGCCCATTTTTGCTCCTGGAACGCTGGTGATAAAAGCCTTCGAGGGAGCCATCGTAGGATTCATGAGCAGGAAAATGCGCAATCAAAGTTCAACGAGCAATTGGAGGATTTATACCACGGCGCTTGGAATACTTGTTGGAATACTACTTGCGTCAATCGGATCTGTCTATTTACAGCATGTTGACATATATTGGGGTTATCCTTCTCCTCCGACCGCGACGCTCAGCATATCCATACCAGTCTTCGTTTGGTACTTGCTAGGAGGAATTCTTGCTTTTACCATAGCCTTAATGGGTTTCAAACTGGACCCAGAGTCCGGACGAGGCGTTTTGCCAATACTTGTAGGAGGACTAGAAATGGTCTTGGGATATTATCTCTATGAACAACTAGTGGTCGGCCCTGTTGCAATCGTAGAAGTTGCTGCAAACATTCTCCAAATGCTAATAGGATTGGCCGTTGCAATACCAGTTGCGAGAATAGTCTCTCGACGCCTTCCTCAGGTCAGAAGCTGAAACAACTGCCAGAAAAGTGGCCCCAATGAAGCTATCTCCCGGGAAAGTTCCAGTAGACCTTTTGAAGGAAGTTGTCTTTAAGAGCCTAGGTGTCGAACGGTCAGAAGTTGTTCTAGGTCCGTCTGCTGGCATTGATGGTGCAGTGATAGAAGCAGGCAACCGATCACTGATCGTTTCCATGGATCCAATTACTGGCGCATTAGAGCGGATCGGGTGGCTTGCAGTAAACGTTAACGCAAATGACGTAGCCACTTTCGGCGTCGAACCCGCCTTCCTCTTTTCGTGCATTCTGCTGCCTGAAGGTGCAGACAAGAAAATCGTTGAGACGATCTGCGTTCAAATGGACAGGGCGGCAAAGAAATTGGGAATTGCAATTGCTGGGGGGCATTGTGAGGTAACGCAGGGCCTGAAATATCCGATAGTCGTAGGCTGCACTCTAGGTATCACAGAGAAGGGCAAGTATGTGACGGCTGCGGGAGCAAGGAACGGGGACAAGCTAATTCTGACGAAGAGCGCTGGAATCGAAGGAACAGCCATTCTTGCGTCGGATAGAGAAAAGCTTTTGAAAAAAACTCTAGGCTACCAGACGCTGCAGGACGCAAGGGAGTTTTTCAGTCAAACAAGTGTGGTTGAAGATGCGATCACAGCTTTCAAAACAGGCGGGGTGGACGCAATGCACGACCCTACTGAAGGAGGCATAATCGGCGGGACATACGAGATGGCGGACGCTTCAAACCTTGGCGTAAGAATATCTGAAGAAAAAATCCCTGTTCGACAGCAGACGACGGATATCTGCAAATTCTTCAGAATTGACCCGTTGAGGCTGGTCAGCTCAGGAGCTTTACTGATAGCGGCGAAGCCTGAACTAGTCAACCGCATAATTGGAAGCCTGAAACAAAGGGGGATTGAAGCCTCGATCATCGGAGACTTCGTGAAGAATCGGGAAGAACGCACCTTGATGGGAAAAGATGGGAAGGTTCGACCCTTGCCTAAATCCTCTTCTGACCATCTTTGGCTCGCACTCGCAAGAAGCTAGATCATTGCCAGATGTTGCTTTCTTGCGAAATCTGAAAACTCACAGGTATTTGCATTAGGTTAAAATACTAACGTAAATCTCATGGTCACTTGAAGAGTGAAGTGACGCGTCTTTGGTAATGACGCTTGAGAAAGCGGCGAGAATCGCCAAGTGTTCTCTGACGCCCAACAGGCCTTACCACGTTCAATGGTTCCTTACGAATAGGTGCAACTATCGATGCAGAAGCTGCAATGTCTGGCGAAAACAAGACGGAACCGACCTCACCACGAACGAAGTGAAGAGAGGCTTGGAGATCCTCAAAGACCTCGGCGTCATAGAAGTCGTACTCTCCGGAGGGGCGCCGCTCCTGAGAGACGACATAGGCGAAATCATAGACTATGCATCACGTTTCTTCGTGACCACGGTCTACGATAACGGAAGTCTTGCAGCGGAGAAGATCGAAGCTCTGCGGAAAGCAGATTTTGTCGCCATTTCCTTGGACACTTTAGACGCGGAAAAAAATGATCTTGCCAAGGGGGTTAAAGGCTCCTGGGACAAGGCTATGAAGAGCATCGAAGTCTTACACAGAGAAGGCGTTCAGGTGAGCATAACGCCCACGATCTCGCAGATCAACCTACACGAGATCCTGCCATTAACCAGATATTTCCTTGAAAGAGAGATCCCAGTCTGGTACTGTCTATATTCCTACGACTCCTCCACGGATTCGAATCAGCTCTTCAAGATAGGCAAGAAAAACGAAGATCTCGAAATTGCTGACAAAGAGGCTATGGTAAGACTTTGCGATTCACTGGACGAAATAAGAAGACAAGACAGGAACATGCTTGTAACCAGGAAACTCCTCCAAGCCATGAAGCAACTCTATCTGAGCGGCGAAAGAACGTGGAAATGCCGGGCACTTCAAAACTTCCTCATGGTAGACCAGCTTGGAAGAGTCGCAGGCTGCCACCTCCAAAACCCAGTGGCGTCTATTCTTGACTTGCCAGAAAAATGGCACAGCACCGCATTTGAAGCCTTGCGCAAGACTTACAGCAAATGCTCCCAATGCACTTACCTTTGCTACATTTTCTACTCTCTCCACGGCAGCGTCCTCGGCAACCTTCAAATCGCGCAAGAAAGATGGAGAAACACAAAAATGCTGCTCAAGAAAAACAGGCCAAAACCACGATAACGTCTGCAAACGCACTGTGCGGTTGGCTCTTCTCGACGCATATTCTTCTCACTAGCAATGCATCCCGGTCTGAAAACCTTCTCGAAACTTGCCGAAGCACGCACCTGCTTGAATTACCTAGGAAACCGCTTCAATGTCCTCTAGACCATCAAATTCAGCCCACAAGAGCGACAGTGCTTCAGAAACTTCCTTTTCCTTCACAACTTTGCCCTCGAGGTCGAAAATTTCCATGCTGATGAAGCTCTTACGCGTGGTTGATTTAAAAGAGTTGCGGAACACTCAAGACTTCCTCGACAAGAGAACAACAAACAATCAAAAAAACAAATATCCTGCAAGCTCTCTCCCAGACATACCGCATCTGAACACCCACAAAGAAGCAAAAGTCAAACCCCGCTCAGAAGCCCGCCCACCGCTAATTACTCGCAACCATTTAGCAGTTGAGCAACGATAAGCGTGCCTCAGGCAGGGTTTCTGATCGTTCCGCACCAAAGATCATTTACTTGACCCTCGAATGCATAGACTATTTTCGAAGCAGGTAGTTATCCATCACCATACAAAGAACGCTGAAAACTTCTCCTGCGCTCAGGTTGTCAGTGTCCAAGATTAGATGAAAAGGTTCAAAGTCCTCGCCAAGGTTAAAACCATAGAGCTTCTTGTAGATGCTTCTAGTCTGGCTCTCCTTCACCCTCAAAGCCTCCAAGGCTTCATCAGAACCCATGCTGTCCCTCCTGGCTATTCTCTTGGCTCTCATTTCAGGAGAAGCCTCCAGCCACACTTTGAACCCATAATCAAGAAGCCACGGCATAGTCCAACTGTCCAACACGACGTTTCCCTCCTTCGCAAACTCCAACAGTTTCTCGTCGATTGCCCGATCAAACTCAGAATCCTTCCGCCTTCTCTCAAGAAACCGCATTCCTTCCGCACTCTCCCACCACCCACGCTTAGCCTGCCCGTGGCCCCCGTCCATCGCCAAGGCCCTGAGCGCGTCCCCACCAGAATAGTATCTGAGACCATATTTCCTAGAAAACTTTCGCCCCAAGGTACTCTTCCCACTTCCAGCCAAACCGCAGACGCAAACCACGAGAAGCTTGTCAGTCTTC
>JBGPBS010000060.1:0-8879 GCA_041481365.1 Bathyarchaeia archaeon
AAACTCAACGAAGAGAAGGACTATTTTGTAACGACGACAAGCAGTGGACGAAGGAACTATCACGTCAACGTCAATCCTCGCACTTTAAACCAGATGTCAAGAATGCTGTAACCCTCTTTTTTTGCTCAACGAAGATCGCCGGAATACCCGGCGCAGACGAAATCGCCCTTTGCTTAGGATCACAGCGTTTCCTATTTTCCCCTTCAAAACCCATGATTTGTGCGTTGAATCTATCACCTAAGAAATCAGCCGCGCTTGCAGGCACCAGCCCAATGTCACGTTCTAGGGGAACGAAACGTTGTAGCCTTTCGGGCAACTAGAGAAGGGTTTTGGTTGAGCTGTTCTATTCTATGTAAATTGCGGGGCGGTAGGGTTTGGCGAGCTGTGCCCTATGTTTGGGGTCGAGGCATTCAGTGTCTTCCTCATTGTAGACGTGAATTTCCGCGTTTAGCTCTTTCTGGAAGAAGCCTTTTGCTTCTTCTAACGCTTCGGTCTCGTTCAGAAGCCCGGTTTGTAGGCGTTTCCGTCTGGTTTCTTCGGACGTTCTGCTGATCTCATCTGCGATTTGACCGGTGAACTTGGCTGCTTTTTCAGCGTTTGCCCTCAAGTTGGGTTCTCGCATCAACTGTTTCATGAGGTCTTTCTGCAGGGCTCCTGTTGAAACCGATATCTCAAGGGCTTTGAGGTAGGTCTTCCATTTCCATGGGGCAGCCACGTAGTAGCATATTTTCTTCGGCCTTGCGCCCGTGGCCTTTATTATATTCAGGGTGTCGTCGAGCACGTTCTTGGTGAGGGTTTCGTTTTCCTCAGCTTCGGCGTCTATTTTGGATTCGTCGGGTGTGGGCCAGGGTGCTCGGGCAATGAAGTCTTTTCCACTTAGCATTTCCCATATTTCTTCGCACACGTGCGGGGCTACGGGTGCCAACATCCGTGTTTGGGCGTCCAGAACTTCGTGGAACACGTGGGCTGTTGCGGCTTTTGTTTTCAGGTTTTCCTTTTGGGTTGCGACTCGTTTTTTGTACCATTGGAAGTCTTGGTCAAGCTCGTAGAGTACGGTGTGAATTGCTTTGCGGACGGCCAGTTTGTTCATTGCTTCGGTTGCGTTTATGATGTGCTGGTTTAGTCTGCTGAGCATCCACCTGTCTAACGTTTTCAACGTGGTCTTTGGCGATTTCTTGCGCGGGGTCTTGGTGGTTTCCGAGGCGAATCTGTAGAGTTTCTCGAGTCTGTCGCGCATTGATTCTGCTATTGTTGGATTGAAGTCGGAGTCTTGGAGTAGCTCTGCTGTTGATAGGACGCTGAGTCTCAGTGGGTCTGCGCCGAACTTGTTGAGGCCTTCGCGTAAGGGGATTATGTTTCCGAAGGATTTGCTCATCTTTGAGCCTTCCATCATGACTTGTCCATTGGTGGCTATTTGGCGGGGCCAATGGTTTTCTGGGAATATGGCAGTGTGGTTGAATATCATAAATGTTAGGTGGTTGGGGATGAGTTCGCGGGCGCTGTGTCGGCTGTCCAACGGATAGAAGTACATGAATTCGTCGTGCATCAGCCGCAGGGTTTCCAAGGGCAAACCGGTTTTTTTGCTGATTTCTGCGGGTTTTCCAGCGCCTAGGAATATGTAGTCAAAGGTTTCGTCTGTCAGTTGGGTCGACTGGATTTTGTGTTGTTTGATATGTTTGACTATTGTGTAGTAGGCCATGTATATCGTGGAGTCTGAGAGTGATTCGATAATCCAGTCTTTGTCCCATGGCAAGCGTGTGCCCATGCCAGATTTTCTGGCGCACGCTTTTTCGTGTAGCCAGTCGATGACGTTGTTGAATTCTGGGCGCACTTCTTCAGGCAGTATTTCCATCATGTCCAAGTTCTTATGTGCAAGTGCTTTCCATTCGAGGTTTCCGTAGTCGATGAACCATTGGTCTTGAACGATTTTGACGATGCACTCCGTTTTGCAGCGACACAGCACGGGCCTGTTGAGCAGTTCATACATGGTTGTGGCTTTGCCTTCTTGGATTAGGTCTTGCTTGACTTTGTCTTTTGCCTCAGCCACAGGCATGCCCGCATATTTGCCGGTGTTGCGTTTCATTTTTCCGTTATGGAACTCATGTCTGTAAACCTCTTTGGTGGCGTCTTCCAGTTTCTGGTCTGTCTGTTCTTGGATGTTCATTCTTTTGACGGCGTCAGCTGCTGGAATCTCTGAGTATTCTTTGACTTCGATGACCGCGATGGGCTCAATTGAGTTTACGTCTTCGGCCGTTATCCCGTACTGTTTCAGTTTTGAAAGTTCTTTCTTTACGTTTTCAAGGGCGACGTAATCGTACGGGGCATGGCCTGGGACCGACATGACGACTCCACTAGCGTTTTTGGGGTCGACGAAGTCTGCCGGGAGTATGAGGATGCTCTTTCCCGTCGCCGGGTTCTGGGCGTGTTTTCCTACGAGTTCTTTGCCTTCGACCGTCTCTTCGACTTTGACTTTCCGGTTTTGGTTTGCAAGTTTCTCAACGCTTTCTTGGCTGATTATCCACTGTTCGCCGTCGACTGTGGCTTTTGCGTATTTTGTGGTGGGGTTCAGCCAGATGTTTGTGACGCCGTATACCGTCTCGGGTCTCAGGGTGGCTGCTGGATAGATGGTGTTGCCTTTTGTAAATTTTATGAGCGTGAATTCGCCAATTTCTGGTTCCACATCGCCGTCTGTGTCGTGTTGTCCGACTGGGTTTCCGTCTCTGGGGCACCAGCCGACTGGGTGACTTCCCTGTGTGATGTGTCCGGCTTGGCACAGTTTTTGGAATTGCCATTCTATGAAGCGGTTGTAGTGTGGGTCAACGGTGGTGAATTCACGCCTCCAGTCGATTGAATAGCCTATTTCTTTCATGCCGGTTTTGATTTCTTGGTGGAAGTAGCGGGCCATGGCGATAGGTTCTGTGAGTTCTTTCAGCTTCTCTTTTGGAATTTTGTAGATGTTTATGAAGTCGCTGATGAGGCCTTTATCGTTGTCTGCGAGGCGTTTGGCCATAGCTAGGACGGGCGTGCCGGTGTAGTGGAAGGCCATCGGAAGCAGCGTGTTGTAGCCGCGCATCCGCATGTACCGTGCGTGCACGTCTGCCATGGAGTAGGTTCTTCCGTGGCCGATGTGTTGCGGAGAGTTCGGATAGGGGTAGGCTACGGTTATGAAACACTTGGGCTTAGAAGGATCGGGGTCAGTCTCGAAGATTCTGGCCTTTTCCCATTTTTTCTGCCATTTCTCTTCGAGTTTTTTAAGAAATGCCATGAACCTTTTTGAATTGGTTGGAGGGGTATTAAAGATTCTGTTTTCGCTAAATGAGAACGCAGTCCCTCACATCAGACACCGAGGAATAGTTAGTGCAAACTCACTTTAATCCCTTACTGCGGTCCCTCGTGGAGATTGACTGAAAGCGCCAGGTAACGCGCTGGTCAAATGCTCTGAACTAGTAATCAATAAATACGTCACGGGCATAGTCCTCTCATTGCCAAGGGTGATTTACTGTGCCTCAACGGGTTGTATGTCAGGGATGCGGGAACGTTTTATATGAAGGTCCTGAAATCAGGCCTCCGGACGAGATCATACATGCGCATGAGGGTAAATGCCCAAAATGCAGCAAAAAGCTCTCGCTGATACCTGAAGACGTGGACGTAATACCGATAAGGTAGCCCGCTGGGAGAGGAAACAGGTTTGCCCGAGGAAACCCGCAGGACTCAATTATATCAAGCATACAAGCAGAAAGCAAAGCTCACAGAATTTGCTGGTTTTGAGATGCCGCTGTACTTCAACGGGATAATTCCAGAACACTTGGCCGTGCGGAACGGTGTTGGAGTATTCGATATCTCACACATGGGCCGAGTCATGGTCACAGGTGCAGACTCTGAGCGCTTTCTGAACGGTGTTATAACAAACGATGTTGCGAAGCTCGGGCCGAACAGCGCGCAATATTCAGTCATGTGCACCGAAAACGGCGGCATAATAGACGATTTCGTCGTATATCGCCTAGAAACGGAAAAATTCCTAGTGGTCTTCAACGCAAGCAACCGCGAAAAAGATTACAACTGGCTGCTTCGGAATGCGAAGGACTTCAACGTGGAAATCCGAGACGTGTCAGACAACGTGGCTATGCTTGCAGTTCAAGGGCCAAGCGCGTTGAAAACGTTGCAGAAGACTTCGACGGATGATTTAGCCAAGATTGCAAGATTCAAATGTGCCAGCGCCCGGTTGGCAGGCGTGGAAGTTTTTCTTTCCCGAACCGGATACACAGGCGAGGATGGCTTCGAAGTTTTCATTTGGGAAGCCTCAGCAGCCAGGCCTGACAATGCCACGAAGCTGTGGGACAACATAATTGAAACAGGCAGACTCTACGGAGCAGAGCCCTGCGGTCTCGGCGCGAGGGACACGTTGAGGCTTGAAGCTGGACTTTGCCTCTACGGCAACGACATCGATGAGAGCACCACACCGTTTGAGGCGGGGCTGAACTTCGTTGTGAAATTGCAGAAAGACAATTTTATAGGCAAGGACGCATTGCAAAAACAGAAGGATCAAGGAATTAGACGCAAGCGCATCGGGATAATCATGGTTGAACAAGGGATACCAAGGCCGAACTTTCCGATCTTAAATGGCAAGAACGAGCAGATAGGCAAATTGACCAGTGGAACGTTTTCACCTTTGCTAAAACTTGGTGTGGGAATAGGATATGCGGAAGCCTCTGAGGCTCAGGAAGGAAACGTTGTAAGTGTGAAGATCCGCGGAAAACAGGCAAAAGCGCGGATAGCTGCCTTCCCCTTGTACGACCCTGAGAAATATGGGTACAAAAGGGAAATTGTGACATGATCGCTAAGCATTCATGGGATGCTTCTTCTTTGGGGAAAAAGATGCAACAGCTACGGTCTTTGAAGGAGATGTCCTTTGTTTCCGAAGGTTCCTGACCAGCACAAGCCGAACAAGCCTCTAGTCCCAAATGGGCTTGGAGTCTTCTTCGCTCTTATCAGCGTGGCCTATCTTTTTCTGCTATACTTTCTCGACACTGTCAAAACGTCAAACGGTGCGTCCCCGCCGTTGACGCTGGCCGTCTGCATACTCTTCGGCGGCTTCATGGGCCTGCTGGACGATTGGGTTGACCTTAAGTGGCGATACAAGGCCTTCCTTCCGATCGTCGCAGCCATACCGCTTCTTACGCTAGCTTCCAGATTAGATCTGCGCACTTCCATAGCAATTCCTATGCTTGGAACGATTCACTTCGGAAACTTCTATTACTTCTTGATCATCCCGTTGTTGGTAACAATATTCACTAATACTGTGAACCAGCTTGGTGGGTTGAATGGCTTGGAGACTGTTTGTCCAGCAGTTGTAATGATCGGGATGATGTTTGTCTCTGGCCCGAACGCCGTTATGCTATATGTTCCCTTGGTAGTTTGGCTCATACTGGCCTTTTTCAATTTCAGGGGCAAAATTTTCGTGGGCAACACAGGATCTTTTTCGATAGGAATGACGCTAGCGGCATTTGCGATTATTTCAGATCTGAAGTTCGATTTAGTGATCTCGCTTCTGCCGTACATAGTCAATTCAGCATTGATTCTTCTGACTTTCTTCTTTTTCAGAACCAAGGCGAGCGTTTCATTTGACGGCAAAAAACTCCTTTCGAATCACAGAAGAAGTCTGGTCACGCTCGTTACGTATCATCGAGCATTAACAGAACGCCAAGTAGTCATAATAATCTCTTTACTAGTATTCATATCGACATTTGCGGCATCCGCGATTCGAGTATTATGGGCATAGGCGTGGGCTACTTGAACGAGCATTACAGTGCAATTCACGCCGGTGAACCGAGACTTTTCTCTTAACAAGGGTGAGTTTTGCGACCTAGAGGAAAATAGTAAGCTCTAGCAATGCTTAATAGGTCAAGCCTCTTAGGATAGGATTAATTGGCGGGTAAGTGGGCCTCCACCCGTTCCGCCCTAGAAACCCCGGATGTAGGAGGAAAAAAATGAGGTTAGAGAGTAGAGATCTGGCTTTAGCAGCTGTTTTTGCAGCTTTGTATGGCACCTTGGTAATTGTCCAAGGCCAAACTGCGGCGGCAACGATTCAGCTACGCATTGCTGATTGTTTGATTCCTTTGTGTGCGTTGTTCGGGTGGCCAGCTATTATAGGGGTCACCGTGGGAGCCTTTGCTGGCAATGCGTTCACTTCGTTGCCGATGACGAATGGTGCTTATGACGTTGTTTTCGGACCTCTGGCAAACCTCCTCGCGGGCTGCACAGTGTATTTGCTCAGAAAGAGGAGACTCATGGGGTGTGTTATTGCGTCCATAGAGATCGGGCTGATCGTCGGCAGTTATGTATGGAATATCTTTGGGTCTCCATCACAGATTTTCAGCGTTGAGATTCCGTTAAGCTGGCCTTTTTGGGTCGCTAGCGTTGTGAGCATCACTGTAAGCAGTCTTGTGGCCATAGCAGTTATAGGTTATGCCTTGCTTTCGATCCTAAGCAGGGAAGGTATCGCATCGCCGCTGAAATCGAAAGGATTGAAGCCGGTCCCCCAAAAACAGGGAGCTTTCATTGTTCATTCTCAATCAGAAGCATCCTTTTTGGTTGTTTACACCCGTGCGGGTGTTACATGAATCTTTCTAATTTTGTTAATCCTATTATCTCGTCGAAATCCAGTCCGAGCGCATCTAGAACCTGATCGAATGTGGAGTGAAGGTAGGCGATGTATTTGTCCACGTCAATCTCACTCTTGGTTGCGAGTTCAACGGGCTTGACGTGTGGTTCTCTGGTGACTTTAACGTAGCTTATTAGGTCCCCAGCTTTCAGTTCGGCACCGTTGTTCTCCAGCATTCTTGCGGCTCTGACGTGTTGGGGCGTTATTTTTGTGTAGTGTTTCAGCTCTTCGCCGAGGGTTACGTTGAAGGCCAACTCTTCCATGTTTTCCCATTCGCGTCTTTTCAGACGCAAGTAGCAGTCTCGCACGGTCATGCAGATTTCTTTTTTCGCATTCTCGAAATCTGGTGGCGTCTTTACCGCGGCCAGGCTCTGCTTCATTCTGTCGAAAGCTTTCTTGATGAAAACAGGTATGTGTCTTTTCTTTCCAGTCAGCCCTTTGACGTCAACTGTTCCATCTTCCAAGACACCGAGGTAGTTCTTTTTCCGCGAGCTGAAAACGGCATACCGATACATCTTGTCTACGTCTAAGCCCATCTTCAGTTCATGCTCTGTCCAATGTGCAAGTTCTTCGATTTGTTGCTTTGACGGGTTTTTCAGGAACAGGCTGTCGGTGTCACCGTAGAGCACTTGGATGCTGAGCTGTTCTGCCTTCTGCAGTATTTGGGTTATTGAGTGTCTTCCAACAGCTGCTGTTGCCTCTGCCACGGGCGGACAGTAGAGATCGAAGCTGTCAGCTCCGAATACTCCGTAGCTTGCATTGAGAATCACTTTGAGTGCACCCTGCGTGACGTTGTACCAGCTTCTCAAGTCGGCGGGTAACGTCTTATCTTTCGATTTCGGCTTGTACCAATCGACGCGGAGATCCCTCAGCGAACCGATCAAGAGGCTTTCTAGGGCTCTTTTTTTCGTGCAAACCCAATGTGGCGTGCCAGGAATCAAGTTGTTGCGGCATTCTGAGTGAGGGCAGAGGATCGACTGGTACCCCAAGTTCCAGACTTTGATTATAGACGGGTATAGACTCGGGAAGTCCATGACTGCAACGTTGAAGTGGACTCCAGGTGTCGGTTCGACCACTATGGCACCCTTATATTTCTTGCCTTTTATGATCGCCTTCGTCGCGGTCTTGCCCTTTACGGCAATTATGTCTTCAGCATTTGGGATGAGCATGTTTTTCCTTCGATGTTCGCGGTGCATGAAATCTCTTATCCAGCGTGAAACGCCCTGGCGGCTCACATCCTCCATCGGCATGCTGCTGATTCTCGCCAACACCAGAATAAGCTTCATCGTCAAGTCGTCTTCAAAGCTTGAGAGCTTGAAAGTGATTTCCGAGTCTCTGAAGCAGTACCTCGCAAGTTCCGTGTAGGTCAGTTCGCCAAGGCTCTTGTCGAACCGCACTTTCTCCAGCCCGATCAGCGCTCTGCCCACGTCGTCAAGCGTCACGTCTCTGTAGCGGTTGTTGAAGGCGTATATTTGGATTGAACGGTTGAAGAAGAACTTGTACAGGTCGATGTGCACGCCGTAGCTCAGTAGGCATACGCGTCTGCCAAGCTCTATCGGGACTTCACCCCTTCTTAATCCCAGGTTCTGTGCCCTGTGGAACAGATAGGGCAGGTCGAAGTCATCACCGTTGAAGGTCAAGACGAACGGATAGGTCCGCAAATAATCAAAAACCGCTCTTAAGAGTCTGTCCTCGCTGTCAAACTTCCTAATTGTTATCTCCGCTGGAAGATGCTCAGACCCTTCTCTGACGCCCTCTCGTTCCAGAAGCAGCACTTGTTGAAGTCCGTCTGAACTGTACAATGAGACGCAGACGACTGGACAAGCTGCCTCCTCAGGGTTAGGCACCCTCGTCGGGGTTGGCGAAAGAACCTCTATGTCCAAGGCGACGCGGCGGAATTTTGGAGCAGGGTAGTCCAGCAGCCTGGCCCATTCTTCGATGTATTCCAGTTCTTCAGCGGTTGCGTCCTTGAAGGTCCCGACTGTTTCAGCAACTATTTTTTCAGCTTCATCCATTCTCTTCTGGAGAAGCTGGCCCTTCCTAATTTCGTAGGGCATCCCCGGCAGTAGGTTTCTGTCAAAGATGTAGGACTGATAGTACTTTATCTTTGATTCCCAGACCTTGATGTCCTCTTGAGCGATTGGTGTTTCCGCAACTCTTGGATAGTCTTCAGGTATTATGTCTCTGATGCAGCCTGATGGTCGGCCTCCAACAGCCA
>JBGPBS010000061.1:0-8795 GCA_041481365.1 Bathyarchaeia archaeon
ATTTATAGCATAACGGGCGTAGGCACCGTGCCAGTTGGCAGAGTCGAAACTGGGGTAGTCAAAGAGAACGACATTCTGATCTTTATGCCGTCCAACAAACAGGGTGAAGTAAAATCGCTGGAGATGCACCACGAGAGAATCCCGAAAGCCGAACCAGGCGACAACATAGGCTTCAACATCAGAGGCATCGCCAAAACAGACATTCACCGAGGAGACGTTGCCGGACACGTTCCAAACCCGCCTACTGTTGCCAAAGAATTCATCGGACAAATAATCGTTATCTATCACCCAACAGCCGTCGCAGCAGGATACACGCCGGTGCTTCACTATCACACTGGACAAATTGCATGCAAGTTCACCGAGCTGATAAGAAAAATCGACCCGCGATCAGGACAAGTTGTCGAAGAAAAACCAACCTTCCTGAAGACTGGAGACGCGGCAATAGTGAAGATGGAGCCGTTACACCCGATTGCGCTCGAAACATTCTCAGAGTTTGAAGAGCTTGGACGATTCGCGGTCCGAGACATGGGTACTACAGTGGCAGCTGGCATCGTGAAAGAGATCACCAAGAAGGGACCATAGACTCCCATCTCTCATTTTCACTGTTTCCACCAACTTCTCGATATTTGCATTTTCAAAACTTATTTCTATGAGCGAACAGCATAGTCCCCCGAAGATGCGACTCTACACCATGGAGCTGAAAGTTTGTCAGGAACCGAAACTCTGCTTCCTTATTTGAAAGAGAAGAAGAGAAACGAGCAAGAACAGCCTACAATAATAATCGATAGTCGAGAGGCCAACTCAGCCCCCAAAATTGCCAAAGGGCTCAGGGAACGCGGCGTCAACGTGAAAACTGAACAACTCGAGAAAGGCGACTACATCCTGTCTGACGTTTGCGCGGTCGAACGGAAAACCGTCCAAGACTTCGTCTACACGCTAACACGACGCTTCCTCTTCGAGCAACTGTTCAGATTGAAGGAGGTCTACCCGAAATCCTTGATCCTCCTGGAAGGTTATCTACCGATAATCTACAAGTACAGCAGGATCCAGCCTGCTTCAGTATGGGGAGCCATGTTCAGCCTGGCAAGAAACGGCATATCCATCGTAAACACGACCTCATACAAGGAAACCGTAGACTTCCTCTATGTCGCCGCACGTCAGGAACAAATCGTCGAGAAACGGTCACCCACAGTTCATGCGTTCAAGAAAGTGGACAGCATATCCGACGCCCAAGTATACTTCATCGCAAGCTTGCCCAGCATCGGAAGAGAAAAAGCAATAGCAATCCTCAAATCCTACCAGACTCCCATAAACGCCTTGATGAACACCGACGACTGGACTGAAACTGTACATGGACTCGGCCCGATCATAAGCAACAAGGCAAAAGAAGTACTGAACAGTCCTTTCAAGGGATGAGGAAAAAATGCAAGTGGATATCTCTCCAACGCGAAAAATCACCATTCTGGGCTTGGACAAACGCTCAATCAACAACATCGCATACTGCGCCGCGACATATGGCGTAAACAGGCTATACTGGATAAACGGTTACCTGATATGCGTAGAGGTCTACGAAAAATCCTTCGAGCATGAAATAAAGACGAAAGAGTTCCCAGTAAGCCAGATCTGCTACGCTGAGTACCCGAAGTACGAGAAGATGCTGGAGATCGACAAGAGCTTTCAGATTCCTATCGTCAACGTCTCAGACATGAAACTATTCCAATGCATGCTGAAGACGATTCTCGAAGGTGAAAAACAAAAGGGCTCAGAAGCTAAGACGGCTTAGTCTTTTTGCCTCACGTGTTCAAAACCTAGTCTGAACGCCTCAAGGTTAGCTTCCAAATGCTCTGCAGGCACTAGCTCCTTCAAAGCTTCCATGAGACTTTCAGTTTTGATAGGGACTTTTCCAATCGCCTCCAGAGCCCCAAGCAAGATAACGTTACGAGTCAAAATGCTTCCGGCTTTTTTAGCCAGCCTTTTTGTCTGTACGATTACCAATCTTTTCGTGAAAAGGTGAATTCTCTCCACAATTTCCTCAAGGTGAGGATATTCAACCTTTTTTGCCGCAAGCTCGGTTGGCGGAATTCGTTCATCACTCATTATCACAAGTGTTTTTTCCGAGACAAACTTCAAGTTCCGTATTGTTTCGAGAGGCTCAAACCCCAAAACGACATCGGCTTGGCCCTCTAGAACAGTCGATGATAAGACCTTCTCGCCTATTCTCACGTTGGACGTCACTGCTCCTCCCCGTTGTGCCATGCCGTGAATCTCGCTGACCCTAACATTCAAGCCTTCTTTAATGGCTGCTACACCTAAAATCTCAGCCGCAAGAATCGTTCCTTGGCCGCCAACACCGACCAGCACAATGTTAAATTCATCCATGACTGCTAGCTCCCAGATTCGATCGCAGCGAATGGGCACACTGAGGCACATAAACCACAACCTGCGCAAAGGTTCTCATCAATGCACACTTTTCCGTTTTCAAGGAACAGCGCCGGGCAGCTGAGAAGGTTGATGCAAGCCATGCAATTCGTGCATTTCTCCGATATCCTGCAAGGTACGATCTTGAAGCCTCTGTGTCTTTTTTCCCTTGCATCTATCATCGTACATGGCGCCCGAAGCACCACTACTGAGGGTCCCTCTTGCTTCAGTGCCTCCTTAAGAACCATCGTGGCTTCTTTGGTTTTGAATGGATCCACGACTCTCACGAATTTGACTCCGCATCCTTCAGCAACCTTCGCCATGTCAACCTTCAATGAGGGTTCGCCCATGCCTGTCGTGCCGGTGCCAGGATGAGGCTGATGCCCCGTCATGGCCGTTGTAAGGTTATCCAAGATGGCCACGGTGATCTTGTGATTGTTGTACACGGCATTTATGAGACCGGGAATTCCTGCATGTAGAAACGTTGAATCTCCGATTATTGCCAACGTATCTGCACCTGTCGCCTTCCATATTCCCTCAGCCATGCCCACGCTTGCTCCCATGCATATCATGATGTCCCCCACGCTTAGCGGGGGAGCAATCCCGAGTGCATAGCAGCCAATGTCCGTCGCGTAAACTGCCTTTTCTCCCGCGGCCTTCCTAATGGCAAAAAACGATGCTCGATGGGGGCAGCCAGCGCACAATATAGGTGGTCTCGCAGGCAAGTCTCTTGCGACTTTTCGGTATTCTTCGTCAATCCTTCTAAAATCTATCGGCAGTTTCATGTCGGCTATTTCGGCCAAGGCTGTCGCAACTTTGCGCGTTGAAAGCTCTCCTTCCTTTGGAAAATAGACCTTTGTTGTTTTGCCACGTATCTCAACGTTGGGGGTGTAGTCTTTTGCGATTGCTTTTATCTGTGTCTCCAAGTAAGGTTCCAGTTCTTCAACGATAACTATTTTCTTATGCCTGCGGAGAAACTCCCCGATTAATTTTTCCGGTAGGGGGTGGGTCATGCCAAGCTTCAGGATGCTTAAATCCAGACCGAGCAGGTTAGTGGCCTCGACCGCACAGTTGTAAGCTGAGCTTGACGATATTATGCCAAAATCGCGTCTTCCCTCATGGACGATCCTGTTGTAAGGAGACTTTTCGCTGATCTCTTCAGCCTTTTCTGCATTCCGCAAGAGCACTTCGTGTTTCGGCCTGGAGTTAGCTGGAACCATCACGAGACGTTTCAGGTCCCTGACAAATAATCCTTTCAAATTGGGCTTCTTAAGACTGCCATAAGACACTGGGCCTCGAGTGTGACTCACTCGCGTCGTCGTCCTTAATAGCACGGGCAATTCAAGCTTTTCCGAGATCTCGATTGCCGAAACCGTCATGTCTTTGGCTTCTTGAGGGTCGGAGGGCTCTAGGCAAGGCAGATTTGAAAGCAAAGCGTAGAACCGATTGTCTTGTTCATTCTGTGAACTGTAGCATTCTGGATCATCTGCGGTGACTATAACGTAACCTCCTCTGACGCCCGCATAAGCCAGGGTCATGAGCAGGTCTGAAGCCACATTCAGGCCAACGTGCTTCATGGCCGTGAGGGCTCTGACCCCGCAGTTTGCTGCCCCAGCTGCAACTTCTGTGGCAACGATTTCATTGGTAGAATATTCCATGTAGATGCCTGCTTCCGCAGCAATGGCCGAGATTGAATCTCCTATCTCGGACGCTGGGGTGCCAGGGTAGGTTGTTACGACGCTTACGCCAGCCTCCAAGATGCCTCTTGCGATGGCCTCGTTGCCGAGCAAAAGGACTAGTTTGCCCGGCTCGTCACGTAATAGTACACGCGGATCAGGCAACGAGTTTCTCTCCGACACTCAGGAAGTTTTCCATAACTTATCCTTTCACATATAACTTTTGGTTGCTCGAAACAAAAAGAAATCGTGAACCGAAAGCATTATAAAAACGGGTCTCGATAGAGGCAACAAAAACCGAGGATGTTACAATGTCAATAAAACTGTCGAACGGGAAAGAAATCCCCATAGAGATGCACAAGACGAGGATGATACAGAAGATCACTTTACAGCCTGTTGAGCGACGGCTCAAGGCCATGGAAGAAGCAGGATACAACACATTCCAGCTCAAGACTAAGGACATATTTCTCGACATGCTCACGGACAGCGGCGTCAACGCCATGAGTGACAATCAGTTCGCTGCTATGATGACAGTTGACGATGCCTACGCAGGCAGCATGACTTTCTACGATTTCGCCGATTCGGTGAAGGATGTCTTAGGGTACAAACATGTGATGAATGTCCATCAGGGTAGAGCGGCAGAGCATTTGATATCCAAAGTATTCGCCAAGCAAGGCGATGTGGTCCCAACGAACTATCATTTCACAACCACAAAGGTACACATTGAAGTCACGGGTGGAGCGACATGCTTGGAAATCTATGCTGATGAAGCATTGAAGACGGCAAGCACTCATCCTTTCAAGGGCAACATGGACCCGGAGAAGTTGAAAAACACGATCAAGAAGTACGGCAAGGCAAAGATACCGTTTGTTCGAATGGAAGCCACGACGAACCTGCTTGGTGGACAACCCTTTTCGATGAAAAACTTGAAAGAAATTAAGGCGATTTGCGTCGAGCATAGTATTCCACTCGTGCTCGATGGAAGCCTAATGTGCGAAAACGCCTATCTAATAAGACAAAGGGAAAAAGGATACGAAAACAAGACCGTTGCAGAAATAGTGAAAGAGATGTGCAGCCTCGCAGACATATTCTACATGAGCGGCAGGAAGAACACTTGCGTCAGAGGCGGCTGCATAGCAACGAACAACAAGAAGTATTTCGGAATGATATCGCCCTGGCTCCCAGTGTACGAAGGCTTCTACACTTACGGCGGCATGTCCCAAAGAGAAGTTGCAGCCATGGCAGTCGGAATGCGAGAAATGGTTGATCCTGACGTTGCCGGCTGTTCAGTAGAACAGATAAAATACTTCGTCAACAAACTCTGTGAAACAGGAATCCCTGCGCTCACTCCGCCAGGCGGATTGGCCTGCCACTTAGATGCGAAGAAATTCGTGCCTCAAATCCCTCAATCAGAGTATCCTGCGGGAGCGTTGACAGCAGCACTGTACATAACCTCAGGAATCAGGGCCATGGAAAGAGGCACAATTTCAATGGAAAGGGACAAGGACGGAAAGGAAGTCTACGCTGACTTGGAACTGAGCAGGCTCGCCTTGCCGAGAAGAGTCTACTCAATATCACACATCGAATATGCAATCGACAGGATACAGTGGCTCTACAAGCATAGAGACCTGATTAAAGGCCTAAAATTCGTGGAAGAACCACCGGTGCTCAGATTCTTCATCGGAAAACTGGAAGCAATCAACAATTGGGGACAAGACCTCGCAGAAGTTTTCAAGAAGGAGATGGGCGATCACTAAACTTTTCGCAGGACTGAATGCGCCACCACTCCACACAAAGGGTCCAGCAATCTGAACTCCCCTCTTTTCTTCATGCGACAACTTGCAAGTCCACCCTATTCAATCCTCTGATGTTGCGCAGAAAGCTTCGAACGCGACAGGTCACGCCAACCAAATGCTAGATAGCGAGTGCGCTTCTGTCACGCAAGCTTCAGCTTTCTTAATCCTTTCAGAATTTCTTCAACAGCCATTTCAGGAGGCATGTCTAATCGTTCACACTTGAACTCTACCTGAGGTATTTTCTGTTGTGCATAATGGCGCAGAATCGGTTGCGTTTGGCGTTCGTAGACCATGATTCTGTCTTTTATGACTCCCGCGGTGTCATCTGAACGTTGGTAAAGTTGTCCGCCACATTTGTCGCATATGCTCTCCACCTTCGGCTTCAAATATCTGATATTGTAGACTTCACTGCAGCTTTTGCATATTCTGCGTGTGGATAGACGTTCGATGATTATCCAATCTGGCACAGTGAGCTGAATTATAACGTCCATCTTGGCGATGTTGTCCAGGGCTTTGGCTTGTTCAATTGTGCGTGGAAAACCGTCCAGTATGAAACCCTTCTTGGAAGAAGCCTTGGCTAAGCGTTGCTTCAAGATTTCGATTACGACATCGTCTGGGACAAGCGACCCTTTTTCCACGAAGTCTTTGACTTTCTTGCCTAAGGGGGTATTTTCTTTCATTATCTCTCTGAAAATGTTTCCCATGGAAACTACGTCTGCGCCCAGCACGTCGTGTAACCGTGATGCGTAAGTGCCTTTGCCCGATCCTGGCGGACCGAAGATTACGGCTTTCATGAGCTATCCAGTCCCTTGTAAAATTGACTGAGTAGTGCGAGCTATTTGCCTTTGAATACGGCCTTCCTCTTTTCCGTGAAGGCCCTTACGCCTTCCTGCAAGTCTTCTGTGGAGGCCACGACGGCGAAGCCCTCGCGTTCCAGCGCAAGTGCGGAGTCCAAGCTTATGTCTGCGCCTTTGTTGATCAGTGCCTTGGCTACTTTGATGGCCACCGGAGCCTTTGCGGCCAAATCTAAGGCAAATTGCCGCACCGTTTCTTTGAGCTTATCAGGGGGAACAACCATGTTCACTATGCCCAGCTGTTCGGCGGTCTTTGCATCGATAATTCTTCCCGTGAACACGAGTTCTTTCGCTTTCGTTCTGCCTATCAGGCGAGTAAGCCTTTGAGTCCCTCCCCATCCAGGTATCAAACCAATGTTAATCTCGGTTTGCCCCATTCGAGCATTTTCCGAAGCGATCCTAAGGTCACAAGCCATGGCAACTTCAAGGCCTCCGCCGAGAGCATACCCGTTTAATGCGGCGATGACAGGCTTCTCCAAGTTCTCTAGGGCGAGACAGAGCTTCTCACCCATCAGCGACAGTTCTCTTGCCTTGATCGCATTCATTCCTATCATTGTTTTTATGTCCGCACCGGCTGAGAACGCCTTTTCTCCGGCACCTGTCAGAACGACGACTCCGATATTATCATCGTGTTTTGCATCTTCCACTGCCTGCATGACTTCATCGACAACTTCCTTGCTGAAGGCGTTCAGCGCTTCCGGCCTGTTGAGCGTGATTGTGGCTACTCTTTCACTCTTTTCGTAGAGCGTGAGTTTAAACGTCATCGGTGTTCACCTTACCTTACTTCTGCGTCCAGTCGTAGAAGCCCTTTCCTGTTTTCCTTCCGAGCAGTTGAGCCTTGACCATTTGTTTTAGGCCAGTGCTGGGATGAAACTTTGGATCCAACTCCTTCGTGAGCACATCCGCGATGGCTAGCGTGGTGTCAGAGCCTATGTAATCCAAGAGCATGAGCGGGCCCATGGGCCAATTCAAGCCGAGCTTGATGGCCTTGTCGATGTCATCTCTGTCGGCAATGCCTTCCCAATACAGTTCCGCCGCTTCATTCAAAGCGGGAATCAGTATGCGGTTCACGATGAAGCCTGGACAATCCTTCTTGACGAGAACTGTCTCCTTTTCCATTTTCTGCGACACTTCCAAAATGGTGTGCACAGTTTCGTCAGAAGTCTTTGTCCCTTTTATCACTTCGACGAGCTTCATGAGTTGCGGTGGGTTGAAGAAATGCATCCCGCAGACTTTTTCAGGCCTCTTCGTTGCTGAGGCGAGCTCTGTGATGCTTACTGACGACGTGTTTGAAGCTATTATCGCATGTGATGGTGCATAGTTGTCCACTTCGCGGAAAATGCTTTTCTTCAATTCAACGTTTTCTGGTGCGGCTTCAATTATCAGGTCAGCCTTCGAAACTGCTTCTTTGAGATCAAGGGTTGGGTGAATTCTTGCCAGGATTTCGTTCATCTGAGCTTCTGCAAGCTGGTTTTTCTTGACGAAGCGTTGGAGACTTTCACGTATCATGGTCATGCCGCTGTCCACGAATTTCTGGTCGATGTCGCGCATGCAAACCTCGTACTTGCCAACTTGGGCAACTACTTGAGTGATTCCGTGACCCATCAAACCTGCGCCTAAAACCGTAATCCTCTTGATTTCAGTCAATACATACACCTTTTCAAGTAAGAAACTAGTAAGTCGGCAATATTGCTAAAAAGGTTTTCCAAACCCAACAAAGCTTTTTGCGTGGACAGCTACCATTTCAATTTGTGACAATAACGACAGAAACAATCGGTTTACGAAAACAAACAGCGCGCGCTCGCTGATAACAAGATTGATATAAAACAAATCATGCGCTTAGTGATTACGTTGATCAAACCTTCGGAAGCAGAAGACCTAAAGAAAAGGAAAAAAATACAAAATCACTTCTGGAATGAACTCGGCTCTGTCGAACATATTTCATTACCTAAGCTGAAAGACGCAGTAAGAAAAGAGTTCAAGTATAAAGACGACAGATCTATCCAAGCACAAATCGAACTGATGCAAACAGAGGCGAGAATCAGAATAGA
>JBGPBS010000062.1:0-8792 GCA_041481365.1 Bathyarchaeia archaeon
AGCACTGGCACTGCAGTGCGGTCTCTCAGTAGTGCATTTTAGTCTTCCAGCCGAGTAATGGAGGGTAAACTGGTGCGCAGTGCCGCTTAGACTACGCGGAAATCTTCCTTTATCGTCGTCAGAACAACGTGTGTGTTCGTGCGTTCGACGTGGGGCAGTGATAGAAGGTGCTTTGTGAATTTGCTCAAGTCCTCTCGGTTTTTGAATTTTGCGATTATCGCAGCATCTGTTAAGCCTGTTAAATCGTATACGCAGCAAACGTTGGGTATTCGTGCAATCTCATTCTCCGTTTCCAGGAGTCTTCCCTTTGAAACCGTTATTTCCGTCACAACCGTCAATTCATATCCGAGTTTCTCCTGATCCAGCAGCACCATGTAACCTTTTATTATGCCTTCACTTTCCATCTTCCTTATCCTTGACAACGCCGTACCGATAGAAACGTCGCATTGTCTGGCAATTCGCCTTGACGAAAGTCTAGCGTCTTCAGTTAACGCTTTCAGGATTTTGACATCTGTTTCGTCCAAACGCATGTTTTGGCACCGCTTTGTGCGTTCATCCAGTATTCATATCGTTTATTTAACATTTGTCTTTCAATTTGGCAATAAGGTTTTTATGTGTACATTCTAACTTCATTATGTTATTAGTTTGCACATTGAGGCAATTACTTGCGACATGTCAAGCTTCAAACAATATGGGACCACGATTTGGAGGTCAGGTGCTTCTGGTGAAAGTCGTTTACGAAAGATATCATATAGCCGTGAAAGAAGCTTTGCCGAAAATCAAATTGCCTCCAAAGTTTACCGTCAATCGGTACAACAACTGCACAAACGTTCAGGAATGTACTCAGGCTTGCGTGTATGGTGTTCATGAGACAGGTGAAAACGGTTCAATCAAAGAGCCCCTCCAAGACTTGTGCAGGGGGTGCTACATGTGCGTCCTAAAATGCCCAAAGGGCGCTATTTCGATCGGAATTAATCCCGAATTTGAAAAACTGGGGAATTCCTACTTCTCCCCTGACAGAATGAAGACAATCTATTTTGAAGCAGAAACTGGCAGGGTTCCTGTTTCCGGCGCGGGTTATGCCGGTCCCTTTGCGGGACAAGGTTTTGACAGCATCTGGTTCGATTTTTCAGAGATAGTTAGACCAACCAGGGACGGAATTCATGGAAGAGAGTACATTTCGACTTCGGTCGATCTGGGAAGAAGACTTCAATCTCTTGAATTTGATGAGAACCAGGAACTGACCTCTAACATTCCACAAACCATAGAGATTCCATTACCAATAATCTTTGATGCTCCAATGAGTTGCGGTACAAGTCACAATCTTCTGCTAGTTTTGGCGAAGGCCGCCACTGGCCTCAAAACCTTTGCAATAGTAAACGCCAGCGAATATTCGTCTGACCTGGCTCATTATGAGGCAAATCTAATACCTAGAATTAACCCTGACGAAATAGATGAATTCGAAGATCTGGTCAAAACCTCCCGAATTGTGGAAGTTGATCTTAGAGATGGCGATATAGAGGATCAATTGAAGAAGGTTAAACTGATTAATCCTCAAGCATTGGTCTCCTTCTACTTTCGCTATGACGAAGAGGCTCCCAAAAGGGCGGATGCGATCGCAGAGTTAGGAGGCGACATTGTCCACTTTTGTGTCGACGAGGAAGTTGTTGAGCGAGATCCTGACGCAATCAAAAACGCCATACACTCCGTTCACTCACACCTTGTTGATAAACACAATCGAGACAAGATCACTCTGATTTCCAGTGGAGGAATAGCTGAAGCAGCCCATGTTCCCAAATCCATAATTCTCGGGGCAAACGCTGTCGCTCTTGGAACAGCATATCATATCGCCCTTGGATGCAAAGTCTGCCATGGAAATATGCACAGCCAGGACTGCCTGATGAATTCAGAAGTTGGAGAGGTTGAACTGGCGACCCAGAGAATCACAAACTTGATTGGCGCATGGAGGGACCAACTGTTGGAAGTGCTTGGCGGAATGGGCTTGCGGGAAGTCAGAAGGCAAACAGGCGAGATTGGCAGAGCCATGTTCTACGAGGAGCTTGAAGGAAAGGTTTTTGGTGACAAAAAATGATGCATAAGGAACTTCTTTTTCAAACACCAGAAGTAAAACCCACGCCTTCCCAATATCCAAGCTCGATAGAAAAGTATGAAGTAATCATAGACAGATCCAAATGCTCAATGTGTGGAATCTGCGCTGAAGTCTGCCCTTCGTGCATTGGATCTTCATCGATCGATTATGAAGCCTACCAAAAACCAGATGGTTGCCTCCGTCTGGCTGTCCCAAAGATTTCTTGCGCGGGCCTTTCGTGCAGACGATGCGTAAATGAGTGCCCGAGTACTGCCTTGTCCGTGAAACTCAGCCCGCAGTACATTGCCCTCGGCGACCTACGATGGACTGCTGATTTAATAATGTCAACTTGGGAACAAGCTGAAGGCAAAAGCCCTTCGAGAAGATACGAGTATAGAGTTGGGGATTCCGGAGGAGGTTTTGACAGACTACGGTTTGATTTTGAACTGGATGGCAAAGAAATCCTCGAAGATGAGCTATTTAACGAAGAAGATAGAGACACTTCCGTAGTTCTGAACAAAAGAAATGATGGGCGGCCAGAAATCAGGATTCCTATTCCGGTTTATGGCGCAGACATGTCCTTTGGTTCCGTAAGTTTGAACGTGATGCTTGCTAGGGCCAAAGCAGCGGAGGCTTGGAACACCTTCACCAGCACCGGTGAAGGGGGCTATCCTGACGACTTAATCCACTACAAAGATCACGTGATAACCCAAGTTGCCACTGGCCACTTTGGAGTGAACGCTGAAACCATCAAAAGAACGAAGATCATAGTTTTGAAATATGCGCAGGGCGCGAAACCCGGCTTAGGAGGGCATTTGCTTGCTGACAAGGTCACTCCTGAGGTTGCAAAGATTCGTGAGGTAGTTCCTTACATAAGCCTTTTTTCTCCATTCCCGTTTCATAACGTCTACTCGGTTGAAGATCATTACAGACACGTTCAATTAATGGAAGACATGAACCCTCAAGCCCTAATCTCCGTCAAGGTTTCAACTCCCACGGACGTTGACATGGTAGCGATTGGGAGCTACTACGCAGGAGCCCACATTCTGCAAATAGACGGCGGATTCGGCGGAACAGGAGCAGCCCCAGACATAGCCAAAAAGAACATTGCCATGCCAGTCGAATATGCCATCCCGATCGTTCACAACTACCTGGTGAGAGAAGGAGTCAGAGACCAAATAACAATAATGGCCAGCGGCGGAATAAGAACAGCGTTCGACGTCGCCAAAGCCATAGCCCTAGGAGCTGATGGAGCAGTAATCGGAACAGCCGAACTGGTTGCACTCGGATGCAAAAGATGTGAAAACTGCGAAAGAGGAAAAGGCTGCCCAGCCGGCATAGCCACGACAGACCCGGCCCTCATGTATTCTATCGAAACAGACTGGGGCTCTCAAAGGATAATCAACCTTTACGGTTCATGGAAGAGACAATGGTGCTATATTCTGAGGAAGCTAGACTTGGAAAATATCCGGGAACTCCGACCTGTTGACGAAGTGGAGTTCAAAAAAGGCCGGTTCAATCATTTAGTGCATCTCGATCATTTGAGGTGATAGTCTTGGACAATTACACTCATAATCCTATGGTTTCGGGGAGAAAACGCCTTGCCGACCGCATTGATAGTTCTGTCCGTGGGAACGTTGCAGAAGGTGGATGCGGTGTCCTCGGAGTAGCTAGTTCCATCCCGATAGAAGGACGGCATTTGCTGCAACCGCTTATCCAGATGCATAACAGAGGAAACGGAAAAGGCGGCGGCATAGCAGCAGTCGGGCTTTCTGCGAAGCAACTCGGCGTCTCAGATAGGATTCTAAAAGAAGACTACATAATGCAGATAGCTTACATTGATCCAAAATCTAAAGTGGAAGTTGAACTTCAATTCATATATCCCAACCTCACGGTTGACGGTGCAGAAAAAGTCCCAGTCATCGAAAACTACAGAACCATAGGCCTAGAAGTCAAGCCTCCAGAGGTTTGGCGATATTTTGTAAGAGTGAGAGAAGACAAACTGAGGCGATTCGTTGAAGACAATGGATTTGAAGGCCTTGAACCCGAAAAAGTTGAGGACGAGTTTATCTACAGAAACAGTTTTGCTCTCAACGAAAAATACTATGCATCTCTGGGCGACAAGAAAGCCTTCGTTGTTTCTCATGGAAAAAACATGATCGTTTTCAAAATCGTAGGATATGCTGAACAGGTTTTGTGTTACTACAAGCTTGAAGATCTCGAAGCCCATATTTGGATTGGGCATCAAAGGTATCCAACGAAAGGGAAGATTTGGCATCCTGGCGGTTCCCACCCATTCATAGGCTTGCACGATGCTCTGGTTCACAACGGCGATTTTGCGAATTACTATTCAGTAACAGAGTATTTGAGGCAAAGAGGAATTTTCCCATTATTCCTAACGGACACCGAAGTTGCTGCCCTATACTGGGATCTCTTGACAAGAACCTATGAGTACCCGATGGAATATGCAATTGAAGCCCTTGCACCAACGACTGAGAGGGATTTTGCCATGCTTCCAGAAGGCAAGAAGAGGATCTACAAGGCTATTCAAGCAACGCACATTCATTGTTCACCTGATGGACCATGGTTCTTCATCATTGCTAGAAACGATCCTTACAGAGGAGAGTTTCAGCTAATCGGTATAACTGACACTTCCATGCTAAGGCCGCAAGTCTTTGCACTCCAAGAAGGAGAGGCCAAAATAGGATTCATAGCTTCCGAGAAGCAGGCAATCGACGCAATGGTGCAAAGTTTGTCGAAGAACGATTCAAGATTCTATCCAATGTGCGACCTATACTGGTATGCCAGAGGAGGCAGCTACACTGATGGCGGCGCTTTTGTTTTCACAATCGACAAATCAAAGAACCTTCAGTGCACTGATAAGTTTGGAAAACCAATCTCGGCTACAAAACACCAGCAGCATTACAAGAGAACGAACAGCCATGATTCACATCGATCTTTCGGCATTGATGAGAAACTAAAAGAAAGGCCAAGAGCCGTCGACCTATTCGCCTACGCTGCAAAGAACATGGCAGACTGGGACTTTGACGAGGCACGCTCGTTTGCAGAAAGCATGAAAAAATACGCTGACAAGGACGACGAAGAAAAGTCAGTTGCCATAGAGACGATTACCCTGCTCATAGACAGAAGATATGATACTGGCAACAAAAGAAGAAGTGCCATCGTCTCTTTACTTGAAGAAAAACTCTTCGACATCTTCAATTCAGTATGTCCCACGGAATCCAAAAAAAACAGCAATTACTGTTTGACCAACTTTGAAAATAGAAGCGACCTGAAAGGTCCAACACGCTCAAGTCAAACCCTCGTGATAGATGCCTCTGAATTTCGCCCAGAGGGAGAAGAAGGGACATGCCAGTTTCTTGAAGGAGCTTATAAACTGGGTTGGAAGAGCTTCATTGCCTACAACTTCAAGGGGCAAAGAAATTTTGGAGCCGGTCTGATTGCAAGAGACAAAGTCAGAATCGACGTGTACGGAAGAGTCGGCGACTGCCTTGCTGCTTTCGCAGACGGCCCAGAATTCTATGTGCATGAAAGCGCGCAAGACTCTGTGGCTTATTGCTTCAGGTCAGGAAAACTGGTAATCTTCGGAGATGCCGGAAAAGCATTTGAATATGGGGCAAAGGGTGGAGTGACGTTCATCTTAGGAGACCTCATCGATAGACCGTTGATCAACGCTGTCGGAAGCGCCACCGCTGTAATTAACGGTTCATGCAAAGACTATATGGGCGAATCCTGCATGGCAGCAAGAGGGTTCATAATTCTGAATGGAATAGCATTTAACGATCATGGAAAGATTATTGACCAAGAAACTCCGTATCATGGTGGAAACCTGTTTCCCCTCGCTGCGGCTGGCGCCGTATACTTGAGAGACCCTAAAGAGACAGTTGGTGAAGACCAGCTTAACGGGGGCAAAATCGGCACAATTTCCAAAGAAGACTGGGAAAGGATCTTGCCGTTGCTGAAAGAAAACGAAAAGTCATTCGGCATACAAGTTGAAGACCTATTGAATGTTGATGGGGTAACAAAGAAACCCGAGTGCGTGTACAGAAAAGTAGTTCCCGTAGAAGTAGCTGCCCTAGCGAAATACGAAAGAGGCATGTGAATTCGGTTTACTGAAGGATTCTAGGGCATTGCACAGATAGATGTCAAGAAACGTCTGAGCTTGAGATGTAGATTGTGCCTCGTGGGGTAGCCAAAAGTTTATAGTTGCTAACTTCTTCTGCTCTAGGCGAAATGACAATTCAGGTTTTGGAATTCGCCAACAGGCACTTGCCAGCTGTTGTCAGGTTGTTGAATGAAGAATACAGCGGCTCATTCGAGTTCATCCCCTTCAGCGAAGATAGGGTAATATCCCAAATTCAGAGACGAGGTATCAAAATTCTCGTAGCAGAAGAAGACAGAAACTCGTTAGGTCTCGTCGGAACTCATCTTGAGGAACGCGGGGAAGAGAACATCTCATGGCTCGCCGTTCGTGAGGGTCCCGATCGAAGAACCATCGAAAACGTGCTCGTAGAGGAGGTCGAGAAAAACGCTGAGGGCGACACCATCTCGACAACTGTTGATGAGGGAAGCCCAAGAATCAACGAATGGATCGATCGAGGCTACACGTTGAATCCTGGCTGGTTGCGAATGACCGCAAAACTCGACAGCATGAAACCGATTCCAAAGGTTGCCGACGGTGTCAAACTTCGCAGCTTAAGACCTGACGAGGAACAAGAACTCGTCGAAGTCATAAACACGGGATTCGGATGGCAAAGACTAGACCCTGGTGTTCTTAAAAAGTGGAAGTCCGAGGATATGCCATTCAGCGAAGATTGGGTTCAAGTCAGCGAGATCAACGAAAGAATCGTGTCCGCCGTCGCGGCGAAGCCGGACACGGAATACCTGAGATATTTGAACCTCAAAAGAGGTTACCTCGGTCCAGCCGCGACCCTTCCTGAATTTCGAAACAAGAACCTCGCATCTGCACTAACTGTTCAAGCCATGAATTTCCTGTTCAAAAGGGGAATGAACTCTGTCAGACTGGGGACTTCGGAACAGAACATTCCTTCGATCATTCTGCTACGAGGTCTAAACTTTCAGGTAGATGTCGTCAGAAAAATCCTCCGCAGAAAAATGAATAACGGCTGAGCCGAGGGCAGATTATCGTCCGCACAACATAGGACACAAAAATAATCCCACGCGAGTGTTCGCCGCTCGAAGTGGGGTTCAAATTCCACCCAGTCCGTCACAGAGAACCCCGTGGAAATCTGATTGATGGTTCAAGTTTGTCGATTTCATTGCTTGCTGGCATTACCGTCTGCCACAGGTGTAATAGGTAGAGGCGCAAAAGAAAAAAGGGGAAAATTCGGGGGGACCTCGCCACTTGTCTTCGGTTCAAACTCGGATCTCAGCACGAAAACAGCACTCGCGAGTAAAGGCTCTGAAACGTCAACTTCACTTACAGATCTCTGAGCAATCCATATGCTCGTTCTTCTAGTTCAGCTATTTCCATCAGGAAGTCGGCTGTTTGCTGCTTGTCTTGTTTCAATGCTGCCTCGCAGAGTTTCATGATTTTCTCTCCCGACCGTCTGAATAGTGTTGCTGCTTCGGTCCAATTTCTCACGTTGTACTCGTTTCCCAGCTCGTTGAGTACGTCTGCTTGCCAGAATCGCATTCCATGGCTGTTTTCATAGGTTGTGGGCAGTAGTGGCGGCGTTGTGGCATAGGTGACCATGTGTTCGAAGCATTTTTTGTTTTGCCATTCGAAGATTTCCTCAGCTAGTTTGCGCATAGCAGGAATGCCAAAGAGCTTCACCGGGGGATTTAGAAACCTCTCAGCCTTGTAGGAAAACCCTTTCTTTGCCACTTCAAACTCTGAGGGTATCTTTTGAGGAAGGGTGAATGCCCTTATCGTGTTCTTCTTGCTCATGCCTGGCACTTTGACGTCTAGAGATTTTCTAAACTCGTCAATAGGTACTTCCTGAACGTTCTTGTGGCTGCAGTCATGCACGAAAATGACCTGTTCTTCGTCATCGTACCCGACTACAAGTACATAGTGGATTGGAACGTGCAGTTTTCCGTACAGGTCCGAGTAATAGTGCAGATAATACATGTCAAGAGCTCCAGCCACAACCGGACGACCCTCTTCAATGAAACCCTTGAGGTGAGACAAAGTGGAATCAAAACTCCTTCCCTCAATCACAGCTTCTTCAAACCCAATAATATTCGCAAGATCCTTCATTAGATACTTGGGACTGGCACCCCAATACACCATGCGAGGTGGATCTGCTCTTTTGAAACGGAGATAGGAAAAGCCAGCCATACCGCCAACAACAGGGAGAAGGTAATCAGAATAGTCTGCTGCCTTCCACGCCAGCAGATCTTCCAGTCCATTAACATAACATGTGGATTCGCATACTCTGTGTGGCAAATTGTGTATCTTCTTCATATCATCTGTCCTGTCATTGCCAAGAGCCGGGCGCTTATGTGACGCCCGCGACAAATAGCCATTGTAACTCGGGACAGTTGCAAAATCACCACGGCATCTCGGAAGATCCACCAGAGTATTAGCCAGCGCGCGTCATGCTGAAAGAGAGAAGTGAGGTCTGCGGGAGATGCCTTCACTGGTGGGTGCGTTACAAATGTGCCTCTAGCACTATTGTGGCGTGTTATGTTTAGCACACGCGAAGCCCTTGCTACC
>JBGPBS010000063.1:0-8700 GCA_041481365.1 Bathyarchaeia archaeon
AACTGGGACACTACCTAAATTCTGGATATGAACCGTCCAGTCAAACTCTTCACATGACAACTTCAACACCGCCTTTCATTCATGCGCGCGCTTACCGAAACTTCCAGTTCTTTAGTCCCTATAACATTACAGTGATTTGAAGAGTTTATCTTTTTTTGTCCAACGATTACCAAGTGTATTCCTGAGTTGGTTGAACCTAGGAGCCCATCAATTATCTTGTAGCAGCCCAATCCACTGTAAAACATTCTGTATACTCGTGCGAGCGCCTTGAGTGCAGTATGCTTCAAGAGAAGCAACGGAAGGAAATATGTTGAGCCACAATATTTGATTTCGAAGAAAGGGTCAACCAACTTCATCAGGGAGTCTTTATCTAGCCAGTTTTCAATAGGTTGCAGGTCTTGTGGTAATAACTCTGCAACTTGCTTATTAGGAGTTGTTAGTACAAGTAGCCCTTTCTCGTTTAATAATTCATGGGTCCTCCGTACAAACGTCTGCTGATTCTCCCGAGCTATATGTTCTAAAACCTCGGAAGACACAATAACATCGTAGTTGCCCTCAATTTCGCCCCATAGGATATCCGCCTCTAGAAATTTCATGTCAGGATACCGTTTTTTCGCTTCGGTAATTGAGATGTCAATCCCGATTGAATCTCCGAATTCGGAAAGCGCTTTCGTCAACCAACCACAGCCACAGCCTAGATCCATTATTCTCAGTGGAGTACTACTGTCAGAGGATATTTTCCTGACAAAGGGGAAAATAGTCCTTTTTCGACATCTCATCTCGGTATATAGTTTTTTGTGAGGAGCGGGAACGCTGCGCCAAAGGTCGTTATAATATTTTTTTATCAAACCGCTAGGCTGTTCTAGAGGAAGCTCCATAATGGTAATCACCTGTAATAGCCGAAGCCAAACTGAAGCGAGAATTCTGACAGCGCGAATATTTTATGCTTATGACTTTCAAGTCTGAATCAAGAATACATATTGAAAATTGGCAAGCGTGCGAATGTTTCCGATAGTATCGGTGCTGCTGTTGCATGCAGTCCTGAAACGATTCTAGTTCTCATTTTTTCCAGTCTCCAACACCAGTTTGTTCTTGAATTTGTCTACTAACAAACCTCTGATTTTCATGAGTTCAGCATTTGTGAAGGAAATGCTCCTGTAGAAATTGTTGCTGATTCTCCGATCAACACGTATCCCTTGTCATCGGGTCCTCTGTGCCGCATGATGTTTGTTGCCTTTTCCAGCTTCAGTGCCAAGGCTTCTTTCACTCAAGCTTATTACCCGCTACTCCGCACACGTCTTTGCACTTTAAGTACTCTATCATATGTTTCGGATATCTTAGGTTCTTGATTCCCTAGTGTGGAAACGCTATAGACGCAATTGGCACTGCTTCTGAAAAGCGTGCATGCCCAGAACCTTTTAGAACCAGTGAAAAGTCTACTCTAGGCAGACGCATTAACCATATGGGGTGGTTTTGCATGTTTAGGGCTAGTAGGTCCGAAGAATCCACAGGGGGATCAAATTGAGAATATGTTATCTTGCAGACGGCCAGAGCATTCACACAAAGAAATGGATCGGCTACTTTGCGCAAAAGGGTTATGACGTTCATCTTTTGACTTTCAACACGACGGATCAGATTGACGGTGTCCACGTTCATAATTTGAGATATCGTTCAAGGCTCGCATATCTTTCTCGGATATTGGCTGTTAGAAAAGCTGTAAAAGAGATAAATCCGGATATCCTACATGCGCACTACGTTTCGACCTATGGGGTGTATGGTGCGCTTACTAGCTTTCGGCCTTTTGTCGTTTCGGCATGGGGATCCGATGTCTTAATTGACCCCAGAAGATCGCTTATCAAAAAATGTCTTGTAGAGTATGTTTTGAACAGAGCTGATCTAATCACGGTCGACTCAAGTCTTTCAACGAGGAGTGTTATTGAAGACCTCGGAGCTGAGGAGAAAAAGGCAAAGTTGATCATTCATGGTGTAGATCTAAGGGCGTTTCATCCGATCGAGAATAGAGAGGATTTTAAGAAAGCCCAAGGTATACCGCAATCTTATAGGGTTGTCATAAGTACACGTTGTCTCAATCCAATCTATGATGTTGGTACTTTCATTAAGGCCATACCGTATGTTATAGACAAATACCTCAATGCTTGTTTTCTTATCGTCGGCGATGGAATTCTGAGGCGCCAGCTTGAGGAATTGACATGTAGGCTTGGCGTCGCTGAAAAAGTGCGGTTCGTCGGATTGATTTCAAACGAGAAAATGCCAGAATACTTGGGGGCATCTGATATTTATGTTTCTACATCTCTTTCTGACACTAGGTCCATTAGCCTACTTGAGGCTATGGCTTGTGCCTTGCCAGTCGTTGGCACAGATTTGGAGGGGAATAGAGAGCTAATGAAAGATGGCGTAAATGGTTTCACATTCTCTGAAGGAGACTTTGAAGGGTTGGCCGAGAAGATACTTTTCTTACTCGAAAATGAAGATATCCGAAAGAAGTTTGGTCTCGCGAACAGAAGAATCGCAGAGAGAGAAGGAGATTACGAGAAAGAAATGAGTAGAATGGGAAAGCTATATAAAGAGTTAGTCGCGGGATACAACGTATGAGAATTCTGATAACAGGTGGAGCAGGTTTTATCGGGAGTCACTTGTGTGAAAAATACACGAAGGAAGACAATACTGTGCTCTGTCTGGATAACTTCATGAATGGAAACTTGGGGAACATAAGAGGCTTATTAAACTACAGAAATTTTAAGCTAATAAACGGCGACGTCAGAGACGTTGATCTCATGGAGAAGATTGTACATGATGTGGACGTTATTATTCATTTGGCAGCGCAAATTCATGTCGACAGGTCGATACTTGAGCCAAAGCTAACCTACGACATTAACATTTTTGGAACACTGAACATACTGGAGTTGGCACGGAGATATGACATAGGCAAGGTGATTCATACTTCTACGAGTGAAGTGTATGGCTCTGCCCAATATGCTCCGATGGATGAAAATCATCCTCTGGACGCTCCTCATCCTTACGGGGCTAGTAAAGTGGCCGCGGACAGAATGTGCAACGCTTACATCCAAACGTACGGTGTAAACGTCTGCATTATGAGGCCTTTCAACACGTTTGGACCTAGACAAAAAGATGCCGGATATGGCGGTGTCATATCTATTTTTGTGAAACGATGCTTAAGCAGTACGCCCCCAATAATATATGGCGAAGGAACACAAACGAGAGACTATACTTACGTGGAGGATCTAGTTAGAGCTTACGATTTAGTTTTAAAATATGAGCAACCGATAAGAGAACCAGTGAATTTTGGGACGGGAAGAGAAATCAGGATAGTAGACTTGGCAAACAGAATAATCGAATTATGCGGCAGGAAAGGAAAGATAAAACCAGTTCATGTTTCACCACGTGCGGGGGAAGTTGGAAGACTGGTGGCGGATTGTTCGAAAGCAAAGAAACTTCTGGGATGGCATCCTGAATTCACAATTGAAAAGGGCCTGACGCAGTTCGTACAGTGGTACAAGTCCTACAAGTCTGAAGAATGGACCAAGCCAGGTTGAGGAATAACAGTTGGTGGATTGGAGAATACCGCTCTATGAAGTATATTGGGATGAAGAAGACAAGAAATCTATATTAAAGGTCATTGAAAGAGGAAGCTTCTGGGCAATGGGACCTGAGATAGAGGAGTTTGAAGAGGCTGTAGCGAATTATGCAGGCAGAAGCTATGGCGTTGCCTTTAATTCAGGGACTTCTGCTTTGCACGCGATTCTCTTAGCTTGCGGCTTGAAGGCGGGAGATGAGGTGATAGTTCCATCTTTCACGTTCATAGCCACAGCTAATGCGGTCCTTTTCGTCGGAGCTAAACCTGTTTTTGGTGACGTAGAGGAGGAAACTCTGGGTCTGTCTCCGTCTGATGTTCAAGAAAGAATAACTCGTAGGACGAGGGCTATGATCCCGGTTCACTATGGCGGGTTGCCATGTCATATAAAGGAGCTGCAAGAAATAGCTAAAGATGATAACCTCATTCTCATTGAAGATGCTGCGGAATCTCTGGGAGCTTCAGTTGATGGAAAGAAAGTAGGATCATTCTCTGACTTTGCAATGTTTAGCTTTTGCGGCAACAAACTCGTAACAACTGGCGAAGGAGGGATGGTCGTGACTGATTCGAAGGAGATGTTGGAAAGGCTACGCCTAATCAGGTCTCATGGGAGATTGGAAGTGGAATCATACTTTGCTACCACAAAATCATTGAATTACGTCACAATGGGGTACAATTGGAGGATGTCAAGCATTACGGCTGCCCTGGGTGTTTCCCAGATGAGAAAAATAGGCAGAATTATTGATATGAGACGAAGAAACTCCGAGTATATTGGAAGCAAGCTTTCAAAGATACGCGGCATTGAACTGCAAAATCCGCCCAAGGGCTATTTTCATGTATACCAGATGTACACAATACGTGTCAAAGGGGGAAAGCATGCAAGGAACACACTTCAAGATCACTTGGCGAAAAAGGGAATAATGAGCAAAGTGTACTTTGACCCCGTGCACTTGACATCTTTTTATAGGGAGAGGTTCCAACATCAAGAAAGCAAACTACCTTTAACTGAAAGACTTTCAGAAGAGGTTCTGACCCTGCCGATGTATCCGACACTTGATAAAGAAAAGATGGACTATATTGTTGAGAGCATAAGCGAATTCATTGAGGGACAAGATTGAGGATGACCTCAATGTTGCATTCTCTTGGTGGTGCATTTGCTTGGCGGCACTGCTTAAGACGCTGGGGATAGTCGGATGGTGAAACTAGTATTAGTTCAACCTAGAGTTGGCTTTCAAGGGGCCTCATACTGGGAACCACTCGGTCTAGGATTCATTGCAGCATGGGTATTGAAGCATGTGCCTGACATCAAAATCGAAGTGTTTTCACAAGCTTTCGACTCTGACGAAGAGATAGTTGGCGGATGCCAGGATGCTGATTATGTCGGATTTGGCTGCACAACTCCACAGCTGAAGAATGGAATTGACCTTTCAAGACAAATAAAACAGCTGAATCAAGGTGCATACACCGTGTTCGGAGGCTATCATCCATCGGTTGCTCCATTCGACACTAAACGAAGCGAATATGTTGACAAGGTGATCGTGGGTGAAGGAGAAAACGGCATGCTCGCAACACTTCGCGGAAACAAAATGGATGTCTACATCAGCGAGCCCATAATGGACCTAGACACGATACCTTTTCCAGACAGAGAGCTCATAAAAGCCGAGAGGCACGTAGAGATTGCTCAGAAAGAAACAGGAGAAAGAATGACTTCTGTCCAAGGTTCAAGAGGCTGCCCGTTCAGATGCTTACCGTGCTCTAACTTCCGCGTTCACGGTGATACCATCAGGGTAAGAAAACCGGTTAAGATCATAGAGGAGATGAAACTGATAAAAGAACAACTCAGCCTAGACTTCATAAAATTCTGTGATGCCACGTTCAATACTAGCGTTGGGCGAGTGCTGGATTTTTGCAAAGAGGCTAAAGCACAAGGACTAGACGTAGACTGGGGCTGTAATATTCATCCTGCTATGGGTACAAAAGAAATGTTTGAGAGAATGCGTGAAGCTCGATGTAGAGAAGTGTGGATAGGAGCAGAATCAGGCTCTCCTGCGATTCTAAGGGAATTGCGGAAGGGCGTCACTGTTGAGAGAATTGAAGAGGTATTCAAAATAACAAAAGAAGCAGATTTGCTTCGTAGGGCATACTTTTTGATTGGAAGTAAATCCGAGACGATGGATGACATAAAGCTGACTGAACAGCTTGCAGAAAGAATAGATGCAGATACTTACGGCTTCACGGTTTTATGCCCATTCCCAGGAACAGACCCATATGACGATAACGTGGAAAACTATAAAAATGTTGACTGGTCCTTGGCAGATGAATATTCGAACAGTTTTTACAGGAACATTTCCTTCACAAATGAACAACTCAAAAAGATAAGACAGTCACTAGCTGATAGGTTTAGAGACCGTTTGTGTTGGAGGTTACAGAAACATGAGAATTAAGATCCTTTCAGAAGCTCATGCTGTAACATCTCCGGTATTGTCTCAAACGTTCAGAGATCGTTCAGTCGACGCCAGAAATAGAATCAGCAGAATTTATGCCTCCAGAGAATTTGATGGCCACTAATTGGAACTCTGTCGATGTGGTGTGGAGTATCGGCTTCTTTTTCAATATAGACTGTCTCTTAGATTGGTTCAAGATCCTACACCTGCAAATAAAGACGGTCAATACCTGGGTTGGCAGCGACATTCAAAATGCCTTCGCAAGCGTGCGCCGCAAGCTACTCGGCACAAGGGTGGACGAAAGATACTGGGCAACAAGACATCTGAGCAAGGGTAACGATTGGGGCGGTGAAAAAGATGATTGGATCAAGGGCTGTTGGGAGTCGCGTGATCACAGCCATCGAAGCTTCCTTATCGAGAAGATTGCAGAGCACCCTCATTCAAACGTTCTTGAGACAGGAGCGAATTGTGGACCAAACCTGTATCTGCTTTCAAAAAGGTCCCCTACCATCGAAATGGTGGGTGTCGACATTAATCCGATAGCTGTTCAAAAAGGAAATGCATGGTTCAAGGAAGAAGGAATTTCAAACGTAAAGTTGCTTGTTGGCAAAGCAGATGATCTTGGGGAGTTTGAAGACAAGAGCTTCGATGTCGTATTTACAGATGCTGTCTTGATATACGTAGTGCCGGACAAGATCGAGAAGGTTGTAAGGGAGATGCTTCGTGTTGCACGAAGAGCCTTGATCTTTCTTGAGTGGCACTGTTTCGATTCTGGATGCAGTGTGCGCGGTACCTATGTGAGCCACTGGATGAGGGATTATGTCTCGCTCCTGAAAGAGTTTGTTCCTCCACACAGGATAGAAGTTACAAAACTGCCGAAGGGGCTGTGGACGGACGAAAAATGGTAGAGATGGGGAGCCGTCCTTGAAGCTGCCCTCTGAACAAGAAGATACAGCACAGATTTCAGTTGTTATCCCAACATACAAAAGAATGAAAGATCTAGATCGTTGTTTGGATTCTACTATTGTTCAAACGACGCTGCCGAAAGAAGTCTGGGTAGTAGACAACGGCACAAACAAAGAAACAAGAGAACTGGTTGAGAGAAGGAAGAGAGAATTCAAGGAGAGAGGCATTTCTCTGGATTATGTAAAGAATGAGATAGAGAACAGTTTAACTCTGGCGAAGAACATAGGAGTAAAACATTCCACCGGTGACATAGTGTCTTTTTTGGACGACGATTTAGTGTTGGACAAGAACTACTATCATGAGATAATGAAAGTCTATGGGGAAAAGCCGAATGCTCTTGGGATCATGGGTTATAATTACTCCGTGAGAATTGGTGAAGGAGTCATGGGAAAACTTCTAGATACTTACACCAGATTGTTCCAGATCTCTTCCTTTATGGAGGAAGAGGGATGCCGGCTGTTGCCCTCGTTTTGTGTGACTTCTCCGCGCCCCGACCCTAATAGAATCATTCCTTGCGAATGGCTTTCTGGGTGTTCAACATACAAGAAGACTATTCTGGAAGAAATCAAATCTGACGTGAACCTTACGAAATATTCATGGGGCGAAGACACTGATCTGTCGTATAGGATCTTCAAGAAGTGCCCAGACAGTCTCTTCTTGACTTCTCGTGCAAAGTACTGGCATCAGGGATCGGTGGCAGGGAGGCGCAGCCCGAAAGAGCTGACATACATGGCAGAGGTCTATGGCCTCTATCTGTTCCACAAGAATATAGATCAAAAACTGAGGAACAAACTGATTTACTTGCGCAGTAGAATAGGACGATTAGTTTTGAAGATGGTCTTCATCTTGATTAGGTCGGAGTCGAAACTGGCCGAAATCAAGGATGCTATTGAGGCGCCCTTCTACTGCATAAGACACTTTAAAGAAATCAAGAAAGGCGACCTAAGATTCTTTAATGAAACCTTGACTTGACACAAAAAAATCGATTTGGCAACAGGCTGGCGCGCCTATTGCTCTTTATAGTGACTGGCATAATGTTTGTGGATAGGCGCTTTCACCTCAAATCTTGGCTTTGCAAATAGAAGCAATAATAGGAACTGTTAGCATAATTAAGGCTGAAAAGAGAATTATGTGGCAGGATGGTTCGAGAGTCGTTGGTCAAAGTTGACAGGGTTCCTCTGGGACCAAACCAAATGGTTCATGGTGTTTTGAAGGGAACGTATGGAGCTTTCAAGAAAACTGTTCTGGATTTGAAATTAGACGGTTTCGTCAGAATGCTGAGAAGAGGTTATGTTATTTTGATGTACCATTCGGTGCCCTTTGAAGCAACTTACCCCTATGATGTGAGCAAATGTTGTTTTGAGGAGCAGCTCAGGTACATCCAAGAATGTTATGAAGTGCTCAGTATTCCGACGATCGTGGAGCATATTGAAAATGGCAGGATTGCCAAATCTGTGTGTGGAATAACTTTTGATGATGGATACAAGGATAACTACGAAATTGCTTATCCTTTACTTTTGAAGTATGAGGTTCCAGCATCAATATTCATTTCTACCGCCGCCATTTCCAACGATGAAAACGACAACTATGCTCTTAGGATGAAGCATTTTAATGGGAAGCAGATGCTAGGTTGGCATGAAATAGAAGAGATGAAGGAAAGCGGTTTAGTAACTGTTG
>JBGPBS010000064.1:0-8327 GCA_041481365.1 Bathyarchaeia archaeon
AAGCAGGCCGAATTTCTCAAGGGAACCCCAGACGAAGTCGCGGCCAAGATTACCGAGATTCTCAAATCAAGGGGGCTAATTTGATGATGGAAATCTTCGTTCTAGCTGAGCACCGTCAGGGGCAGATGCGAGACATAACCTATGAGATGCTCACCAAAGCCCGAGAACTCGTTGAAAAGAGAAATGCAAAGCTGACCGTTGCAATTCTGGGCAATAATGTCAAAGGACTCGCACAGCCTTTGACCGAATATGCGGGCACAGTTATAGTTATTGAAGACCCAAAAATCGAGAACTTCAACTCCGAAGCCTACAAGAGAATCCTTTCAAAACTAATCACAGAGCACAAACCATCATTAATCATGATCGGACACACTTCCTACGGAATTGACTTGGCACCAAGACTAGCAGCCGCATTGAACCTTCCGCTGGCAACAGACTGCATTGACTTTGCGTTTGAAAACGAAGCATTCACCGTTACCAGACAGATGTTCGGAGGCAAAGTCAACGTCAAGGCTACCGCCAGAAAAGCCGAGACCTACATAGCAACCATACGCCAAGCAGCCTTCACCGCAGCCAGACCGGCAACGCCAGTAAACGGACAAATCATCGAAGTACCTTCATCACTGACAGAAGAGATAGGTGAAAAACGCTTTATACAATACGTTCTACCTCCCCCAGGCGGAGTAGACATCACAGCCGCAGAAAAACTCGTCGGCATCGGTCGCGGGATAAAGGATGCGGCGAACATGCCCATCGTGGAGGAATTGGCGAAAACTCTAGGTGGAGTTCTCTCATGCTCACGTCCGATAGTTGACAAGGGCTGGCTTCCAAGCGACAGGCAAGTTGGCACTTCGGGAAAAACAGTGAAACCGAAACTCTACTTGGCAATGGGCATAAGCGGAGCGTTCCAGCATGTCTTAGGCATGAAGAGCTCCGATCTGATCATAGCAATCAACAAGGATCCAAAGGCTCCGATATTCAGCTTCGCCGACTATGGAGTCGTCGATGATCTGTTCAAAATTGTTCCACCGTTGAAAAACAAGATTAATGAGTCACGAGCACAGAAAGCATGAGCTAACCTAGGAGAAGATGGATTATGGACTTCAAACTCAACGATGAGCAACAAGAAATAAAACGTGCCGTCCGCGAATTCGCAGAAAAGGAATTCACCCCTGAACTGGCGTTGGAATATGACCAGAAAGAAGAATTTCCAATGGCCCTATTCAAGAAAGCAGCGCAACTTGGCATCACAAGCATGAGAATACCACAGGAGTACGGTGGACAAGGCTACGGCGTTCTCGAAGACTGCATAGCTGTAGAAGAAATGTGCAGAGTTGACCCAGGCATCGGCGTCGCAATATCGCTGGGAAACCTGATGATACCTGACCTTCTTCTTAAACATGGTAACGAAGAGCAAAAGAAGAGGTACATTCCTCCCCTTGCGAAAGGCGAAAAACTAGCTGCAGCTGCCTTCACCGAGCCTGAGCATGGAAGCGACATTACCCGCATGGACTCAACAGCCGTCAAAAACGGACAAGAATGGACGATCAACGGAGCCAAAGAATTCATAACAAACGCCACAACCGCCGACACGTTCATCCTTCTATGTCAATCAGACCAGAACGTGCAGCCGTCTCACAGGGGACAGAGCATATTTCTAGCCGAAAAAGGCATGTGCGGGTTGGAAGCAACGAAACTGCATGGCAAACTTGGCATAAGACCCTGTGTAACAGGCTCACTTTCGATGTGCGACCTGAAAGTTCCAGAAACACATCTAGTGGGCGAATTGAATAAAGGCTTCTACTACACGCTTGAGCTCTTCGACGGAACCAGAATCACCGTAGCAGCACAGGCCGTCGGAATGGCACAAGGCGCCTTCGAAAAAGCGTTGAACTACGCGAAAACAAGAAAACAATTCGGACAGGCAATAATGAATTTCCAGGGCATAAGCTTCAAACTCGCCGAGATGGCGATCAAAATCGAATCAGCACGATTAATGATGCACAAGGCAGCTTGGCTATACGACAAAGAAAAACCAAACGCCGTTGCAACTTCAATGGCAAAAACATACGCGAGCCGCGTGGCCATGGAAGTCACAGACGAAGCCATACAAGTCTTCGGAGGATACGGATACCTAGCAGACTACCATGTTGAACGTTTCCACCGATGCGCAAAGATAACTGAAATCTACGAAGGAACAAGCGAAATCCAAAAGAGCACCATCGCAGGATACCTTGCAAAACAACCATAAACCTCTTTCACATCTTTCTTTATCGTTACGCAGACGAATGCTTATTGAGCATTCAAAAGTCTTATTACCATTTCTCGTTCACACCAATAACAAATCATCAGAAGAGACGAGACCATCTTGGCAGCAGAAGGGGTCAAAAAAGCAGCCGTGGTTGGATCAGGAGCCATGGGCCACGGGATCACGCAGCTTCTCGCCATGAACGGATACTACGTTTCCATGGTCGACATCAACGATGAAATCCTGCAAAAGGCCAAGGAAAAAATCAAATGGAGCCTCAACAAGTTTGCCGAGAAAAGGAGGATACGACAAGAAGACGCAGATGCCGCGTTTGCAAGAATAGCCACGACGACGAACTACGAGCTAGCAGCAAAAGACATAGACTTCGCAATAGAAGCAGCACCTGAAAACATGGAGTTAAAGAGAACAGTTTTCTCAAAACTCGACCAAGCAGCTCCTCCACACGCAATTTTAGCTTCAAACACATCGACTCTCAGCATCACGGAGATGGGAAACGCAACTCGTCGTGCAGACAAGGTCGCTGGAATGCACTTTTTCAACCCGCCGCAACTCATGGCGCTGGTTGAAGTAATAAGGGGCGACAAGACAAGTCAAGAGACGCTCACAGCCCTCACCGATCTCGCCAAGAAACTTGGGAAGACTCCAGTAATAGTGCGGAAAGACGTGAGGGGTTTCATAGTAAACCGTATACTCGGAGCCGTGTTCAACGAGGCGTTCTGGACCTACCAACACAAAGAAGCGTCAATGCTGGGAATAGACAGCTCCGTGAAGTACACGGGAGGCTTCCCAATGGGTTGGTTCGAACTCGGCGACTTCGTCGGGCTCGACATAGCATACGAGGTGGGGAAAATACTTTACGACGCCTATGGAGAACGGTTCAAACCATGCACAGAAGTCATAGAGCCGTTAGTGAAGGAAAAGAAGCTCGGGCAAAAAACCGGTGTAGGTTTCTACGACTGGACAAAAGGAAGGCCAAGAATACCCTTCAACCTTCTTGACGAATATGACGTCGAAAGATCTTGGGCAGTCGCCGTCAACGAGGCTGCTTGGCTCATTCACGATGATGCCGCAAACCCCGCGGACATAGACACGGGAATGAAACTCGGCACTTACTGGCCTCAAGGCCCATGCGAATACGCAGACCGAACAGGAATAGACATGATCGCTAACAAGCTCAAGGAGCTTCACGCGAAGTACAATATGGAAATGTACAAGCCATGTCCATTGCTGGAAGACTATGTGAGCAAAGGCTGGACAGGAAAGAAAACCGGAAAGGGGTTCTACTAGATGATGTTCGAGTTAGATGAGAATCAAATCGGAATTGTAAACGCTGTAAAAGAATTTTGCGCCAAAGAGTTCAAGCCTGAATTAGCGTTGGAACTGGACAGAAAAGAAGAGTTCCCGTTGGGATTGTATAAGCAAGCGGCCAAACTTGGATTCACAAGCCTCAGTTTGCCCCAAGAATACGGCGGCCAAGGCTTCGGGCTTCTCGAAACATGCTTAGCCATCGAAGAAATGTGCCGAGCAGATTCCTCGCTGGGCGTTGCCATATCAAGCGGAACCTTCGGAAGCGAATTTATTGCAACACTAGGAAACAAGGAGCAGAAAGACAAGTACTTACCGCCAATATGCAAGGGCGACTGGATCTCAGCGGCTGCCTTCACTGAACCTAATCTCAGCGGAAGCGACATCACGCGCATGGAAACGACCGCCACAAAATATGGTAACGAGTGGTGGATAAATGGAACAAAGACTTTCATAACAAACGCCACAACTGCGGACTTCATAGTCGTCTTGGCGCAAACGGACACAAAGGTCAGACCCACGTACAGAGGCGAAACACTCTTCGTTGTGGACAAGGGCACGCCGGGACTTGAGACCTCGAAGCTTCATGACAAGATGGGCATCCGTTGCTCAGTGACAGGAGAGGTTCGCTTGGAAAACGTGAAAGTAACAGACTGGAACATCGTGGGCGAACTGAACAGGGGATTCCACAGCTCGATGGAATTCTTCGACAAAACACGCGTCGGCGTGGCATCACAGGCTGTGGGCATGGCTCAAGGAGCCTTCGAAATCGCCTTCAAGTACTCCAAACAGAGGGAAGCCTTCGGACAGCCACTGCTTCAGCATGAGCTCATAGGCGCTGGCTTGGCTGAAGCTATGACGAAGATCGAGGCGGCAAGATGGCTGACTTATCGTGCGGCTTGGTTGGTTGATGCGGGCAAAATGGATCCCATGGTTACGGCAATGGCCAAGTTCTATGCTGGCCAAATCGCCATGGAAGTGACGGATCTTGCAATACAAGTCTTAGGCGGTTACGGATACTTGGGCGAATATCGTGTTGAAAGATACCATCGCGACGCGAAGATAACAGAGATTTACGAAGGCACAAAGGAAATCCAGAAACTTACGGTGCTGAAGTACCTGCTCAGAAAATTCTAAAATGTTATAGGGACGTGGACACAAACAGAACTGGGGAACAAACTTGAGCAAAGCATATGAGACCGTGAGAATTGAAAGAGAACAAAACGTTCTGTGGATAATACTGAACCGAGCGCATAGGCTGAACGCCTTCAATGACGTTCTGATTGAGGAATTGGCCGATGCCCTTGACACGGCCGAAAAGGACCAAAGCATAAGATGCATCGTCGTAATGGGTGACGGGGACAGGGCCTTCAGTGCGGGTGCCGACGTGACCATGTTTCCGAAGGCCACGCCGGTAAAAGCCGAAGAATTCTCCAGAATGGGACAAAGGGTCTTCGGCAAAATAGAGGAGATGTCCAAGCCTGCGATTGCGGCGATCAACGGTTTTGCGCTTGGGGGAGGCTTAGAGTTAGCCTTGGCCTGCGACTTTCGAGTAGCCGCTGAACATGCAGAGCTTGGAAGCCCGGAAATAGGTTTGGGGTTGATCCCTGGTTGGGGAGGAACCCAAAGACTCGTGAGACTCATTGGACTGGCCAGAGCAAAGGAAATTGTGATGTTGGGTAACAGACTGAAGGCTGATGAAGCGCTGAGAATTGGCTTGGTAAGCAAGGTCGTGCATTACGATAAGCTGCGAGAGGAAGTTCGCGAGATGGCCAAGAAATTGTCTGAAGGGCCACCTGTAGCTATGAAGTATGCAAAGCACGCTTTGAATTTTGGGACTCAAGTGCCCCTTGAGACCGGCCTTCGATTGGAAGCGGGACTCATGGGACTAACATTCTCCACGGACGATCTCAAAGAAGGACTGGAAGCTTTCATGGCAAGGCGAAAAGCTGAGTTCAAGGGAAAGTAGCCCCTGTACTCGTCCTTTTTCTTTATATTTCTCCGTCTCCAAAAGTAACGCTTGAGAGCGTGAAACATATGAAAAGGGTAGCAGTTATTGGCGTCGGAAATTCAAAGTTCGGCGTCAGAAACGACGTCAACATCTCGGAACTAGCCTTCGAGGCGGTCAGACCTTCTCTTGAAGATGCGGGCGTAGCTGCGAAAGATGTGGAGTTTGCTGCCGTGGGCTCTGTCGGCGCGGGGGCATGGTATGAGGAACTTCTCCCAGCCGTAGTTGTTGGCGAATACTGCGGCCTAACAGGAGCAGGTCTCGTACGGTGTGAAGCTGCCTGCGCAAGCGGAAGTGCGGCCTTCTTCACGGCTTGCTCGGCCGTGGCGAGTGGACATGCTGAGATCGCTATGGCTTTGGGAGTTGAGAAGATGCGGGAAATTGACACGCCGACGGCTATGGAATGGATTGGAAGGGCGGGCTACTATTTCTGGGAGTTTCACAATTTCGGCGTAACCTTTCCAGCCTATTATGCCCTGTATGCTAATGCGCACATGGCCAAGTATGGCACCACGGAAGAGGATTTGGCTCTAGTAGCAGTCAAAAACCACAAATATGCGTCTATGAACCCAGTTGCCCATCTTCAGAACAAAATCACAGTAGATGACGTTCTCTCGTCCATGGTGATTGCTTCCCCACTGAAGCTGTATGATTGTTCACCTATCACCGACGGCGCATCTTCGGTAATCGTCGCTTCGGAGGAGCAGGTCAAAGAACTAGGAGTTGACGCACCAGTGTGGGTTGCAGGGATCGGCTATTCGTCTGGAACAGCCAACTTGAGTAAAAGACAAAACTTTTCTGGTTTGGATGCAAGCGTGTTGGCCTCTCAGAGAGCATATAAGGCCGCTGGAATATCGCCAGACCACGTTGATTTTGCTGAAGTTCATGACTGTTTCACAATTGCAGAAATATTGGCTTATGAGGATCTCGGGTTCTGCGGTCGCGGTGAAGGTGTGAAGCTTCTGCGCGATGGTCAAACTGAAATCGGTGGGAGGATACCGGTGAACGTGGACGGAGGATTGAAGGCCAAGGGACATCCAATAGGTGCGACAGGTTGCTCTATGATCTACGAGTTGACTCGGCAGCTCAGGGAAGAGGCTGTTGAGAAGAGCAGACAAGTTCCGCTGAAGAACTATATTGGGCTTGCCCACAACGTCGGTGGGACAGGACACTACTGCTATGTAACGATTCTGAAGAGATGATTGCATGGTTTCAGCATCTATGCCTTCGATAAAGTCTAGACCGATAACGATAGTGCAGGAAATTCCGATAAGCAAGACCTTGAAGTTTTGGGAAGGCCTCAGGGAAGGAAAAGTCTACGCCACAGAGTGTTGCAAGTGCGGGAAACTCTATTTTCCCCCCTCTGCCGACTGCCCTGACTGCATCTGCTCAGAAATGAACTGGGTTGAACTGAGTAGTGAGGCTGAAGTTGAGACCTTCACACATATTGTGGTCAGGCCCACAACATTCTCTCAACAGAAACCGTACACAGTGGCAATAGGGAGGCTCAAGGAAGGCATAAAGGTGCTCGCTTGGCTCACTGGCTTCAAGCTGTCGCAGATCAAGGTAGGCATGAAAGTCAAACTTGTGGCCAAGGTCACGCAAGATGGAGGCCCAACGTACGAGTTTGTGCCACCATGAAGCGGATTTAGAACAGGCCCTGAATAATGCAAGGCAGGCTAAGCGAAACGGCTCACGGTGCATCTATTTTCTTTTTCTTCCATCTCAATCAGGTTGCTCGCAAGAGTCGAGAACGTCAAATATCGATAATGAATCTGGTCCTTCAGATCTATAATGAAGCTTGTGGTGGCGGACAAATCGAGAAAGGGATACTGCTTCATTCTCTCTTTGAGTTTAGAATAACTCGAATAGTCCTTATGGAACGAGACCAAGATGCCGCTGTAGCCTTCGTCTAATCCCCTCTCGAAGAGCACGATTTCTGTTGGCGCCTGTTGCATGTCCCGTAGGCTGATTTTTCTTGCTCTTTCCAACTCTTCCTTAGTGAGACCATTTTTCATCCTCACAAGCGTGAAGGCTGCAAGCTGATACCCGAGCTTCTCATAGTCAGGAATAACCGTGAATTCCTTGATGTAGCCTTCCCTCCTCAACTTGGCAATCGTTCTGCTGATCGTGGGCTGAGAGACTCCGATGACTCTTGCCAGTTCCCTGTCGCTTCTGCGACTGTTCTTCATGAGTTCGGCAATGAGCCTCAATTCAACTTTTTTCATAACTCAACCTTATCCCGAGTCTTCAATCTAATATTGTTCAGGAACTAGGATTTTAGCTTTCCCAGAAGAGGATACTGTTAACTCTTGGGGTCTCGAGTTTCTGTTGAATCTTTCGGTGTTCGTTTTCGGTGCTGCAAAAATGGTGGTTGGTGAGATCGATCTTTGGGCTCCAAAAATGGTTCTGTTGTTTTTAACGGTGTTTGATCGTGGTGTTGCAGTCTCGGTGGTGAAACGAGACCATTAAACTTTTTTCGGTTCTGTTAACTCTTGGGCACTTAAGGGTTTTAATGAGAGGTCTGTTAACTGTCGGCGCTTTTTCCCATGCGTATGTGGTAATATCGGTCGAGAGCCCTTAGGCAGTTTTGGAACCGTCAGCTTGAGAAAATCAGGTTGTTCCAAAACATAGAACCAGCGAGTGCAGTCATGTACTAATGCTTGGTCTGAAGTATCCGCACGAACTTGTCTTTGGTGACTCTATGAGGAAGAAGAGGGCAGCCATTGTAGCTGCATTAACGAC
>JBGPBS010000065.1:0-8171 GCA_041481365.1 Bathyarchaeia archaeon
ACTGTTGTAAACATGTTTGCAGGAGTGGGCTGTTTTTCTCTGCTAATCGCCAAATACTCGCATGCCTCCAGAGTGTTTTCAATTGACATTAATCCGACTGCTTTCAAATACATGCAAGAAAACGTCAGAGTGAACAGGGCTTATGGAAGAGTCTTTTCGATACTTGGCGACGCGAGAGAAGTCATTGAGGCAAGGCTTCGCCACGTGGCACAAAGGGTTCTGATGCCACTGCCTGAGAAGGCATTTGAATATCTGCCCCATGCTTTGTTGGCCCTAAAGAAGTCCAGAGGTTGGATTCATTATTACGACTTTGAACATTCGAAAAAAGGTGAAGATGCCGTTGAAAAAGTCAGGTTGAAAGTGGCTGAAAAACTTGCGGACTTGAACGTAGCTTTTGAGATTCCCTTCGGTCGCGTTGTTAGGCCGACCGGTCCGAATTGGTGCCAAGTCGTCTTGGACATTCTTGTCAAGGGCTAGTATGGCAAATTTAATAAGTGGTTCATCAATACTGCTTGACGAGGACGACCAGATGAAGAAGAAGCTAATGGAGATACTAGCCTGTCCGATTGACAAGTATCATCCGCTTGAACTGCATGTTTTTGAGGAAAAGGAAGAGATAATTGAAGGGCTGATCGTATGTCCAAAATGTTTAAGATGGTATCCGATAAGAGATGAGATTCCGGAGATGCTGCCTGACGAGCTGCGGAGGCAGAATGAGGATCTTCCTTTCTTGAAAAAGTGGAAGGAGAAAATCCCGGAGAAGATTCTGCGCGAGGGTCAACCGTTCACGTTAAAAGGCGTTGATGGGCAGACGAAAAAGAAGCCGTAAAGGCTACTCTTTTAGCTTCAATGCTTTGCCCTTAGCTGATGACTTGAGCGAGGTCTCTGCTATTTGAAGGGCTTTCAAGCCGTCCACTCCTGTTATCAAGGGTTTTTCTTTGCTGGTTATGCACTTGGCAAAGTGTTGCAGCTCAAGTTTTAGCGGTTCCTGCAATGCGTATCTTGGCTGAAGAGTTTCTTTCGCATTCTCAATTGTCAATTCCTGCGTTATGTAGTCAAGCTTCATTATTGCTTCGCTCCCAGTGACTATGAGTATCCTCGTCTTGTAAGGCGTCAACCAATTGGATTCGATGAATGAGCTCTGGCCGCCTTTGAAGGTTAGCATTATCTGAGCATAGTCCTCAAATTTTCTGTTTTTCATGCTGCCGGTTTTCGCGTACACGGTAACAGGATCTTCGTTGAAGACGTATCTCATCACGTCGAAATCGTGAATGGCCGTGTCTTTGACCACTCCTACGTCGCCTATTCTTTCTGGCCATTGAGAAACCCTTTTTGCAGTCGCGCAGACGGGTTCACCGAGTATTTTGTCCTTGACCTCTTGTTTAATGCGTTGCAACCCTGGAATGAACCGCATAAGAAAGCCGACTGTCAGATGTAAACCCTCGTCTTTAGCCGTCCTTAGCAACTGCTCTGCCTGCATCACGTTTGCGGCCATCGGTTTCTCGACTAGAACGTGCTTCCCGGCTTTCAACGCTTTCAGGGCTTCTTTTGCGAGACTAGTTGACCATGTGCAAACGCTTACAGCTTCAATGTTTTTGTTCTTCAGCATTTTTTCAGTGCTAGTGTAAGGCTTCACCCCGAACTGATCGGCCACGGTTCTGGCCCTTTCAGGATCTATGTCGCATATGGCATGGAGCTCTGTTTCGGCAAGTTCTTTGAATACTCTGGCGTGGTTTCTTCCCCAGAAACCTGTGCCGATGACTGCTACGCCTAGTTTTTTCATTTTTTCCAGACTCCTCTTCCTAGGCCACGGTATAGGAAGCCTTCCTTTTCAACCTTCTCAGGTTCAAAGACTCCTGCAAGGTCAACGATTGCCGCAGGCATTTTCATCACAACCTTCAACTTATTTAGGCTTAAACGTTTAAGCTGATCGTGCGGCGTGATCAGCACTATGCAGTTAGCGCCTTGCAGCGTTTCAGCCAAGGTTTTCTTCATAGACCGTCCGGCATCAGCAGAATCGTCCGAAAAGTAGGGATCATAAACGTTTATCTTGGCACCTCTTTTCTCCATTATCTTGGCAAGCTTCTTCACTAACCTTTTTGGGGGGCTTTTCATGTTCGGGATCTCTGATATTCCAAGTATGGAAACCTTTGCTCTTCTGAAGGTTCTTCCACAGTTTCTTAAGGCGTCTCCAACGAGGTTCGCTGCGTGTTTGGCCATTTCTTCATTTGTTTCCCTAGCGACCGCAACAGTCCTCAGTTTCACGTTTAAATTCTCGGCGTCTTCCAAAAGAAGATATGATGCGTCCTCGGTGCTTGCGTCTGAGTTTGCGAGTGAAGGAAACATGACGAGCGTATGAGCTTTGAGTTTTTGCGCTTCCATGTAATCTGCGCCTGCTTTTTCGCAGAGGACAGCAAATTCGTTAGCAAGGGCACCGTTGACTTCACGCTGCGCAGCTTCGAAGAGGACAGCTACTTCTGCAGTCTTGACGCTGAGCGTCCTTCTTATGCCGCTTGGTGAAACTGTTTCCAGGACTGTTGAGGCAGCATTCAAGCTGGTTTTGTCACAGGCCGCGACAATCTGCTCCTGATTGGGCTGTTTCTCAAGGTCTTGAACCTGCGAGATTCGGATTGGGCAGTAAGCCAAGCCTATGTCGGTTCCAATTTTGAATCCTGAGGCGTTCTCCAAGGTTTCCCGAATGAGACCCTCCACAACGCCGACCCCAACAGTGCTCGAAATGATAACCAATGAATTCTGGCCGATGCTTGCTCCAACGAGCTTGGAGGCTTTCTCAATGTTTGAGTAGTCAGGCTTCCTTTTCTGGTCAATCTCCACGGGTGTGTTGATCATGATTATGTTGCCTTTGGAAATCGCTGTCTTAAAATCGTCTGTGGCGACGATATGCCCTTTTCTAACGTGGTCTTTCAACGTGGCCTCAGCTTCATGCCTGGCGAAGGGGATCCTTCCTTTGGATAACAGATTCACTAACGTCTGATCATGATCGGTGCACAATACGTCGTATCCGGCATCGGCTAGAAGGCATGAGTAGAAGAGGCTGTTCTGTTCACTGCCAATGGTTGTGACAGTGTATTTCGCTCTCTTTTCCTTGGTGTCGACATCCTCAGGTTTTATGAGTAAGGCTGATAACACAGCTGGTCTCCTGTATGGTTGGAGTTGCTTAACCTAAACTGCCGATCAATTTCTTGAGTTTCGAGCCGTATTCATCGATCAGTCTTGATGCTCTCTGCTGGGTTCTGGCTTCTGCATATAGTCGATATATCGGTTCTGTGCCGCTTGGTCTAATCAGAACGGCACTTTTGTCTTTGAACCATATTTTCACGCCATCGACGGTGCTGATGCTCAGGTCTCTGAATTGTTGGACTAGATCGTGGAGGACTTTCTCCTTAAGTTCCTCTGGGCATTCGGTCTTGCCTTTCTCTATGAAATACTTTGGCAACTCAGCAAGCAGTTCGGACAGTTTTTGGCCGGTTTTGGCCATGATGCCCAGTATTAGCGCGGATGCCATTGATCCGTCTCTGACTGCACCGTGAGGACCATAAAAGATTCCGCCATTTTCTTCGCCTCCCAACTTTGCTTTCAGCTTCTTCATGGTTTGGGAGACTGTTACACTTCCGACCTTGGTCCATTCGAGTTCTCCGCCGTAAGCCTCAGCGACGTCTTTAACTAGGGTGGAGGAGCTTACTGGCGTGACGATTTTTTCGCCTCTGTTTTCTTTAAGGAAGAACTTTTCAACCAGGGCGAATGTTTTGTCTCCCCAGTGAATTTCGCCTTGTTCGTCGACGAAAACTGAGCGATCAGCGTCGCCATCAAATGCTATGCCTAGGTCTGCTTCAACAGCTGTGACTGTTAAGGCCAGTTTTTCAAGATTCTCAGGTCTCGGCTCTGGTGGTCTTCCAGGGAACGTCCCGTCAATGTTGGCGTTTATCGTGGTGACCCTGCAACCTAGGTCGCGGAGCAAAAAAGGTGCGGCCAGGTTGCCCACGCTGTTTGCGCCATCAATCACAACGTGATAGTTTCTCTTTGCTATCTTGGGGACGTTCACGTGTTTTTTTATGGCTTCAATATACTCGTCAACTATTCCTGGCAGTTCACGCATCGTCCCAAGCTTGTTCCACTCTGCATAGCATATTTCCTCGTCAAAGTAGATTTTCTCGATTGCGATTTCTTGCTCGCGAGATATTTCGATGCCGTCTTTCCATATGACTTTGATTCCATTGTATTCTGGCGGGTTATGAGAAGCAGTTATTATCACCGCTCCGGCTGTTCTATGATTCTTGACTGCATATTGCAGTGCAGGCGTTGGCACCATTCCTGCGAGAAGAACATCGCATCCTGTGGCAATCAGACCGGAGACAACGGCTTTTGCAAGCATTGGACCGCTTGTCCTAGCATCGTATCCAACGATGAGTTTCGTTCGTTTGAAGAATGTTCCTGCTGCGCTTCCGATCTTTATGGCCACCGTAGGCATCAATTCTTTGTTTGCCAATCCGCGGATTCCGTTCGTGCCGAACAAGCGTTTTTGGCCAAACATTTTGCCATTGATCTCCATTCAACAGCTTGTCTCGGGAGTTAATACGCTTTGGGAAATCTCTTTGGCAGGGCAGACTGAGACTCCTTCGGCGAGTGTCACATGGTCTCTTATTCTCGCGTGGTCTCCTATCATGCATCCTTTTTTGATTTTGGCTCCTACTCCTATGGAGGCGCCCTCGCCGATCACGGCGCCAATTACTTGGCAAAGATCTGATATCACAGCGTCGGGAAGGATTACGGATTCTTGTAGGTTTACATTCTCTCCTAGCTTAACGTTTCTTCCTAGAACTGCGTATGGGCCCACGACAGATCCTTCTCCTATTGAGACTTCTTTGTCGAGAGCTACTGGCATTCTGATTCTCGTGTTGTTTCCGACTGCGTATTTCGGCGTGCTACTCACGGCTTCGAGCAAAATCCTGTTTATCTGCAGGTAATCTTCAGGCTTGCCGATGTCGATCCACAATCCTTTGAAGGTGCATCCGAAAAGCTTCTTTTCTCTTGCAAGTTTCGGGAAGATCTCTCTCTCAATCGATACTGCTTTTCCCTTCGGAATATAATCGAAGATTGCCGGGCTGAGAACGTAGGCGCCTGCGTTTATCAGGTTTGATGGGGCGGACTCTTGAGGGGGTTTCTCAACGAACCTCATTATACGGTTGTCTTCGGCAAGTTCGACGACTCCATATCTGCTTGGGTCCTTGACTTCGTGAAGGGCTATTGTGGCGATCGCCTTCTTCTGTTCGTGAAGCTTCAAGATCTCAGCGTAATCCACGTCTGCAAATATGTCTCCGTTTAGCACCAGGAAGCAGTTTTCGCGGCCTATGTGTTCTTCTGCCTTCTTTATTGGGCCGCCAGTTCCAAGTGGTTTTCCCAGCGGGTCCCTCGAGTATTCAGTGTGTATGCCATATTTTGGGATTCTATGCTGTTTTATAGCGGCCTCAGTTTGATAATTCACTGCCAGTATAGCTTCGGTGACCTTGCTTTTGGCAAGTCTCTCGAAGGTCCATTGGAGCAGGGGCTTGTTGATTACTGGAAAGAGGCTCTTAGGCCTCGTGCAGCTGATGGGTCTCAACCTCGTGCCGAAGCCTCCTGCGAGAATTAGAGCCTTCAAAGACTTTCACCGGGTTCGAATTGCAAGCTTATATTCAGTCGGATCAATAAAACGGTTTCGTGAAAGAGGCGGACAAGCCTTGAAGAGCCTGCTTTATGAAATGAGCTGAACCGACGCGAAGGAGTATTTCAGCAAGAGTGACATCACGATCTTTCCTATAGGCTCCACAGAGCAGCATGGGCCTGCGAATTCGTTAGGAATAGATTTCTTGATAGCTAAGGCAATAGCCGAAGAAACAGCTAACTGCACGGATGTACTCTGCTTGCCTGTGATTCCTTTTGGTGCAAGCTTCCATCGCAAGCAGTTTTGGGGAACCATCTTCACGTCGTCTGGAACATTCAAGGAATACGTTAGAGAGGCATGCTTGTCATTGGCCTATTACGGCGTTCGCAAGATTGTGATAGTCAATGGGTATGAGGGCAATTTGGCCGTTCTCACGGAATTGGCGAGGGAGTTAAGAGAGAAGGAAGTTTTCGTGTCGGTTTTCCAGTGGTGGCCTACGGTAGCGAGCGCGCGCGAGGCTGTCGTGAGCGAATTGGCTAAACATGTCAGCTTGATTAAGAAGGCCAAGGTCGACGATCTAGTCCAGAAATCGAAAGTCTAACCTTTGAGTTGTGGCTCAGCGTGCGCTGGGGATAATGTAGTCGACCGGCAGTATGGCAGTGGGAAGCTCGCAAAATACACCCTGGCAGGTTTTCTAGCGTTCGATGTGAGCTCTCTTTTTTCCTGATTCGCGGTGGCTAAGCAAGATTTAATTCAGACCACATTTTACATGATAGAACGGTTTAGCTTCGCCCTGCGGGGGTTGCCAAGCATGGTCAAAGGCGTAGGCCTGAGGCGCCTATCCTGTAGAGGTTCGTGGGTTCAAATCCCACCCTCCGCACTCCATTTGTCAGGGACAATCTGAACGTGTTTTGTCCAAAGAAGCCAAGTGTGAAACGCTGTAAGTGCGGGTTAGAATTTGAACACGTGTTTACCGGCAAAAGTGACAAGCTTCTCTTGTTGTCGAAGTCAAGACCGTGGGACCCCGCTATAGAAACAGCGTGCGCTGAGATGTTCATGGTCTCTGCTAGAAATTGATTTCTCGCGATGTGCGACACCAGTGCCGGCAGTTTGATGCTGGTGAATCGGGGAGATCCTATAACGGTGACTGATATCCGTATTAACGATCGTTTTCGTCAATGTCCTTTCTCCGCCTCAAGCATTGCCTTGCCAGCTTCAGATAATCTTCCACTTTGTCCGGCAGTGCTGCTAGTTACATCAGGCTCATGATGATAGGTTGGTCAATACAAATGATTCTGCCCGATCTTTTAACATTAGCCTTATGCGTATCATAGTTTTGCCATTAGGTTACCTTATCTATGCATGGCGTCAAAAAACCGCGAGATAGAGTGAAACCCTTTCATGGTTCTAGGTCTCTCTTGTACGGTTGACTTCTATCGTCGTACTTAATGCGAAAGCGTGGACCATTTGCAGCGCAAGCGGTGAGAAAAAATGTGCAGTTGAAGTCATTTCTGCTTAAAACAAAAAAAGGGTGGGGTTTACGGGTTGTGTTCGCCGAAGTGTTTTGCTACGAGGGACACGTCTCTGCCATCTACTTTGCCGTCTGGAAGACCAAACACTAATCCAGTAACGTCGCAGTTTGTGTTCCATATCAGCGGTGGTGGGCACCCGGGATATGATCCGAAACACTTTGCCACTACGGACACGTCTTTGCCGTCGCATTTGCCGTCTGGAACAAAGTCCCAAATGTTCGACGTACCGCCGGTCAAATCGCCGAGCATCGGTAGTATTACCCAGCTATCTGTGAAATTGTTATCTGCCAAGTTTGTTTCTCCTGGCAGCGGATCTGCGGATGCGAACAGCGTGTAGTTGCCCTTCGCGAATGTAGTTGTATTCCAAGTGAGGGTTAGATCGGCTGAAGTTCCGTTGTTCAGTGGAACGTTTGTGAAGTTGCCGATTGCAAATTGAGTGCCCGTGCTGTTGATGGCTTCAACCGTGACGTTGACATTTTCAGAATAGTTGCCGTTGTTGGCAATTGTAGTTGTGACGTTTCCACAGAAACCTTGGAATATGACTTTCTTGGGTGAAGTGACGTTGGTGACGGCTATGTCGTGTATGCCTGAGGGTGAGGTTGCTACAGCAATCCTTATGAAAGTGTGCCACGATGCGTCAAATCCCATGGTTTGAAGGTACCCGGCGAGTTCCCAAACATCCTGTCCCAGTCCATATGGTCCTGGGCCTGGTCCAATCCATTGTGTGACGTTATAAGCATCTTGCGAGACGTGCTGGGTGTCATTATGGTCTGTTGTAGCATGCGGATAAGCGTGAATTGCTGGTTCTCGTCCGGGTGCTGTTCCAGCCTCATAAGCATCTTGAAGCGGGTCGCTTATGAGTACTTCGCCAGGATTGAGTGTTGCGTTTGCGCCTGCTAGAGTTACGCAGTGGCCGTACTCGAGGCTTGGAATGGTCATGGTCGAGTTGCTCCAGACTCCCGGAGCAATCTGCTGAT